>CAXUDC010000111.1:0-11739 GCA_964249685.1 uncultured Acidobacteriaceae bacterium
GATACCCGACGACGTGGGGCGCGGGTGGTTTTGAGAAGCAGGAGTTCGACTATGACGCGGAGGTGGTGAAGCGGCTGGATGCGGCGGGCGCGGTGCTGGTCGCGAAGCTGGCGATGGGGGCGCTGGCGCAGGGCGATCTGTGGGGCGCGAAGCCGGGAACGCGGTGCCGCAACCCGTGGAACCCGGCGCAGGGCTCGAGTGGGTCTTCGGCCGGGAGTGCGAGCGCGGCGGCGGCGGGGTGCGTGGGGTTTGCAATCGGGACGGAGACGCTGGGGTCGATTTCTTCGCCGAGCACGCGTTGCGGGGCCACGGGGCTACGGCCCAGCTTTGGGCTGGTGCCGCGGACCGGCGCGATGGCGCTGAGCTGGTCGATGGACAAGATTGGGCCGATCTGCCGAAGCGTGGAGGACTGCGCGCTGGTGCTGTCCACGATCTACGGGCAGGATGGGCATGACCTTTCGGTGCAGCCGGCGGCGTTCAACTGGGACGCGGAGTTCGACTGGCGCAAGCTGCGGGTGGGCTACATCAAGACGGCGTTCGACGCGCCGGTGCCGCCGGAGCTGAAGGCGCCGACGGCGGGTGGCGATGCGGAGATGGAGGCGTATCGCAAGCGGGTCTCGCGGACGGAGGCAGCGATGGTACGGGCGGCGTACGATCTGAAATTTTCGCAGGCGGCGCTGGACGTGCTGCGAGGGAAGATGGGCGTTGCGCTGGTTCCGGTCGAGATGCCGAAGCTGCCGTTCGGCGCGATGGTGCCGCCGCTCGAGGCGGAGGGCGCGGCGGCGTTTGACGAGCTGACACGGAGCGGGCGGGACAAGCTGCTTGCGGGGCAGGAGCCGTTCGACTGGCCGAACAACTTTCGCGTGGCGCGGTTCTACTCGGCGGTGGACTACCTGCAGGCGATGCGCGGGCGCACGCTGGCGATTGCGGCAATGGATGAGCTGTTCAAGACGGTGGACGTGATCGTGACGCCGTCGCAGGGGGCGCAGTTGACGGCGACGAACCTGACGGGGCAGCCGGCGGTGATTGTGCCGAACGGGCTGCGCGGGGCGGATGCGCCGGTCTCGCCGGACACGAAGGATGGTGCGCTGAACAACACGGGCGGGCCGGGGACGCCGGTGTCGCTGACGTTCCTGGGCGGGCTGTACAAGGACGCGCAGGTGGCGGCGTTTGCGCGGGCTTACCAGGAGGCAACGGGGTTCAACAAGGTGCATCCGGAGCTGGGATAGCAGGCGGCAATGCTACCATTCCGGCATGCTGGTTGAGGCAACGGGGCTGACAAAACGGTATGGCGCCACGACGGTGGTGGACGGCGTGTCGCTGAGCCTTGCGCGGGGCGAGACGCTGGGGCTGGTGGGCGAATCGGGCTCCGGCAAGAGCACCGTCGCGCGCATGATGCTGCGGCTGGTGGAGCCCTCCGCCGGCCGCATGGCGTTTGACGACACCGACGTGCTCGCGGCCAGGCCAAAGGAGCTGCGCGCGCTCAGGCGGCGGATGCAGATGGTCTTTCAAGACCCGTTCGCGGCGCTGAACCCGAAGATGCGTATCGGCCAGATTGTGGGGGAGCCGTTCGCGATTCAGGGTGGCTTCAAGCGCGACTTTGTGCGGCAAAGAGTGGCGGAGCTGATGGCGGAGGTGGGGCTCGACGGCGACGTGCTCGAACGGTATCCGCATGCGTTCAGCGGAGGCCAGCGGCAGCGCATCAACATTGCGCGCGCGCTGGCGCTGAAGCCGGAGTTCCTGGCGCTCGACGAGCCGGTAAGCGCGCTCGACGTGAGCGTGGGCGCGCAGGTGATCAACCTGCTGAAGGACCTGCAGCGGACGCATGGGCTGACGTATCTGTTCATCTCGCACAGCATGCCGCTGGTGCGCTACCTGTGCGATCGCGTGGCGGTGATGCAGCGCGGGCGGCTGGTGGAGGTGGGCAGCGCTGAGGAAGTCTGCGAGCATCCGCGCGAGGAGTACACGCGACGCCTGATTGCGGCGACGCCGAGAATGCCGGGCGAAGTGGCACGCTAGCGTGGAGACAGGGCTACCGTTCTTCGATTGAAGAGGTGAGGGAGACGAGGATGCGGGACCTTCATCGGTAACTGCCAACATCACCCCTTGACACGATTAATAATTTCACTACCATATGGTTGTGGATCAATTGAGTACAAGATTTGCGGCTTTGTCGGATCCAACCCGTCGGGCGATGGTCGAACGACTCTCCCATGGGCCTGCCTCTGTGCATGGATTGACGGAACCATTTGTACTCTCGCAGCAAATGATTTCAAAACACATTGCCTGCCTGGTGCGCGCGCGTCTTGTGATCAAGACGAAGCGTGGACGAGAGAGTATGTGCACGCTGAGGCCAGAGGCGATCAAGACAGTGAGCGACTGGGCGCTGAATTATCGCCGATTCTGGGAAGAGAGTTTCGACAAGCTTGAGGTGGTTGTGGATCGAATGAAGAAAGCGGAGGCTGGACATGAAAAACGCGGATCATGAGATAAAGCGGATGGTTGTCACAAGAATTTTCGATGCCCCACGCGCACTGGTTTGGCAGGCGTGGACAGACCCAGCCCACGTGATGCAGTGGTGGGGGCCGAAAGGTTTTACAGCGCCCTATTGCAAGATGGATTTTCGCGTGGGAGGGACGTTTCTCTGCTGTATGCGATCGCCGGATGGGCAGGAGTTCTGGAATGGCGGGGAGTATCACGAGATCGTGCTGCACGAGAAGATCGTTCTATCCATGTATTTTTCGGACTCGGAAGGAAATAAGGTTGACCCTGGGCATTATGGAATAGAGCATGAGGCTATCGAGAATGCGCACGACGTGATTACGTTTGAGGATCTTGGAAACGGTCAGACGAAACTCACTTTCCTTGGAAATGAAACCATGGAGGACGCGACAAAGAGCGGTCAGGTAGAGGGTTGGCACCAGATACTTGATAAATTCGCTGCGGTCGTTGCGGGGCTGGCGCAGGGGAACTGAGAAGTTGAAGCTTTGAGGATCGTCCTGTACGAGTGCATGGAAGGTAAGCAGACGCAGATTCCATGCACTCGTTGGGAAAGGCTTCGGCAGGCAGCGGTCGGCAGGTCGGCCTGAACGCGTTTCCTGCTGGAGTGTTTTCGCGTCACCGTACAATGGGTAGAGGATGCTTTCTCCCTTCATTTCGCATTGGCACTTTGTCTGGCTGGTCACTGCGTCCTTGCTGGCCGGGACCATGAATGCCATGGCCGGTGGGGGCTCCTTCCTCTCCTTTCCGGCCATGCTGGGCATGGGCGTGCCGCCAATCGAGGCGAATGCGACCAACACGGTTGCGCTTTGGCCGGGGCAGCTGACGTCGCTGTTTACGCTGCGCGGCGATGTGCGCAGGAGCCTGCTGCCGGTCGTGCTGGGAACCTCGCTGGTGGGCGGGGTGGGCGGGGCATGGGTACTGCTCCATACGCCGCAGCGGACGTTTCTGCACCTGATCCCGTGGCTGCTGTTGACCGGTTCGCTCATCTTTGGCGTCAGCGGCAGGATCTCGAAGTGGCTGCGCGGGCGCGCGATCGAGGGTGCGGCCGCGGTGGAACCAGCGATCTCCCTGCCCGGGCTTGCCCTGGCGCTGCTGCCGGTGTGCTTCTACATCGGCTACTTCGGCGCGGGCGGCGGCTTCCTGATCATGACGGTGCTGGCGCTGTTCGGCATGGAGGAGATGCACCAGCTAAATGCGTTGAAGGTGGTCGCCGCGTGCGCTTCAAACTTCTGCGCGATCGTGACGTTTGTCCTCAGCGGGCGCATCCTGTGGCACTACTGCCTGGTCTCGATGGTGGCCGCGGCGCTGGGCGGCTACCTTGGCGCGCGCTATGCGCGGCGCATGAACGGCGCGGTGCTGCGCGCGGTGGTGGTCGTGACCGGCGTGGTGATTGCCGGATACTTTTTCTGGAGGAATGGATGAGCCACGAAGGGATCAGGATCGTCAGCGAGGAGCAGGCGCGGCGCGAGAGCGCAGGCGACGTGAAGCTGCCCACCGAAGCGGTGACACCCGCCAAGGTGTACGTGAGAAAGAGCGAAGGCACGGGCGTCTCGATCGACTGGAAGGACGGGCATCGCAGTTCGTGGAACTTCGCCTGGCTGCGCTGGGCGTGCCCGTGCGCGACGTGCAACGAAGAGCGCGAGAAGACGAAGCGGCCCCTTGGCGTGGCAAAGCCGAAGGCCGGCGGGCCGTTCGCCTTGTATGAGGCTCCACCCCGGCCTGTGGAGGTTACGCCGGTGGGGAAGTACGCGTTGAAGTTCAAGTGGAACGATGGGCATGAGAGCGGGATCTATAGCTGGGATTACTTGCGGCGGGTTTGTCAGTGCGCGGTTTGTGTGGGGACGCGGGTGTCTGGGTAGAGCGTTGGGTCGAGAGGGGAGCGTTGCTCCTGGTGGCGCTGGCTTCAGGCTTTCGTGCTGGTTCGACCTGCGCTCGTGCCTGTGGGTGTAGTGCCGCTCCAAACGCAGATTCCCTACGGAAATGACAAACAAAAAGGCGGAGACTAACACTTCGGGCGATTTAGTCTAAATGCCTTCGACCGGCATGCTGGCGGAGACTGGCGGCTCTACGTGGCGGTACTTCGCGCGTAGACGCTGGATGGGGAGCTCGAGCAGCTGGCGCATCGCGTATGCGTAGACGAAGGCGAGCACGAACGTCAGCGGCACCACAATCCAGTCCTTGTGCGACACATAGCGCACCACCACCCACTGGAGCGCGCGGTGGCTCAGGTAGAGCGAGTACGAAAGCCAGCCCACGTAGCGCAACGCGCGGTTCTCCAGCCAGCGCACGCTCCAGTGCCCGGTGGTCGAGACCGCGAAGTAGAAGATCAGGTACAGGCACAGGCCCTGGAACGAGGTCCGGTAGACGAACCGGTAGGTCTCGCTGCCGACAAACATGCTGGCCACCAGCACCGCGAGCCCGGCCAGGGCGAGGGTGCCGCCCTGGCGTTTGAGCAGGGAAATGGGCGTGTCGAAACGCGGATTGTTCCAAAGCGCGAGCAGCGATCCCCACAGGATCGAATCGTAGCGGCAGTCGGTCGCGAAGTAGGTCCAGGCTTCGGGAAAGTGGTGCGTCCAGACGAACAGGCGCCACGGGATCACGACGAGGCAGAGCGCGAACAGCACCCAGGCCTGCGCGCTGGAGGTCATCCGCTTGCGCATAAGGAACAGGAAGAAGAGGGGGAAGAGCAGGTAGAAGTGCTCTTCCACGCTGAGCGACCAGATGAGGTCCATGCCGTTCGGCAGTGCGACGTGCGGCAGCAGCCGCGTGTAGTTGTAGGTGTACGTCATCGCGGCCCAGAAGCCGCGCCAGTTGCCCTGCGGGTCCCCGGTAAAGTGCACCAGCAGCGAGGCCAGGGCGTAGGTAATGTAGAGCGGGATGAAGATGCGCAGCGCGCGGCGGATGTAGAAGTCCTTGAGCGCGATGGTGGCGGTCTCCTGCCACTCCTTGCGCAGCAGCGTGGTGATGAGGTAGCCGCTCAAGAAAAAGAAGACGGTAACGCCGAACGCGGCGGGCACGTACCGCCCGATCGTGTTGCCGGTGGTATGCGACAGGAACACCATCAGGAAGGCGAGCGCGCGCAGGCCATCGAGGGCAGGAATGTAAGAAGAGGGCTTCTTGGCAGGGGCTTTCAGGACCTGCGGCCCTTGCGTCACGGTGGTCGTTCCCATGCGTACAATTTACCATTGCGGCCGCGTGCTTCAGTGCGCGGCAACGTCCTCGGGCTTCGGTTTCTCCGCTTTGGCCGGCAGCCGCATCAGGAAGGGAAGCGGAATCAGGCACAGGATAATGCCGGCCATCATGGCAAACGCGTTCTTGTATGCCAGCATGGACGACTGCCGCAACAGCTGCTGGTACGCGTAACCGACCGCCATCTGCATGGCCTGCACCGCGCTCATGCCGCGGTCGCGAAAGACGCCCGCGACCTGCGCGAGGTACAGGGTGTACGGTGGGGAGCCGGGCACCGTGTTGGCCGCGAGCTGCGTCTGGTGCGTCTGCGCGGTGCGCGCCAGGAAGGTGGTCAGCAGCGCCGTGCCGACCGACCCGCCCAGGTTGCGCGCGAAGTTCGAAAGACTCGAGATCTGGTTCGATTTCGAGCGCGGCACGCCCACGTAGTTCAACGTGGAGATGGGGATGAAGACGAACGGCAGGCCGATGACCTGCAGCATGCGCCACAGCGTCGCGGTGCCGTAGGCGGTATCGAGCGAGAGGCGCGTGAGGTTGTAAATGCCCGCCGAAACCGCCAGGTAGCCCAGAGCCACGGTCAGCCGCGGATCGATCCGCCAGCTCAGCGAGCGGCCCGCGATGGCCATGCCCGCCATCATGACAAAGCCGGCCGGCGACAGCACCAGGCCCGCGCGCTCGGCCGTGTAGCCCAGCAGCGACTGCAGGTATTGCGGGATCAACACGGTCGAGCCGAACAGCACCATGCCCAGGATCAGTTGCAGAAAAACGGCCGTGCCGAAGTTGCGGTTTTTGAGCAGCTTCAGGTCGACGATCGGGTCTGGATGCCGCCACTCCCACCACACAAACGTGACCAGCAGCACGGCCGCGAAGCATGCGATGACCTGGATCTCGGTCGAGCCGAACCAGTCCTTCTCCTGGCCCTTGTCGAGGAAAAACTCCAGGCAGCCGACGCCGCTTGCGACCAGTGCCAGCCCGGTGAAGTCGATGGGCAGCTTCAGCTTCATGCGCTCCTTGATGTTGGGCGGGTCTTCGACGAGTTTGTTCGAAAGGTAGAGCGAGAGCATGCCGATCGGCAGGTTGATGAAGAAGATCCAATGCCAGTTGAAGTTGTCCGTGATCCAGCCGCCCAGCGTGGGGCCGATCGCGGGCGCGACGACCACCGCCATGCCGTACAGCGCGAAGGCCTGGCCGCGCTTGGCGACCGAGAAGGTGTCGGCCAGGATGGCCTGCTCGGACGGCGCGAGCCCGCCGCCGCCGAAGCCCTGCAGGATGCGCGCGATGATGAGAAAGGGCAGCGTCGGCGCGAGCCCGCAGAGCAGCGAGCAGACCGTGAACAGCACCACGCAGGTCATGTAGAAGCGCTTGCGGCCGATGCGATTCGAGATCCAGCCGGAGATGGGCAGCACGATCGCCGAGCTGACCAGGTAGCTCGTCAGCACCCAGGTGGCTTCCTCCTGGCTGGCGCCGAGCGACCCCGCGATGTGGGGCAGCGCGACGTTCGCGATCGAGGTGTCGAGGACCTCCATGAACGTTGCCAGCGTGACGGTCAGGGCGATGGCCCAGGGATTGTAGCGCGGCTTCCATTCGACTTCGTGAGCAGGGTCGGGCATATCAGTGTCCTGATATAGTATCAGCTGACTGATATGGATGAACTTCGCCCGCGAAGCCGACTGGAAGCCACGCGCCAGACGCAGAATCTGCTGCGCAAGCTGATCGTGGGCTCGCGCGCGCGGCTGGATGAGGAACTGAAGCCGCATCGTTGCACGCACTCGCAGCTGCGCGTGCTGTATGAGATTCGCCAGCACCCCGGGGTCTCGGGCGCGACGATCGCGCGGGCCTGCGGGATGACGCCGCAAAGCGCGCAGGCCATCCTGGTGCGTGCGGTAGAGCGCGGCTGGGCGACGCGCGCCAAGGGTGCGGACAACGAACGGCTCGTGACGGCACGGCTGACGAAAGCGGGCGAGCGTCTGCTGGCCAACGCGCAGCAGATTAAGAGCGGCATGGAGGCGGAGGTCTGGGCCGGCATTCCGCTCGCGGAACTTCGCCAGATGAACGCGATCCTGGCCCGCGCGCTCGCCAACCTGGAGGGGTGAGCCGGTACAATGGACCTGGCGCATGGGCTGCACCTGAACGCTGCGCCTCGATGCAATAAAGACAGGAACTTACCCCATGAAGCTGCGTCCGGTTCTGTTTGTGCTCTTGCTCCTCTCCGGGTTCTACTACGTCACCACGCGTGGCGCGGCGACGGGCCGGCTGCTGCCCTGGCTGCATACGGCAAACGATCATCTGCATACCGCAAGCCTGGTCGGCGACCACGGGACGTTTACCCTGACTGAGGCCTCGGCCGCGCCCGCGTTCGACACCGAAGAGCAGCAGAACATCGCCGTCTACCGCAAGGCCCTGCCGTCGGTCGTCAACATCACCTCCACTGCCGTGGCGTTCGATTTTTTCAATCGGCCGGTCCCGCAGCAGGGCCAGGGCTCGGGCTTCATCCTCGATAAAGAGGGCCACATCCTGACCAACAACCACGTCATCGACAACGCCCAGCGCGTGGAGGTGACGCTGTCGGACAAGCACAAATACAAGGCCACCGTCGTCGGCATCGACAAGCACCACGATCTCGCGCTGCTGCAAATCAACGCGCCCAACCTGGTGCCGGCCACGCTGTCGGAATCGAACGGCCTGGTCGTCGGCCAGCGCGTCTACGCCATCGGCAACCCGTTCGGGCTCTCGGGCACCATGACGCGCGGCATCATCTCCGCCATCCGGTCGATCGGCGTGCAGTCCGGCGAGCCCATCGAAGACGCCATCCAGACCGACGCCGCGGTCAACCCCGGCAACTCCGGCGGGCCGCTGCTCAACTCGCGCGGCGAGGTCATCGGCATCACCACCCTGATCGCGTCGAACGGATCGGACCAGTCCGCCGGCATCGGCTTCGCCATCCCCGTCAACACCGCCAAGGCCGTGCTCGACGACTTTGCCCGCTACGGCCGCGTCCGCCGCCCCTCACTCGATATCGTCACCCTGCCCATCAGCCCCGACATCGCCGAGCAGATCGGCCTGCCCGCCGACTACGGCATCCTGATCGAGACCACGCTGCCCGGCGGCGCGGCGGAAAAAGCCGGCCTGCATGGCGGCAATCGCCGGCTCTACCAGGGCAACACGCCCGTCATGCTCGGCGGCGACCTCATCGTCGGCTTCGACGGCCAACTGATCGAAAGCGCGCAGGATCTCTCCGCCTCACTCAACGCGCATCGCGCCGGGGACGTCGTGACGCTCAGCGTCTTCCGCGGCCAGAAAAAACTCACCTTCAAAGTCACCTTGTCGGACGCGCGCGACGCCATCAACCTCCCCGCCCAGAGCCTATAAAGCGGACCCCTTCAATCCCGGGTGCCCCATTCATCGCAGCTTCACCGCGATGGGTGGGAACAATCCCCCACCGTCGCATCCGTCCCTTGCCCACCCAGGAGCCATCCATGCCCATCCCCGACTTCACCCGCGTCGAGTACCACCAGCCCGAGCCCCTCGAAGGCGAAGTCGTCGGCCGCCCAAATGTAACCGGCCTCCTGCCCCTCGCCATCCTCTATGGCACCGGCGCCGCCCTCGCCGGCGCGCTCGGCTACGCCATCATCGGCCTGTCCGGCTTTATGGTGTCGATCGTCGCCATCGGCATGGGCTGGCTGATCGCCAAGGCCATGATGACGGCCAGCAAGGGCATCGGCGGCCGCCCGTTCCAGATCGCCGCCGTCATCCTGACCTACTTTTCCGTCACGCTCGGCTCGACGCTCGACATCTACTGGTACCTGCGCCCACGCATGGCCCAGATCCCTGGCATCGGCCTCGCCAACGAGCTGCCCATCCTCATAAAGTATTTCCTCGCCGGCCCCCTGCTGCGCCTGCAGTCCAGCCCCATCAACGGTGCGCTCGGTCTGCTCATCCTCTTCATCGGCCTGCGCACCGCGTGGCAGCTCGCCGCCGGCGGCGACGCCCAGTTCCGCCGCATGTCCCTCTTCGGCACCCGCTGATTATCACCCCACCCAAAATCCGTGCTCCATGCATCACAGCCTCACCGTGATGAGTGGGTCCACCCCAACCTCCCGCACATCAACCATCCGCACCAGCGTCTAACCATCCTGTGACCGAAGCCATCCCCGAAGTCGTCCCGCAACTTGCCCCGCCGCAGCCGGTCTACAACTGTCCGGAGTGCAGCCACTACCTGCAGCCCGGCACGCTCGCCTGCCCGGACTGCCACGCGCTCGCCTATGCCGCGTACCTGCGCGAGATTGCCATCCAGGCCACCGGGCAGGAGGCCGCCGGCACCTGGGCCGCCGCGCGCGATACCTGGGCCCAGGGCCTCGCGTGGCTGCCCGAGGGCACCAAACAGTACGACGCCGTCGTACAGCGCATCGCCGCCATCGACCAGCGCCTCGAGGCCGTCGCCGATAAAAAGGCGCGCTGGACCAAGCGCCTCGGCCCCTTCGCGCCCGTGCTCTTCTTCCTGGCCAAGGCCAAGAGCTTCATCTTCCTCATCTTCAAGTTCAAGTTCCTGTTCAGCTTCCTGGCCTACTTCGGCATCTACTGGGCGCTGTTCGGCTGGAAGTTCGGCCTCGGCTTCACGCTGTCGATCCTCATCCACGAGATGGGCCACTATATCGTGGCGCGGAGCAAGGGCCTGAAAGTCGATCTGCCCATCTTCATCCCCGGCATGGGCGCCTACGTCAAGTGGTATTCGCAAGGCGTGACGGTGGAGACGCTCGCGACGATCTCGCTCGCCGGCCCCTTCTTCGGGCTGCTGGTCGCGGCCGGATGCGCGGCCGTGGGGCTGCGCACGGGCAGCTCGCTCGCCATCGCGCTCGCTTACACCACCGCGTGGATCAACGCCATCAACCTGGTACCAATTTTCTTCTTCGATGGCGGCCAGGCCACTCACGCACTCGACCGCACGCAGCGCTGGCTCGTGCTCGCGACGTCGCTGATCTTCTTCGGCATGCTGCACAACTTCGTGTTCCTCTTCGTGGCGCTCGGCATGGGCTGGCGAATCTGGAAGAACGACGTGCCCGAGCGCCCCAGCTCGAAGACCCTGATCCAGTTCATCCTGCTGCTGTTCGCGCTCGGCCTGATCATCTACCGCTTCCCCGACCCGAGAGGCCAGGGCGGCCTGCTGGGCTACTAACCACCGAATCCACTTAGGGTGCCCCATGATCACGGACGCGGAGCGGACGTTATCGTGGGGTTAGTCTCTCAGGCAGCCCAGCTCAGGCGAGATTCCAAACCCCATGATCACCGCGATAAGCTGCGGTGATCATGGGCACTCGCCTACTCGACCGACCCCGCGGCAATCTCCTGCTCCGCATGCGCCCCGATCACACGGTACAACGCAAACTCCCGCGTCGTCGCTCCCCTGCGCTCGAACAGCAGCGAAGCCCGGTTCGACGCATCCGGATCCACCGCATCCACCAGCCGCAGCTGCGGCGTCCGGTCCAGATGACCCGCATCCGTCACACTCGCCAGTGCCGTCTTGAGCGAACCGTCTGGCTCCCGTTGCGCCACTACGGTCACCAGCACAGGTGCCTTGGCATCCTGGGTCGACGCGCTGTAAACGTATGTCGCCGCCCCGCCGTAGCTCAGCACATAGCCGTGCAGCACCTCGGTCTTTGCGTCGAACGCCGCTGCCGGAACGGCGGGTTTTGCCACCGTACGGCGCTTTGCTGTGGTGGACGAGCCCGCCATCTTCGCAGCCGGAGCCGCAGCCGGCGGGTACTCCGCCACCTTCGCAGCCGCCAGCCCGCGCATCTCGCCCAGCACCTGCGCCTGCTCCTCGGGCGACTCCCACGGCCGGGCAAAATCATGCTCCGCACGGCTCTTCGCATCCGACACCGCGACCATCTGGTGCATCTCCGCGGGCACCCCATGTAGCGGCGGCAGGTCGTCCTCCTCCAGCCGCGCCGCCGGCTTGCCGCGATGCAGGTTCGGCCGGTCGGGGTCATCGTTCAAATCGCCCGCGCCGACTACCGATGCCGTCTCGCTCTTCTTCTGCGCCGCCTTGCGCTC
>CAXUDC010000112.1:0-9483 GCA_964249685.1 uncultured Acidobacteriaceae bacterium
CGCTTCGGCTTCCTCTATCTCGTCTTCGCCAGCGGCCGTACCGCGCCCGAGCTCCTCGACCTCCTCCACCAGCGCCTGCAGCACACCCGCGAGCAAGAGCTCCAAGAAGCGGCCCGCCAGCAGGACCGCATCACACTCCTCAGACTCGAAAGGTGGCTCGCACCATGAGCGGAATCACAACCCACATCCTCGACGTGGCCCAGGGCAAACCCGCCCCGGACGTCCCCGTCATCCTCGAGCGCGCCGACGGCCAGCACTGGCTCACCTGCGCCTCCACCGTCACCGACGCCGACGGCCGCTGCCCCGCCCTGCTCACGCCCGAGAAAGTCTCTCCCGGCCGCTATCGCATTACCTTCGAGATCGCCGCCCGCAACCAGCCCAGCCTCTACCCCGAAATCGCCATCACCTTCACCGTCCTGCCCGGCGAACGCAACTACCACATCCCCCTCCTCCTCAGCCCCTTCGGCTACTCAACCTATCGCGGCACCTGATCCGTCCTGCCTTGAGCAAAAGGAACGTCAACCATGGCTGTTCTCGCTGAAAACCACTACGGCAAATCGCGCGTCCGCGTCCTGCGCGTCACCCGCCACGCCACCCACCACGACGTCCACGAGTGGACCGTCGGCGTCTACCTCACCGGCGACTTCGCCCCCGTCTTCACCCACGGCGACAACACCGGCATCACCGCCACCGACACCATGAAGAACGCCGTCTACTCCGTCGCCCGCACCAGCACCGCCGCCACGCTCGAAGCCTTCGCCGCCGAGCTCGCCGCCTTCTTCACCACCCGCAACCCGGCCCTCACCAGCGCCCGCGTCACGGTAGAAGAAAAGATGTGGGTGCGGATCACCGCTGACGGCCCCGCAGGCAGGGAAAAGCACGGCTCCGCCTTCCTCCAGCGCGGCCCCGACGTCGCCACCACGACCGCCGTCTCCACCCCGGGCGCACCCGTCAGCGTCACCTCCGGCATCCGCGGCCTCGTCATCCTCAAGACCGCCAACTCCGGCTTCACCGGCTTCGACCGCGACAAGCTCACCACGCTTCCCGAGACCGCCGACCGCCTCCTCGGCACCGAAGCCACCATCGAGTGGCCCTACACCACCCCACCCGCCGACTACGCCGAAGCCCGCCGCCGCATCCTCGACACCCTCCTCAGCACCTTCGCCCACCACGCCAGCCTCTCGGTCCAGCACACCCTCTACGCCATGGCGGAGGCCGCGCTCGCCGCCGCCCCCGAGATCGACGAGCTCACCCTCACCATGCCCAACCGCCACAACCTGCCCGTCAACCTGACCCCCTTCGGCCAGGACAACCCCAACACCCTCTTCATCCCCACCGACGAGCCCCACGGCCACATCCACGCCGTAGTCCGCCGCAGCTAAACCCCGACCACACCCGTGCCCCATTCATCGCAGCTTCACCGCGATGAGTGGGATCGCCCCAAGTGTCTGGCAAATCTGGTTCTTGTTCTTGCTTCTGGGATAGGTCCGGGCTTCAGCCCGGACATCGAGTTCAGCCACGAACTGGGCTTAGCCCCTGGGACATGGTCTCTTTCCGGTCACAACGAGCTTTCGCGGTGCCATGTTTAATTCGTTCCGCCTGAAAGATTCCCCTTGAAACCCAGTGCAGCACAGATCAAAGCGCAGATCCATCCGGGATGACAAGAAAATACAAGTGCAGCATTTTGTTGTTACTCCGCAGCGCAGCGGAGGAATCTGCGGTTCGAACCAGCACCACACCTCCGGAAATGAACTAGACCCGTCACCTCCAGGCATAGCCGCTGTCCCTTCTTTGTTCGCCGTCATCCTGAGCGAAGGGCTAGCCGCAGGCCACGCGAAGGACCCCCGCATTGTCGCCGCGGCCACACCGCAAGGTAAACGGCCATTCTCCCAACTTAGACCCAGCCCCAAACCGAACTCGCTCGCACCAACACCCCCACCATTTTTCCCCTCCCCTTTTCGCCCCACATCCGTCCAAGTCCTATCGTCGACTTCTTTCTATCCGGCCCGGCCCCCGAAACTCGCAACCAGCCCCCGGCTCACCTATAATCGAACGATACCCCTGATCCATCGAGGGACCTGATTTTCAGAGGCAGTGAGGGTGTGCGTATCTTTACCACGAAACAAACGAACGACCGCAGTCTGAGCCCCGGGCGAACCACCAGCACCCCGCGCCAGCAGACCAAGCCAGTCCAGAAAGTCGAGACAGCCCAGCCAACCGCCCTGGCCCTCTCGACCGCCGCTTCTTCCCTCGCCCTCCTGCTCGCGCTCGCTACCCCGGCCCACGCGCAGGTCCAGCCCGCGCCCGCCAGCCCCGCGCCGGCCTCAGACCCAGCCCAGCAGCCAGCCGACGCCGCCCAGTACGGCAACACCGAGACCCTCTGCACCCCGCAGGTCCTCGGCAACCGCCGCATCCCGCGTGAATCCGTCCTCGCCCGCCTCTTCTCCCGGCCAGGCAACCTCTACGACCCGCAGATCGTCGAGCGCGACTTCAACTCGCTCTGGAACACCGGCTACTTCGAGTCCGTCCGCATCGAGCGCGTCGACTCGCCCGCCACCGCGACCACGCCCGCCTGCGTCCAGCTCGTCGTCTACGTCAAGGAAAAACCCACCATCCGCACCATCGACTACAAGGGCCTCAACGCAGTCACCTTGTCCGACGTGCAGGAGCGCCTCAAGAAAGCCAAGGCCGGCGTCACCGTCGAATCCCAGTACGACCCAACTCGTGTTAAGCGGGCGGAGACCGTCCTCCGC
Source organism: uncultured Acidobacteriaceae bacterium (assembly GCA_964249685.1). Taxonomy (GTDB): domain Bacteria; phylum Acidobacteriota; class Terriglobia; order Terriglobales; family Acidobacteriaceae; genus Edaphobacter. Next base: position 2,754 of record CAXUDC010000112.1, read on the forward strand.
GACCTCCTCGCCGAGCACGGCCACCAGTTCGCCACCGTCAAAACCGAAGTAAAAACCATCCCCCCCGCCGCCGTCGGCGTCACCTTCAACATCAAGGAAGGTCCCACTGTCAAGGTCGGCAAGATCGTCTTCGACGGCAACAAGAACATCCCCGACCGCGAGCTCCGCGCCGCCATGGTGAACCTCAAGCCCATCGGCGTGCCGCACTCCATCTTCCTCGAGAACCTCTTCCCGCGCACCTTCGACGCCAGCAAGCTCGATGAGGACTCCGAGCGCGTCCGCCAGGTCTACCGCGACAAGGGCTACTTCAAGGCCCTCACCTCTGACGCCCGCACCCACAACCGCGACGTCACCAGTTTTAACCCGCTCACCTTCCGTACCTCCGTCGGCAAGCGCGTCGATATCCTCGTCCCGGTGGAAGAAGGAGAGCGCTACCGCCTCGGCGGCATCACCTTCCACGGCAACAAGGACGTCACCAACCTCAAGGCTCTCCGCGCCCAGTTCACCAACAAGGACGGCGAATACTTCAACGCCACCGAGTTCGGCAAGGGCGTCAAGCAGCTCCAGAAGACCTACGGCGAGCTCGGCTACATCAACTTCGTCGGTTCCCCCGTCCCGCGCGTCGACGAGGCCAAAAAGCTCATCTATCTCGACATCGACATCGACGAAGGCAAAAAGTTCCTCGTCAACCGCATCGAGTTCCAGGGCAACACCATCACCCGCGACAAGGTCATCCGCCGCGAGTTCGTCGTCGAAGAGGGCCAGACCTACAACGCACGCCTCGTCGACCTGTCGCTCCTGCGCCTCAACCAGCTCAACTACTTCGAGACCCTGAAGGCCGACACCGACGTTGAATCGCGCCAGAACACCGACGACGGCACCGTCGACCTGCTCGTCAAGCTCAAGGAAAAGGGCAAGAACTCTATCGGCCTCAACGGCGGGCTGTCCGGCCTTTCGGGCTCCTTCATCGGCCTCAACTACGAGACCAACAACTTCCTCGGCCTCGGCGAAACCCTCTCCGTCCAGGCCAACATCGGCGACCTCTCCCGCAACCTGTCGCTCGGCTTCACCGAGCCCTACCTGCGCAACAAGCCCATCTCGCTCGGCGTCCAAATCTTCACCCAGAAATACGACTACAACCCCGCCAAGAGCTACGGCGCTACCGGCGCACAGTCCGCCAACTTCTCCGCCGCGCAGACCTCGCAGTTCACCAACTACAACCAGTCCACCACCGGCCTCACCGTCTCGCTGTCCGAGCCCCTGCGCCACTTCTTCGCGCAAAAAGGAGTCGCCCGTGTCGGTGCCTCCTTCTCGCTCAGCCGCTCGTCGGTCACCACCTTCAACAACAACACGCGCGACGTCTTCCAGTCGCTCGCCTTCCGCTCCGGCGTCGCCGGGCAGAACCAGCTCAACGGCATCATCAGCTCCATCATCACCCCCACCTTCACGCTTTCCAGCCTGAACGGCGGCCGCAGCCCCAACTCCGGCAAGGAGCTCAACCTTCAGATCCAGGTCGCCGGTGCCGGCGGCAACGTCAAGTACTATTCGCCCGCGCTCGCCTACCGCCAGTTCTTCCCCATGAAGGGCCTCAAGGTCAACCGCGAAGGCCACAACGTCCTCGGCTACCGCGTCCAGCTCGCTCACGTCGGCGGCTACGGCGGCGAGGTCGCCCCGCCCACCTCGCGTATCTACGGCGGTGGCGAGTCCGACATCCGCGGCTTCGACATCCGCGCCAACTCGCCCTACACCTTCATCCCGCAGCGCGTCCAGTTCAACCTCACCAACCCCGACGGCTCCGTCGTCCCCAAAGACCCGACCAACGCCTCGCTCGGCAACATCCAGATCCCGCTGCCCGTCTACCGCCTCGTCTCCATCGGCGGCGACACCCAGCTCACCTCAAACCTCGAGTACCGCATCCCCATCGTCAGCCAGGTCACCTTCGCCTTCTTCACCGACTTCGGCCTGACCTTCAACGTCCAGGACTCGCAACTGCGCCAGTCCGCCGCCGGTCTCACCACCGTCAACAGCCCCAGCTACGGCTGCCCGACCTTCGTCAACGGCGCCTGCTTCGGCGGCCAGCAGGTCAAGTTCTCCCAATACCTCAACACCGTACCCAACACCAACTTCGTCCCGCGTATGTCGAACGGCGCCGAGCTCCAGGTCATCCTGCCCGTCGTCAACGCGCCCTTCCGCATCTACTACGCCTACAACCCGCTGCGCCTCTACAGAAACCTGCCCCAGCAGCTCGCGGTCGACAACAACACCTTCCGCAACTACTTCCCCAGCACCGGAGCTGGCCAGTTCAGCTACCAGCAGGCCATCCAGCTCTACGGCGCGGACTACTTCCTTCGCGAACCGCGCAAAACCTTCCGCCTGACCGTAAGCACCACCTTCTAACCTATCCGGGATACTCAACCCCTCAGGGGTGCCCCACGATTACCGCAGCTTCACTGCGGTGATCGTGGGTTTACTTTCCAAATAACCACTCCAGCAAAACTACCCTGTCAAGCCCCCAAGCACCACCCTTCCATCGCAACCCAAACAAAGCAAATCCCTTACCTCTGCGAAATACTTTGCGCACCCACCCCCACCCACCTGCTATCCTAGAAAGAGTAGATAAAAAGCCGCAGCCCACCCGGGCCGCGGCTTTCTCATTGCAGAAACACTGAATCCGACCTGAATCCAAGTCTCCTGCAATGAAGATCTTAGAATCAAAACCTACCGGGGGGGGGGAGGGAGTGATCGAGCCCTCCCAGGCAACGCTTCCCCGCGTCCTGACAACCAAACAGTTGGTAGTAGTGCACATTAGAAATACAAGAGGCTCTCCCATGAAACTGAACACCGTCAAATTCACCTCGCTCGCCGCAATCGCAACTCTTTGCTGCAGCTTCGGTGCCATCGCCCAGGAAGACCCCACCAAATCCACGGCGGCCGACAAGAACTTCGTCATGATGGCCGACGAGGGCAACACCGCCGAGATCACCGCGAGCCAGCTCGCCCTCAAGAAGTCCAAGAACCCCGACGTCAAAGCCTATGCCCAGCAGATGATCACTGACCACATGAAGCTGCGCGCCGACATGGCACCGTTCGCCCAGCAGATGTCCGTCACCACACCGCAGCCGCTCAACCCGACCCACAAGGCTCAGGACCAGCAGCTCGCAGCCCTCTCCAGCGCGAAGTTCGACATGGCCTACATCCGCAACATGGATCAGGACCACCACAAGACACTCGGCATGTTCAATAACGAGATCGCCACCACCAGCAACGCCGACCTGAAGGCCGCCGTCCAGCAGGGCCAGACCGTCGTCGCCCAGCACACCGACATGGCCGACCAGATGGCGCAGAAGATGAACATCCCGGTAGTAGCCACCCCCGGCAACTAGCCTGAACCTCGCAAAAGGCGCTCCCAAACGGGAGCGCCTTTTGCTTGAGTAAAAACTAGAAACTACAAAACTGAAAACTCATGAATCAAGCCCTCAAGCCTTGGACCACCCCCCAAGCCAACCACTGGTACGACACCCAGCCCTTCCTCCACGGTGCCAACTACATCCCCTCAAGCGCCGTCAACCAGCTCGAGATGTTCCAGCCCGCAACCTTCGATCTGGCCCGCAACGAGCAGGAGATCGCCCTCGCCGCAAGCCTCGGCCTCAACGTCCTGCGCATCTTTCTCCATGACCTCCTCTGGCCCCAACCCGGCTTCCTCGACCGCTTCGACCAGATCCTGTCCCTCGCCGAAGCCAACCAGATCCGCATCCTGCCCGTCCTGTTCGACTCCTGCTGGGACCCCGAACCGGTCCCCGGCCCGCAACTCGCGCCCATCCCCGGCGTCCACAACTCCCGCTGGGTGCAGAGCCCCGGGCGCACGCTCCTCACCAACCCCGCCGCTGAGCCCGCACTCGCAGCCTACGTCCAGGGCGTCGTCGCAGCCTTTCGGGACGACCCGCGCATCCTCGCCTGGGATCTCTGGAACGAGCCCGACAACGGCTGGGGAGCCTACGCCGCCACCGAGCCACCCGACAAGCTCACCCATGTCGAGCGCCTCCTCCCCAAGGTCTTCGCCTGGGCCCGCGCCGCCGAGCCCACCCAGCCCCTCACCTCAGCCCTGTGGGCCGGCGACTTTGCCCGTCCTTCCCCGATCCAGCGCATCCAGCTCAACGAAAGCGACATCCTCTCCTTCCACAACTATGAGCTTCCCGAAAGCTTCCTCTCCCGCATCGCCAGTCTGCGGCCGCATCGCCGCCCTATCCTGTGTACCGAGTACATGGCCCGTCAGCAGGGCAGCACGCTCGCCGCCATCCTGCCCCTGGCGCAACGCGAGCGCGTCGCCGCCATCCACTGGGGACTCGTGGCCGGCAAGACCCAGACCTGGCTCCCGTGGGATTCCTGGCAGCACCCCTACCTCACCAGCCAGCCCAGCGTCTGGTGCCACGACCTCTTCCACCCCGATCTAACTCCCTACCGCGAGGACGAAGCGAACCTGCTGCGAAGCCTGATACGCTAGGATTCGATGCCCCTGATCCTGGCCGCCATTCGCACCGGAACCGACCCCGTCGGCAAGCTCCCTGAAGGCGCCTTCCACCACTGGCTGGAGGAGCAGCTGACCTGCCCCAAGTGCGACGCCACCTACAACCTGGTCTGCGACTACAACGCCTGGACCGGCCGCTTCTTCGAAGAGGAGTCCCGCCGCCCCATCCAGATGCTGAAAAAAGCCATCATGCTCGGCCACGGCAGCAGCCACCGCATCTCGCACTTCGAAACCAACGGCGTGGTCGTCACCCCCCACGCCGCCACCCCAGAGCCCGCAAAAGCGCAGGCAAAACCTTTCCCACCCCTCGGTCGAAACCCAACGATCCACTAGAGCAGTTTGCTTATAGCTGTAGTGCCGGAACAAAGCAGATCTCTACGGGATGAAAACAAAACAGAGACGTTAGCTTTGCTTTCATCTCAGGGGATCTGCGGTTCGACCGGCGACAGAACTCTACGCTACAGCGTTCAACCAACCAGCAGAAAGCCGCCCTCAACCCAGGCGGCTTTTGAACTTACGATTCTCATGGAGCCGATGAGCGGAGTTGAACCGCTGACCTACTGATTACGAATCAGTTGCTCTACCAACTGAGCTACATCGGCCTGCCTCTGCAATTCTACAACACTACGGCATCCGCACAAAGACGCATTCCCACGTGCCTGCACGTCAACCGCGCTAAAGATGAGGTGAAAAGCGGAAAGGACCGCCCGGCAACAGGGCGGCCCAGTCCTTAGGGAGAACGTTCCAACAGAGGCAAAGCTATCGGAACTATCTGGCAAAATCTTAGATTCCACCAAATGCAGTGTCAAGGCGTTTGTTCCGCCCGTGCAACGTGAACATTTCAAGCAAGTTAGCGATCTGCCACGAAGCTGTTCCTGTGACGGATTTACAATCGGCGGAGACGGCCGCACCACCTTGGGTGCACTACTCGGGCTTGCTGTCCTTCGGCACAAAGAGACCCTTCGGCTTGTCGCGCAGGTTGATCGTCAAAAACTCCGGCTCGCTGGCGGCGGGCTTGCCCATCAGAACGCGGATCCAGGCACGGCCCAGGCCGAGGAACAGCCCCAGCAGCACCGCCGCCAGGATCAGAACGCCGCTCAGCACGGCAATATTCTGCAGCAGGCTGGCCGTCTTGCGGACCTCCGCGTGGAACTCGAGCGGCTTCTTCTTGTCGAACGTCACCACCTGATCGAGCTTCAGCGCCGCGATCAGCGCATCGGCCTGCCTGGCCGTAAACGCACCCGAGGTGACACCGATCATCGGCCCAACACGCCGCATCCGCAGCGTGCCGAACTTGTCCGCGCCGACACTGGCTACTGCCTGCTCGATCGCCCGCCCTCGGTCCCCCGCGATCTGCGGCGTCGGGTACATCAGCAGGGTCAAGATGCCGTGGCTGCCACCCTTGCCGGTGTAGCTGGCGGTCGCGGTCTCCAGGCTCTTGTCCCAGCCCAGGTCCGTGGCGGGTAGCACGCCGCCCATGTTCTGGTAAGCCAGCGTGCCGACGGCATAGCGCACGCTCTCGCTCTCGAGTCCGTCCTTGATCAGCTCTGTCGGCAGCAACGGCGCCAGACCCTTGCTGCCGCCAACCTTGGGCAACGGCCCGACCACCGCGGCGAGTTCCTCTTTCGACACACGCCCCACCAGCTTCAGGACCGTGGTTCCGGCCCAGACCAGCGTGCCGCTTGCGTCCGCGCTCGTCTCGGTCGAGCCGTTGCCCATGCGGGCCTCCGCACCGATCAGGTGCGGCGATTTCATCAGCGAGCGATAGAAAGTATAGGCCGAGTATGCGCCGGTGGCGTCGCCGAACTGAAAGGCGTAGACCTGGACCCGGCCGTAGTCCGCGCCGGCCAGCCGCGTCAGCCCATCCTCTTTCAGGATCGCAAGGCAGGGGCCGTGCCACAGCGTCATCGGAGCCGTGCTGAGTTCGATGCCGCAGCCGGGCCGGTCGAAGAGATCGTCCGTGGCTTCAACGGCGGTCTTCTGAAGCACGGTCGGCGTGTTGAGGTCGCCGGCCTGGGTCCGCAACAGGGGCGTGGGCGGCTCCACCAGCATGGTGGGTTGGGGCTGGGGCTGTCCCCACGCGGCGGCCGTGGCGAGCATCGCGCCGGCCAGCACGACCTGAAAGATTGCCGAAGTCCTGAAAGAAGCCATCGTGATGAGACTACCATTCGGCGCTGCAGGTAAGCATGGGTTTGGGGTTGGTTC
>CAXUDC010000112.1:9583-11547 GCA_964249685.1 uncultured Acidobacteriaceae bacterium
AGCGACGACTCCACGTCGGAGGCGAACTCGCGGCTCTCGGCGATCTTATCCTTCAGCGCAATCTTCTTCACCAGGTCCGAGAGCTGGTGCACGCCCTGGCCGCCGACCGCGTTCTCGCGCGCGGCCACGTCGAGCGCCGTCGGGTCGCTCGTAAAGTTCAGGTAGTAGGTCTCGACGCCGCGCGCGGTCTCGTCCTGCGAGCTGTTGGCGTGGATGGAGAGGAAGAGGTCGGCCTGCGCCTTGTTGGCGATCGCGGTGCGCGTCTCGAGCGGGATGAACGTGTCGTCGGACCGCGTGTAGATGATCTCCGCGCCCAGCCGCTCGTGCAGCAGTTTGCCCAGCCGCAGCGCGACATCGAGCACCACGTCCTTCTCCTCGATCCCGTCCACGCCCAGTGTTCCGGAGTCGTGACCGCCGTGGCCGGCGTCGATCACGATCCGCCCAACCTTCAATCCCAGCGCACGCACCAGGCTGGTCTCACCATCGGCCGTCTTGTCCGCCGCCTTGGCCGGCGCACCCTTCAGCGCAGGCGCCGCATCGGGGTGCCCCACCCTTACGGCGGCGTTATCGTCGTTAGGGTGCGTCTCCACCGCAGCCCGCGCCGCCGGCTTCGCCACCACCGCGATCGGCTTCGAGGTCGGCGCGGAGGTAGCCTCCACCCGCCCCGGCGCCGCGCTCACCGCCGCCACTTCGGTCGCATTGGCCGGAGCCTTCACCGCCACGGTATTCGGCACGGGCCGCGCCGGCGTAGCCCGCGCCACAACCCCAGTCCGAGGAGCCGGCGCGCTCCCTACGCTTCCCGCGGGGTGCCCCATGATCACCGGGCCGGAGGCAAAGCTATCGTAGGGTGTGTCCCTCCTCGCATCGCCTGAAGCCCGCGGGGCCCGCACCGCCTCCCCACCATCAGTCGTCGCCATCGCCGGCAGCCCAGAAGTATTGGCCGCCGCGCTCGCCGCGCGCCCCGCCCCGGCCGGCACCGGAACCTCCGCCACATCGGCCGGCTGAACCGCCGCCGCGCCCTTCTTGCCGCCGTGGATATCGATGATCAGCCGGTAAGGGTTCGGCAGCAAAAACGCCGAGTACTCCGTCACATCGCTCACGTCGAGCACGACGCGCGTCACATCGCCGGTCGCCTGCGCCGCACGGATTTTGCGCAGGAAACCGTCGTCGGTCACGTCGAAGCTCTTACCCACAAGCTCCTGTGCGAGCCGGGCGCCGTGCAGGTCGAAGTAGATCCGGTCCGGATGCGGCACGCGCGCGGCCTCGAACTTGACCTCGTCGCCGAGATCGATCGCAACCCGCGTATAGGTCGGCGTCGACCAGTGGCGGATGCCCGTCACCTCCGCGAGCGGCCTGGCCGAAGCAGCGCTCGCCGCTGTCCCGGAAGTCTCCCCGGTGTCAACGGGTGCCCCATGTCTCGCTTCTGAGACATGGGTTTCCGGGACAGCCGCAGGGACTGCGTTCCCATCCAGCGCCGTCTCCTCGCGATCCGGCATCGCCGGCGCACGCACGCCGGGGGCAGCAGCGGGACCCTTCAACTCAGCCATCAGCCCCCGCGCCACTCTCGCAGACTCGCTTCCGGGCGCTTCCTTTATCACGTCCGCATACGCCTTCTTCGCCGCACTCGGGTCGCCGAGCTGTTCGTCGAGGCGACCTTCGGCCAGCAGCGCCGGTGCGCGCAATCGGCTGGCGGGATACTGCGTCCGCAGAAATTCGTACTGGCCCAGCGCCGCGCGCAGCAGCTTCGGATTGCCAGCCTGCGCGCCTTCCTGCGCAAGCAGCTCTGCCACCGCGTTGACCGCGTCGGGGGCATGCACATCCGCGGGATTATCGTGGTAGATCGCCCGAAAACCGTCAAGCACGCGGTTCCACTCCACGCGCGTAGCCAAGGTCGCGGCGAAGGAAGCCCGCTCCGCGACTGCACGGTCCCATGCTGTCGGAGGCACCTTCGCCGCAAAAGCAAA
>CAXUDC010000113.1:0-11403 GCA_964249685.1 uncultured Acidobacteriaceae bacterium
CTTCGGTTTGAGCGTTCCTCCGGCTGTGGTGCAGCGGTAGTCGAAACGCAGATCCTACGGGATGACAACCAAAGTACACAAGCGGCTTTTGTTCAGACCTAACACGGGTGCCGCTTTTGTTGTCATTCCGTAGCGTAGCGGAGGTATCTGCTGTGGGGAACGGCACTCCACCCTCGGCGAAGGGTCTACCGCTCCAATAAAAGCAGTGTCACCAAGGCCGTAAACGCTGTCGATGAAAAATTTACGAGATCGTTATTAAGCCGACCGCGGCGTTCCACGGTGGCCCCCAGAAGCGAGTCGAAGAGCAGACCGGCGACTCCTCCAGCGAGCGACGTCAGCGACTGCAGTGCGTCCAGGTGCATGGCCCAGGCACCGGCCGCAATTACCAGCGCAGCCCCGGCGATTCCCGCGCCGGTGCCCAGGACCGACACCGCACCGTCGGTTCCGGGTGGCGCCGGGCGCAAGGTGGTCAGCAAGTAAGGCGTGCCGCCGAACGCCTGGCCTAGCTCCGAGGAGAGGGTATCGGCTGTCGCTTCCGCCAGGCAGGCGAGGACCAGCGCCTGCACGACGTAGAAGGGGTCGAAGTTGCCTGCCGCATGCGATGGAAGCCATTGCAGGCCGGCGAAGAGGACGACGGGCGCGAAGCCAAGGTTGGCAATCACCTGGGATGCGGTTCTGCCTTGCCGCGCTTCTCTGGTTGAGGTGAACTCCGGACGCCGGCGCTTGCCCACGCGGGTGGCGAGGAACGTCACGACGAACAGGACCATCAGCGGCACGAGCGCCGAATGCAGCACGGGGCTGCGTGAGCGGCTGTCCGCGGTCCACAGGGTCAGCAGATTGCAGATCAGCGCACCAAAGAATGCTGCGGCGGGCGTTGCGGCACGAAGCGCCCAAACGACTACCCCGAACGTCAAACTCAAAACACCTGCAGAGAGGAAGAGAGCTTGACCAGAAGCGTGCCTGGCTAGAAAGGGAAGCGGCAGCACGCAGGAGAGAACCAGCAGGCCGCCGACGACTTGAACGAGGGATCGCGATTGGAAACGATCGAGAGCTACCAGGATTGCTTTTGACGGGGGTTGCACAAGAACCTCGTTGCGGGTTGATTTACAATCGAGCTTTGAGAATACGTCTGTCTGGTGCGCCCGCGTGCGCAACGGGGGGACGACAACAGCAGATCCCTACGGGATGAAACAAGGTACCGGCAACACCCAGCGTCCGCAGGAGTAGTTTTGCACTCAGATCGCAAGTTCGTCCGCCGTTCCCTGCAGCAGTCCGCCGCGCTTCCCATCGCAACGGCAGCCCTCGCCCTGGCAGCTCTTGGGCTGGCCGGCTGCGGCAGCAACTACCGTCCGGTGGTCAGCTCCATCAACCCGGTCGGGCCGGCGGGTCAGCCGACCAAGTACGCCGTTGCGATCTCGAGCCCGAGCCCGACCTCCCCGGGGCTGGTATCGCTGGTGGACTTCTCAGGCGACACCATTCTGAACACGACGGCGATTGGCGTCAATCCAAAATATCTGATCCTGAATACGGGCGGAAACACGGGTTACACGCTGAACGGCGACGGCACGTTTACGACCTTCAACGTGAGCACGTCGCTGCTGGCAAGCAATATCCTGGACACGACGCTGTTCTCGAACTCCCAGCCGGTCAGCATCTATCCGCAGGGCTCGTACACGTACGTGGCGGAGAGCGGACGCCCGGGGGACCTGCAGCTGGGCGGCTCGCCGGTGGGCATTCAGTCCGAGTTGCCGACAGGCGCGGGCACGGTCTACACGGTCGGCGCGGCGAACTCCCCGCGGGCCTACGCGATTGTCGCGGGCAACGGCACAACCGCGGGCAGCGTCGCGGCGATTGAGACGACGTTCAACACGATCTCCGGAACGTTGCCGGTAGGTATCAACCCGGTGTATGGCGTGATGACGGCGGATTCCGGCCGCGCGTACATCCTCAACAAGGGGTCGAACAGCGTCACCGCGATCGACGCGCAGACCAACGCGCTCGACCGCTTTACGACCGCAGCGGGTGTTTCGAGCACGATTCCGGTCGGAGTCGCGCCGGTGTGGGCCGACTTCGCCCCCACCCTGAATGAGATGGTGGTCGTGAACCAGGGCGGAGGCACGGCCGCGACGCCCGGCTCGGTCACGATCATCAGCATCCCGCGCTGCGCGCCGACGACGCTCTCCAGCAACCCGGCCTGCGACCCGGCGAACCCGCTCAATGCGCTGGGCTATGGCTCGGTCGTGGCGAATATTCCGGTCGGCGTGAATGCCGTGATGGTGTCGGTCCTGCAGGATGGCACGCGGGCGTACGTGGCGAACCAGGGGGTGCTGCCTTCCGGGACCAATCCTGGCATTCCGGGCTCCGTTTCGGTGATCAACCTGACGACGAACACGGTGTCGGCGACGATCCCTGCGGCGACTTCGGTCAACGCGGGGGACGCGTTTGTGCATGGGCATCCTAACTTCATCGTCACGACGCAGGGCACGCCTACGGGTAAGGTTTATGTGACGGCGCCGGATTCGGCTGATCTTTCGATCATCCGCACGGATTTGGATGCGATTACGACGCATCTTTCGCTGCAGGGGAATGGGGTTGCGGTTCGGATTACGCAGCCTTAGCCTTGCGCTTCGCTATGGAATGACAATACAAGGACTGTGTTGTATTTTGGTTGTCATCCTGTAGAAATCTGCGTTTGATCGGGTGACGCTACATCAGATCTACCTACCTTGAAGTGCAGCCGTAGCGACAATGCGGGGGGTCCTCCGCTTCGCTCAGGATGACGGCGAAAACGAGAGAACAGCAGCTGCACTTTGAGGTGAACGGGTATAGGGGAAGGCGCCAATGCCTGTTTTCCTGCGAGGTGCCCTCCTGAGTTCGTCTTCAGGCCTGCACGGCAAAGAGAATGACCCCACAATAACCTTCGCCTTGCGGCTCAGGTGATCATGGGGCACCTGCTTGTTGTCAGGCACAAGCGATTTAGGACGCGACCGCGCCTTTCAGGATGATGGGCATGGTTGGGCTGCTGGCTCCTTCGCCGTCTTCGACCGTCACGCCGAAGGCTTTGGCCTGGACGCCCTTGGGCAGGGCAGGCAGCAGGACCTGCGCGTTGCCGTGAGCGTCGGGGTGGAAGGTTCCCGCGGGGATGGCGTCGCGGCCGTCTGCCGGGATCAGCCACAGCTCGTAGGTCTTGTAGGTCTGCAGCGGCTCCAGGTTGCTGGCGATGAAGACCAGCGTGCCCTTATCCGCGACGTGGATGGCGCGGCCTTCGGGCGGCGGGGCCACGCCGGTGGGGGTCAGGGACACTCGTACCGCGCTAGGGTCCTGGACCGTATCCATGATCACCTTGGCGTTGTCGAGGGCGGCCTGCGTGGTGGCGAGCTGCACGTGCTGGCTGGCGACATCCTGCTTCAGATGCTCGCGCTGGCTGTACAGGCCGGCGGAGGCGACGGCCAGGCCGGCGGCCGCTGCCCAGCCTATCCATGGAAGCACACGGGCCGCGGCGGACCTGCGTGCGGGCTCGTCGTCCAGCAGCGGGCTTGTCCGCGGGGTGTATTCGGCCGCGGACTGGCGATTAATGTCGATCGGAATCGCCTTCTTTTCTCGCGCGACGTGCTTCATCAGGCGCTGCCGTGTCAGCGCGGGCGGGCTGTGCATGTCCGCTGTAAAGGCGAACAGGGAGAGGTCGCCGAGGATCTCGGACAGCACGCGCCGGGCCTCCGCGCTGTGCTGCAGGTGCAGGCTCATCTCCTCCATCTCATCCGGCGGCAGCAAGTGCATGGCGTAGAGTGGCAGGTCGTCGGGATCGATATGTTTGACCGGGATCATGATTGGAAAGCCTTTCTGAGCGTGAGCAGCGCGCTGCGGATCCTGGTTTTTACGGTACCGAGCGGGTCGCCGGTCATTTCGGCGATCTCGGAGTGCGTCAGCCCGTCGAAAAAGGCCATCTCGAGTGTCTTGCGCTGTTCGGCCGGAAGCAGAACGATGACCTCCCGTGCGCGCTCGATCATGATGTTGCGTTCTGCCTCTTCGGACAGGTTGTACGGGGAAGAAAGAGCGATCTCGTCGACCGAGTCCGTCGGTCGTTTTCTTCGCAACGCGTCGATCGATCGATTGCGGCTGACCACAGCCAGCCACCCGCCGAGACTTCCGCGGGTAGCGATGAAACCGTCCGGGCTGCGCCAGATCTGCATGAAAATCTCCTGGAGTACGTCTTCCGCGGAGGCCGGATCGCGCAAGACGCGAAGGGCAACCGAGTACACTACTTTCGAGTAGCGGTCGAACAGGGATGCCATGGCTTGCTCATCGCCGCGCTGGACCAGGGCCAGCAAAGCGGAGTCATCCTGGGTGGATGCCGGTGGCATATTCGTTACTCCCGTCTCTCTGTACATAGAACGCACCTATCTGGAATACAGATTGCTTTATGTGTGTTGCATCAAACATTTCGGTGCACCGGAACCGGTGCATGTGTCTTGGCGTGTCATGAGTACTTTACCGGGTTTGCTGCGAATCGGAAAGCATTTCCGAACCCGGTAGACTTGGGTTGAGCGCTTATGAAAACACGGCTGGACAAATTGATGGTGGAACGCGGGCTGGTGCAGTCGCGCGAGCGGGCGCAGGCGCTGGTGCTTGCGGGGCGCGTGCTGGTGGCCGAGCAGAAGATTACCAAGCCCGGAACCCCGACCGACGAAGACGCCGTGCTGCGCGTGCTGGGCGACGACCTGAAGTTTGTCGGGCGCGGTGGGCTGAAGCTGGAAGGCGCGCTCGAGCATTGGGGGATCGCGGTGGCGGGGCTGGCCTGCCTGGACATTGGCGCATCCACCGGCGGCTTTACCGATTGCATGCTGCAGCGCGGCGCGGCGAGCGTGCTCGCCATCGACACCGGCCACGGTCAGATTGCCGAACGGCTCAGGCGCGACGAACGCGTTACCCTGATGGAGCGAACCAACGCGAGGCTGCTCGAGGCCGGTTCGCTCGAGGCGCGCGGGATCGGCTTTTTTGCCATAGATGTCTCGTTCATCTCGGCCACGCTGGTGCTGCCGGCAGTGCTGGGCGCGCTGGGCCCGGCCTGGCGCGGCAGCGCGGTGGTGCTGGTGAAGCCGCAGTTCGAGGCCGGCCGCGAGCATGTGGGCAAGGGCGGTATCGTGCGCACGGACGAGGCCAGGCAGATCGCGGTCGACCGCGTGGTGGGGGCGGCGCATGCGCTGGGCGCGGTGGACATGGACCTGATCGACTCTCCGATAACGGGCATGGAGGGGAACCATGAGTATCTACTTAAGGCTGTGTGGGCGGGGGTAGACTAAGGTCAATGTTCAAGGCCGCGATCATCTCGAAGCCCGCCAGCCCAAAGCTCGCGGAGGTGCTGCCGGAGCTCGTGGACTGGCTGCGCGCGCATGACTATGAAGCGCTGCTCGATACGGCCTCGGCGACGTACCTGAACGCTCCGGGCATGGACCGGACGCTGCTTGCGGGAGAGGAGCCGGCGCTGGTGATCGTGCTCGGCGGCGATGGCACGCTGCTGTCGGCGGCGCGCGCGTTCGCCCGCGTCGACGTGCCGATCCTGTCGGTCAACCTGGGTTCACTGGGGTTTCTGACGGAGATTCCGCTGAGCGACCTCTATCAGACGCTCGAAAACTGGTGCAACGGGATCGCCGACATCGACGTGCGCACGATGATGAATGCGCGGCTGCTGCGCGACGGCAAGGTGCGGCTGGAGTGGGATGTGCTGAACGACGTGGTCGTCGCCAAGGGCACAATTGCGCGGATGGCCGACTATACGGTCGAGATCGACGGGCAGCTGGTAGCGACGTTTCGCGCCGATGGCGTGATCGTTTCCACCCCCACCGGCTCGACCGCGTACAGCCTGGCGGCGAACGGGCCGATCGTGATGCCGCGGGTGGACTGCATGGTGGTTACGCCGATCTGCCCGCACCTGCTGACGATCCGCCCGATGGTGATGCCGGGCGAATCGAGCATCACGATCCGCGTGGAAGGCGTGCCGAACCAGATTGTGCTGACGGTGGACGGGCAGGAGGCGGTGGACCTGCACCTGGGCGATGAGGTGCGGTGTTGTAAGTCGGCTGCCAGTTTGAAGATGCTTCGTCTGCGGCCGAATGGTTTGTTCAGCGTGCTGCGGAGTAAGTTGAAGTGGGGGGTTCGGTGAGGCGGTGTTGGTCCGAACCGTAGATTCCTCCGCTTCGCTACGGAATGACAACAAAATGCATCCCTTTCTACAGAATGACAATAGCCGGCATTGTATTTTGTTGTCATCCCGTAGGGATCTGCGGTTCGACTGATGCTGTGCCAAACCTGCTACAGCCTAGGGTATCGTGGCGCTCCAAACGCAGATTCCCTACGGGAATGACAAACAAAGCGACAAAGACTCTCTATCCCTGGTATTTAGTCTAGCTCTTCGGCAGCGATGCGCCGGGGTAGCCGCTGATCTTTACCACCGGCCGCACCGGATGGCAGAAGACCTTGCCGTGGTTCAGCGCGATGCGCCGCTGTGCGAGCATGGCCATTTCGGGGTCGTGCGTGACCATCACGATCGTGTGGCCGAGGTGGTGCAGGTCGGTCAGCAGCTCGGCGACGATCTTTTGGTTGGCCTGATCCAGATTGCCCGTCGGCTCGTCCGCCAGCAGGATGGGTGGGTTGTTGATGAGCGCGCGGGCGATGCAGACGCGCTGCTGCTCGCCGCCCGAGAGCTCCGACGGCAGGTGGCCGGTGCGCTCGCCCAGACCGACCTTTTCGAGCGCCGCGCGGGCCTCCGTCTCGTCCGTCATGGAGTGGAAGTACTGCGCGAGCATCACGTTTTCGAGCGCGCTCAGGTACGGGATCAGGTGGAACTGCTGGAAGATGAAGCCGATCTTGTCGGCGCGAAAGCGGTCGAGCTCGCGCGGGGTCATCTGCGCGACGTCGGTGCCGTCGATCTTGAGCTCGCCGCAGGTGGGCCGGTCGAGGCAGCCGAGCAGGTTGACGAGCGTCGATTTGCCGGAGCCCGAGGGGCCGGTGATGGCAACCCACTCGCCGGCGACGATCGAGAAGGTGGCGTCTTCGAGCGCGCGCACGACGCCGGTGCGGCCCGCGTACTCGCGCGTTACGCCTTCGAGCGCGATGACGGCGCACTCGTCGCGGGTTGTTTTCTCGGCGGTGCGGGCTAGTTTGGTGACGACTTCTGCCATGGTGAGTGCGCCGGGGCTAAAGCCCCTCTTTCTGTTGTCGATTGTTTCATGGGGCTGAAGCCCCATGCTTCCACCCTGTTTCTCAGCAAGGTCTCCGGGGCTGTATCCACACCTATTCGCCTTTCAGCAACGCCGCCGGCTGCAGGTTGCGCAGCGAGCGGATGGGAAACAGCGCGGCCGCGGCGGCAATGAGCAGGTTCAGCAGGATCACCAGCGGCAGTACCCCCGGCCGCGGCAGGGTGGGCGTGTGGAAGTTCGCCTCCGAGATGACCCAAGCGGCGGCCGAGCCCAGCAGCCAGCCCGCGAGCACGCCGCCCGCGGCCAGCAGCAGGGTTTCGAGCAGGAAGAGCGCCATTAGCTGCGACTCGCTGCCGCCGAGCGCCTTCATCAAGGCGAAGTCGCGACGCCGCTCGAGCACCGACGCTGACAGGGTCGCGAGCACGGACACCGCGACCGTGAGCGCGATGAGCAGGACCGCGCCGAACATGAGCGCGTGCGTCTTGTCGACGATTGAGGACTCGCCATCGACCAGGCGGCGCACGGGTTCGACGCCGGCCCCGGGCAGCGCCCGCCTGAGCCGGGTGAGCGCCTGCTCGACCTGCGGCGCGCCGCCGGGCACCTGGATCTCGAGCACGCTGGGGGCGAGGCCGGTCCATGCCTGGAATGCGGTCTGCGGCAGGTAGATGCGGGCGTCCTCGTCGCCGCCGGTGGTGAGGCGGCCGGCGCCGGCGAAGGTCTGGGCCTTGCCCGCGTAGGTCAGGGTGACAGCATGCTCGTTGCCGGTGAACTCGGCGGCTTTGCTGCCGAGCAGCGCGGCGTTCGCGGCGGTGGGCCAGGCCGGAACCTGCCACCAGGAGTCCAGCTTGCGGACGGCAGGGAAGTCCACGCCGGCGACAACGACGGGCGTGCCCCGGTCGGTCGTCGCGACGGCGTAGGCGAAGGCGGCGACGGTGGCGTCCGCGCCGGCGGCCTGCTGGGCGGCCTGCGCGTCGGCGGTCCCGGTGACGACGATGTTCGCGCCGAACGAGCGGAACTCATGGTGCAGCTTGGCGTCGAGGCCCGCGTAGAGCGTCAGCAGCGCGGTGGCAACGGCGGCCGAGACGGTGAGGGCGACGAGGGCGGAGAGCGAGCGTGAGCGCCGGTAGGTGAGCGAACGGCGGAGCATGCGGGTGAAGCCTACGGAGGGTCTGGGCACGCTAGCGGGCTCCGGGACGGCGCGAAGGGAATACGCCCACGATGACCGCGATCGAGCCGCGGTACATCATGGGGCACCCCGTGGGTTTGATCGTGGTCACCCGTTGCCTCGCAGGACGTTTGAGACTTCCGTGCGCAGTGCGGAGCGGATGGCGGGCGTGCTGCCGGCGATGGCGACGGCGACCGCCAGGGCCACGATGACGGGGAGCAGAACGGGGTTGAAGAGCGGGGTGGCTCCGTCGGCAGGGAAGATGTGGCGGCCGAGGGCCCAGGCGAGCGTGGACCCTGCGAGGTAGCCGACGGTGCCGGCGGCGAGGGCGAGCAGGGAGGATTCGGCATAGAACAGGCTGGCGATGGCGGCCTTGCCTGCGCCGAGCGAGCGCATAAGGCCGATCTCGCCGCGGCGCTCGAGCACGGCGGTCGCCATGGCGGCCGAGACCGCGAAGCCGGCCGCGAGCAGTGCGGCCGCGGAGACGAGCCACATCAGCCCCGAGATGCGCGACAGGACCGTGCCTTCGGACTGCTCGACGCGGCGGACCTGCTGGGCGTCGGCGCCGGGGATGGCTTCGCGGATCTGATACGCGATGGAGTTGGCGTAGGGCCGGCAGTACCAGAGGTCGCGCTGCTTGGCGGGGAGCAGGTCGGGGTCCTTGCGGGCGAAGGCGTCCTCGGGGCGGGTGCGGGCGGAGATGTCGATGCGGGTGAGGATGTTGAGCCTGCCCAGCAGTACCTGCAAATCGCTGAGTTGCATCAGGACGAGCTCCTCCGCTGCGTTGTCGGTCTTCAGGATGCCGGTTACATGAAGCCGATACGCCACGTTCGATACCCCGCCCGCAAAGAAGTCATCGCCCGTGCCAAGGTGCAGCCTTTGAGCCAGATGCTCCGTGATGACCGCGTTCCAGGTATCGGATTGCGGAGGCGACAAGGCCGGCCAGCTTCCTTGAAGCTGCCACGATGGGTGCAGGGCCGATGCACCAGTCTTTATCGTTGCAAACGGGTGGTCGAACCATAGGCCGCTGGCGGGAATCGGTTCCGTCTGCCCGTGCTCTGTTTTAGAGACAGCGAGGCGGGTGTCGAGCTCCGGGCTGACGCCGGTGATGTTGTTATGCCAGAAGATGGTTTGGAGTTTTGCCAGGTCGGACTCGTGCAGGTAGGCTCCGCCGGTGGAGGGTCGTACGTCCACTCCGCCGATGTTGACGGCGAGGTCCGCGGCTTTGGGGGTGACGACGATGTTTGCGCCGTAGACGGCGAGCTCGCGGTGGATGCGGTCGCCGATGGTGGTGGCGAGGGCGAGCATGGCGGTGACGGCGGTGGTGCCGAGCAGGATGGCTATGCCGGCGAGCGCTTTGCGGCGTTTTTGGCGGAGGAAGGATTCTAGGAGGAGTCTTAGGAACATGGGGACTCTTCCTGGTGGGGGCTTGACGGGTGGGAGGGAGTATCCCACCCGGTGGGAGGGATTGCGCCCACGAGGACCGCGGTGAAGCTGCGGTACATCATGGGGCACCCCGGGTTTTGGTGGCGGCTCATTTTTCGAAGTGGGGGGCCAGGGCCTTCAGATCGGCGGCGGCGATGGTGATCTGGCCGTTGGCGTTGGTGCTGGCGAGCGGCAGCGGGTTGCAGCCGCCGGGCTGGCCCATGCTGGCCGGTACCAGCGGGCTCGCGCACATCTTGCACGTGATCCCCTGCTCGCCCATGTAGAACCCGACCGGCCCACAGATGGAGCAGGCATCGCCCACGGCTACGATGTTGCCGTCGGGCTTTTTGAAGAGCAGGAAGCGCACCTCGGGCTCGCCGCCCTTGCCGTCGTCCACGTGGACGCCGTAGCGGTGCAGCTTGTCGTCGTTGATGTCCGCGGTGGGCACCGTGACCTGGTTGCCGACGAGCGTGACCGGGTTGGTGGCGCTCAATGCGGTGGAGGATTTTGCGTAGATGAACTCGGCGGTGGAAAGGAAGATGAACAGGAAGGAGGTGACGACAACCGCCGACATCCAGAACTTCTCGCGGCGCTGGCTCCACTGCGCCTTGCGAGTCTCGGCTGGAGTTCTTGCCGCTTGCTCCCACCTCTCAGAAGCGAGAGGTGGGGCACCCGGATTTGGGGTGCGCCGGCGCTGTTCCATCAGGATCATCAGGCCGGCGAGTGCGAGCATGGTGACGAAGAAGAAGAGATCGTTGCGGACGATGGGGCCGATGTAGCGCATCTCGGCGGTCGAGGAGGGAAGCACGCCGTTCTCGCTCAGCTCATGCAGCCCGCTCACGATGAGCTGGAAGGTGACGAAGTAGAGGATGACCGTGGTGACGCGGAAGAAGCGCTGCAGGTTGATCTTGACCGAGCCACGGATGAACAGCACGCCAAAGACGACCGCGACGGCGACGCCCAGGGCGGTGCCGGTAAAGCTGAGCAGCTCGGTCGAGTTGAGCGATACGGCGGAGAGGATCAGCACGGTCTCGACGCCTTCGCGCAGGACCAGCAGAAAGACCAGCAGGAAGAGCCCGGCGCGCGAGGTCCCGCTGATCCTGCTCGCGATCTTGGCTTCGATCTCGCCCTTCATCGATCGCGCGGTCTTGTTCATGAACCAGATCATGCTCGCGGTAAAAAAGGCGGCGGCCAGCATGACCCAGCCCTCGACGATGTCGCTATTGAGCTGCAGGCGTGCGACGACGACCGCGACCGCGATGCTGGCGACCAGCGCTGCGCCCAACGCCCAGAGCACCGTGCGCTTCAGCTCCGGCCGGCCGATCTTCGATAGATAAGCAAAGATGATGCCCACGATCAGCGATGCTTCCACGCCTTCGCGGAGGGTGATGATAAACGCCTGCAACATAACGTGCGAACCCCTTCGGCGGACTGCGAACGGATCGCATTGCCTGAGGTGAGTCTAATTCGGACTGGTTCGGTCGTCAATGGTTTGGGGCTGGGTTCGAAGTGGAGGTGAATCGCTGTTGATTGTTTTTGGGAGGGTCTGATTTGGTATCTCGTGTACTCCCTGAACAGCGCCAGGGCTAAAGCCCATGCATTGCAATCGACCTGATT
>CAXUDC010000114.1:0-1058 GCA_964249685.1 uncultured Acidobacteriaceae bacterium
GCAGCCGCCGCAGCGATTCACGCCAGCCGGACGTCGCGCGAAAGCCGGCCCGCAGCGGCGCAACCAGCCACTCCTTCGTCCTCACCAGGGCCTGGGCGGCGAGTTCCGCCCCCCCGCCGTGTCGGTCCACGCCTGGTCCATCAGCCGGATCAGCGAGCGGTGGTGGCTCAACCGGTCGCGTCGCGCGGGCGCCCTGCTGAAGCGGTTGCGCAGCACCGTCATCCGGTAGATCGACTGCTCCATCAGCCGCGCCAGGTGGACGCGCCAGCCGTGGTGTTTGCGGTAGTACAGCAGCGTCGAGCGCATTCGCCACAGCACCACCTGGGCCGCGCGCGGCGAATAGTCAAGCGACTTCAACTGCCGCGAGCTCTCCCCGCCGATATGGATCACGACGATATCCGGCCAGTACCAGACCGGGATGCCCGCGCGCCGGAAGCGCAGACACAGGTCGACCTCCTCGTAGTAGAGGAAGAAGTCGGGGTCGAAGAGCCCGACCTTGGCCAGCAGGCAAGGCCGCAGAATCGTAAACGCTCCGGGAACCCAGTCGACCGGCGCCGGCTCCAGCTCGTTGGCCCAGGTGCGGTCGAAGCGGCCGAAGTACTTCGACTTCGGAAACCGTGCGGCCAGGCCGGAGAGCACGACGGCGTCGTTCGCGACCGAGTGGAAGCAGCGCGACGAGGGCTGCCACTCGCCGTTGCGGCCCACGAGCTTGCAGCCGCCCAGCCCGCACTCCGGCTGCTCGTCCATGTGCTGGATCGCGAGCGCGAGCGCGCCCGGCGCGAAGAAGGCGTCCGAGTTCAGGAGCACAAAGTAGCGCCCGCGCGCGACCTTCAAAGCGACGTTGTTGGCGTTGCCGAATCCGAGATTGACCTTGCTTTTGAGCACCGTCACCTGCGGGAAATCTTGCTCCATCATCTCGGCCGAGCCGTCGGTCGACGCGTTCTCGACGACGAGAATCTCCGCGTTCAGCGGCGCGCATTCCGTCAGGACGGAGTGCAGGCACTCGCGCAGAATCTCGCGCGTGTTGAACGATACGATGATGATCGAAACGTCGAACG
>CAXUDC010000114.1:1158-4967 GCA_964249685.1 uncultured Acidobacteriaceae bacterium
GCCGGCGGAACCAGCAGCCCGTCGACGCCGCTTTCGATCAACTCCGGGATGCCCGCGATCGTCGTGCTGACGCAGGGAACGCCCAGCGCCATCGCCTCCATCAGCGCGACGGGAACGCCTTCGGCAAAGCTTGCCAGCGCAAATACGTCGGCTTGTCGCACGTGCTCGAGCGCGCGCGCATGCGAGAGCGCACCGGTAAAGTCGACGTGGTCCTGAAGCCCGCGCTCGGCCACAAAGGCCTGCAAAGGCGCAAGCTCTGGGCCTGCGCCGATCAGCGTCGTGCGCACGGAAACACCGCGCGCACGCAGCAGCACCAGCGCCTCCAGCAGCACGCGATGGCCCTTCTCCGGCACCAGTCTGCCCGTGCACACCAGCGTCGCGTGCGCCGCGCCGCGCTCTTGAGAGGTGGGCCGCAGCATCGCCGGGTCCACGCCAAGCCGCATCACCTGAAACTTGCTCCACTGCTCCGCCGCGACCAGGCGGCACAGCTGGCTTCGGCAAAAATCACTGATGCAAAACACAAAACCGGCGGAGTCGATCTTCTCGCGCAGGTGATACGTGTCGACGTTCAGCAACTCTTCCGGCCCGTGAATGGTAAGCGACCAGGGCATGCGCCACGCGTGCGCGGCCAGCATGCCGACCGTCGCGACGGCACCACCGAAATGGACATGCAGATGCTTCAGCCCGCGCTCCCGCATCCATCGGCCGACGACCATCGCTTCGGCCAGGTACAGCAGCCAGAACGCACGCTCGTGCAGCGTCAGGCGAGGCGCGCGCAGCACGGCAAGCAGGCCCCGCAGCAGCACCAGCGGATGCTTCGCACAAGCGGCGACGAGCCTGCTCGCGGCACCTTTTCCCTTCACGTAGAAGGTCTTCTCCGCCTCTGCCGCTTCCACCTGCGGAAGCTCGGTCGGGATCCGGTCCGGTGCGTTGATCGACGCCGTTTCGATCTGCATCCCGAGCGCGCGCAGGCCCAGAACCTCATGCAGGAAGAACGTGTGCGAGATGGCCGGATAGCGGCTCAGCAGGTACGCGACGCGCATGCCGGCGGGCGCGCGCAGCGGACGAACGGCCGCGCCACTCGTGGTGACACAGTCGCTCGTTGTGTCGAGGGTGTCCAAGATTCCACTAGTATACGGAGCGCCGGCGCAGTTGCTCTGCGACCATTGCATCAATCTTGATGACCCGTTTGGATCATAGGCAGCGCGCCGCGCTTGCGATAGCCTTGACCTACCTACCTTTTTGAGAACGCCCGATGACGCCGTGGGATAGCCGCAAGAATAACTTCGACTTCCTTCGCCTGGCGCTCGCGGTGCTGGTCATCTACTCGCACGCGTATCCGCTCGGGCTGGGCTCGGAGGCGGCAGAACCGTTTGTGCGCGCGACGCATGGACAGGCGACCGGAGGAGGCATCGCGGTCGATAGCTTCTTCATCATGTCCGGCTTCCTGATCTGCGCGAGCGCCCAGCGTTCAAGCGGCGTTGCAAGCTTTCTGAAGAAGCGCGTGACGCGCATCTATCCTGGCTTCCTGGTTGCTGCGCTGGTGACGGCTTTGGTGGTCGCGCCGCTTGGCGCTGCGCATTTCCTGTATCCGCTGCTGCTGCCGCGCGCCGGCGACTTCCTGCTGCAGACGCTGCGCCTGATGGAGTTCCACTACGCGGATGCGTTTGCTGGCAATCCTTATCCGGGGCCGATCAATGGCTCGATCTGGTCGATCTCGTATGAGTTCTGGTGCTATCTCGGCGTGGCGCTGCTGGCGGTTGCGGGCGTGCTACGCAGGCGATCGCTGGTCGCGATGCTGTTTGTCGTGAGCTGGCTTGTGGGGATCGCGTTCCGGGCCGAGGGTTGGATTCTGGGCGGGAAATGGCTCGGCGTGATCGTCGGAGTGCCGCATTTCTGGGCGCGTTTGCTGCCGCTTTACCTGAGCGGCGTGGTGTTCTATCTTTATCGCGAGCGCATCCCGTTGAGTTCCGTGCTTGCGGGTTTGTGCGTTGCGGCGCTTGCGATTGCGTGCTGTTTCCAGGCTGGTCTGGCGGTCGCTTTTCCGGTCGCGGGAGCTTACCTGCTGTTCTGGTTTGCATTTTCGCCCGCGATCCGGCTGCATCGCGCGGGTGCGTTCGGCGATTTTTCCTATGGAACTTATCTTTATGCGTTTCCGATTGAGCAGCTGCTGATGCGGCACATCGGCGGAACGGTTGCGCCGCTGCTGCTGTTTGCCTCCGCAACGCCGCTGGTTTTGCTGGCCGCGTGTGCGAGCTGGTATGTCGTCGAGCGGCCGTTTCTGCGGCCGTCGCGGCGAAAGGAGACGCTTGTTCAGGCTGTCGAGCAGGCGCTGTGAGGCTTCCGTCCCCCCCTCCCCCCATTTGATCCTAAGATTTTCATTCCAGGTAGTTTAGATTCAAGTTCGGTCCCTGAAATCGTTGCACCGGAAACAGGGCAGCGGCTTTATCCCAGGGCTCTGGTACTAGACCCGTTTACCTTGAAGTGTAGCCGCAGCGACCATGCGGGGGTCCTTCGCGTGGCCTGCGGCTAGACCTTCGCTCAGGATGACGGCGGAAAACAGAGAACAGCAGCTACGCTTTTAGGTAAACGGGTCTAAGTCGTAGAGGCCGAGGATGCGTTCGATTTTTCGGTCCCAGGTGAAGTGGGCGAGGACGCGGGTGCGGCCGGCGGTGCCTAGCTGCGTGCGCAGGGCAGGGTTGGTGGTGAGGGCCTGCATGGCGGCGGCGAAGCCTGCGACGAGGTGCTCGCGGCTGTCGGGTGGGATGAGGTATCCGCAGGTGGCGTCGAGGTAGTCGAGCGGGCCTCCCCAGGCGGTGGCGACGACGGGGATGGCGGCGGCCATGGCTTCGAGGACGACGGCTCCGCCGCACTCGTAGACGCTGGGCAGGACCAGTGCGGTGGCACCGGCGAGGAGCAAGGCGCAGTCGGCCTGCGACTTCCAGCCGTGGAAGGTGGCGGGCGCTTTGAGGGTTGCGGCCTTGGACTCCCACTGGGCGCGCATGGGGCCTTCGCCGATGACGTCGAGGGTGGCTCCGGGGACCCTGGCGAGGGCCTCGAGGGCGAGGTCGAGGGCCTTCCAGTCGACGAGGCGGCCGATGAAGACGAAGCGGCCGGGTGCGGACTGTGGGGCGGCGGACCATTGCGCGGCGTCGACTCCGTTTTCTACCAGTTCGACGACGCGGCCTTTGAGCTTTGAGGGCAGCGCGGCGCGGGTGCGGGCGTTGGCGACCAGGACCAGCGCGGCGTTGCGCTTGCCGGAGAAGACGGCGTTGATGGCGTCGGTGAAGGTGCGGCCGAGCGCGATGAGGGCGCGGGTCAGGGTGGATTCCACGTTGCGGAAGGCTGGGGGGTACTCCATGCCGCCGTTGAGCGGGCCCACGACGAGCGGCGCACCGAGCCCCGCCATCACGGTCGGAAAGCGCGGTGAGACCGGGATGGGCTGGTGGATGATGGTTTCGGAGACCAAGAGCGTGCGGACGACGGCGCGCTGCGCGTATTGGGTGAGGATCTGGTTGGCGAGGCCGAGGGTGGCCTCGTCGATGCGCCGGGGGAGGAGGCGGCCAGCCTTGTAGAAGAGCTTCTGCAGGAGCTGGTCGGGGACGAAGTGGAGGTGCGCGAGGTCGGCGGGGAAGAGGTCTTCGAGCTCCGGTCGCATGCGCTCGTGGACGATGAGGTGGGCGTCCAGGCCGCGCGCGCGGAGGAGGCGGAAGTAGTGGTAGGGGAGGATGGCCTCGCCGCCGAGGCGGGTGCTGGCGTTTTCGGCGACGATGAGGATGCGGGTTGGGGGCATGGGAGCGGCGAATCTT
>CAXUDC010000114.1:5067-11362 GCA_964249685.1 uncultured Acidobacteriaceae bacterium
AGCTGTGAGCTATCAGCTGTGAGCTACTTTGCCTGGGAGCTGAAGAGCTTGTAGTAGCCGAGGTTGCGGATGAGGCCTTTCATGCGCTGTTCCTGCTCGTAGTAGCTGTGGGTGAGCTCTGTGAAGGGCTGGATGGTGCCGGGGCGGGTGACTTCGGCGGTCTGGGTGGGGAGCGTGGCGGCGTAGCCGGGGACCCACCACTTGGCTTCGCCGCCGGCGTGGAAGCATTTGAGCTGTTGCCAGGGTTCCGAGTTCAGGATCGTGTTGCCGGTGACGCCGAGCTTCTGGCGTAGCCGCTTGGCCTGGGTGCGGTGCCAGCAGACCCAGAGCGCCGGGTCGAGGTAGCCGCCGCCTTCGCGCATGGCGATGGCGGCCCAGACGATTGCTTCGACGTGCATCATGCGGGGCAACGCCGCGCCGCCAAGCTTGCCGATGAGCCAGTCTACCCAGGCGAGGTCCGTGCCGGTGCGCCAGTGCGAAACACCGATATCGACGTGGCGCGCGAGCTTGACGCCGGCGTTTATGGCGGCGCGGACGACCTCTGGGGGAAGGAGGCAGTTGGGTTTCTGCCACATCAGGAGGAGGCCTTGTGCGGGGGTTGGCTCGAAGGTGAAGCGGTTGGGGAAGTAGAGGTCGGGGTCGAGGAGGATGAGTTCTTCGTTGGGGGCACCGATCAGGAGCGGGTCGGTGATTTTGCGCCAGCAGGGGTGGCCGTGGCGGAAGGCTCGGAGGTTTGGGAGAGCTGCGAAGATGCGGGATTCGGCTTCGGCTAGTTCTTTTTCGGCGGTGATGGTGATGGTGTGGGTTGGAGGGATTGCGCCCACGATGCCCTGCGCTGCGCTGGGGACATCATGGGGCACCCTGATGGCTTCGGTTAGTTTGTGTTTGTCGGCCTGGGAGTCGGTGATGAGGTGGACGTTGAGGGGCTCCTGGGCCTTGCGGAAGAGACTCTCCAGTGCTACTCGGGCGTAGCCTAGCGAGCGTGGGGAGAGAACCATGTAGACCTGGCGAGTCGTCATTTTGCCAGGGCCTCGCGCAGGCTGCGGGCGAGCAGGTCGATGTTGGGCTCGAGGAAGATGCGCTCGTGGTCGCCGGTGAGGTCGTGGATCTCCACGCCCTGCTTGAAGATATTGCCCCAGCCGAGGTCATAGGGGCCGCGCGCGTCGTCCTGCTCGGAGGCGCGGAAGAGGACGAGGCGTCCATCGTAGGGGCACAGCTTGTAGTTCTGCACGGCGACGTAGTTGATGTCGTAGGCGGAGCGCATGAAGGCCGGCACCTGCTTCATGTGCATGCGCGCGGCGGCCATGCAGGCGAAGCGGATGGCGCGTGTGTTGATCTTGTCCGCGATGTACTTGATGCGCTCGCGCCAGGGCAGCGAGCCGGTGTTGCGGCTGAAGCGGTTCATGCGGTTGCTGACGCGATCGGAGATGGGCTTGAGGCGCATCAGCTCGAGCTCGTAGTCCTTTGATTTGGAATCGATCATGCCGAGCATGCGGACCTCTTCGCCGGCGGCGCGGAGCTGGTGCGCCATCTCGAGCACGACCGTGCCGCCGAAGCTGTAGCCCAGCAGATCGTACGGGCCCTGGGACTGCACCTTGCGCATGTCCGCGATGTAGTGGGCGGCCATGTCTTTCAGGCGCAGCAGCGCGGGCTGGCGCGCGACGAGCGCCTGCGACTGAATGCCGTAGACCGGCAGGTCCGAGCCCATGCGCATGGAAAGCCCGTAGAAGTTGACGATATTGCCGCCGACGCCGTGCACGATGTAGAGCGGGCGGCGGTCTCCATGGGGCTGCAGTGGCACGACGGAGGAAGAGATGTTGGGCGCGAAACGCTGCTTGATGAGCTCCGCGATGCTTGCGATGGTGGAGGCGGAGATGAGCGAGGCGAGGCCGAGATCCATGGCATAGACGCGGTTCATCTTGGTGATGAGGCGCAGGGCGGCGAGAGAGCCGACGCCGAGCGAGAAGAAGCTGGCGCGGACGCTGATGCGGGGCAGGCCGAGCGTGGTCTGCCAGAGGTCGGCGAGCTGCGATTCGATGACGTCGGCGGGCGGGACGTACTGCTCAGGCTCGGCAGCGGTAGAGCGGATGCCGCTTTCGGACAGGGTGCTGGTGGGGCTGGGCAGCGCGTTGCGGTCGACCTTGCCGTTGCCGTTGAGCGGCAGCGCGGGCAGGGTGACGAAGGCGTTGGGCAGCATGTAGTCGGGCAGGATTTTTTCGATGCCGGAGCGGACTTCGGCTACGAGGCTGGCGGATTCTACCTCGGTGAGGGTGCCGGCGGCGACGTAGGCGGTCAGGCGCGTGATGCCGGTGGAGTCGGATGTGTGCGGGGTGACGACGGCGTCGAGCACGCCGGGCTGGGCGCGGAGGGCGTCTTCGATCTCGGCGAGCTCGATGCGGTAGCCGCGGATTTTGACCTGGAAGTCGGCGCGGCCGAGCAGCTCGATGGAGCCGTCCTCGTGGCCGCGGGCGAGGTCGCCGGTGGCGTAGAGGCGGCTGGGGCCGAAGGGGTTGGGGATGAACTTTTCGGCGGTGAGCTCGGGGCGGTTCCAGTAGCCGCGCGCGAGGCCGGCGCCGCCGAGATAGAGCTCGCCGAGGAGGCCGGGGCGCTGGGGCTGGTGGTGCGGGTCGAGCACGTAGAGCTGCGTGTTGGCGATGGGCGGGCCGATGCGCAGGGGGCCGGTGCCGCGCTGCACGCGGGTGGCGGTGGACCAGATGGTGGTCTCGGTGGGGCCGTAGAGGTTCCAGACTTCGCCGGCGCGGTCGAGCATTTTTTCGGCGAGCTCGCGGGGCAGGGCCTCGCCGCCGCAGAGGGCCTTGAGCGCGGGCCTGCCGTGCTCGGGCCGGGTCCAGCCGGCGTCGAGCAGGAGGCGCCAGGCGCCGGGCGTGGCCTGCAGGACGGTGGCGCGGGTGCGCTCGAGCAGGGCCAGGAGGAGGCGGCCGTCGCGGACCTCGGCGCGCGTGGCAATGACGAGCCGTGCGCCGGTGAGGAGTGGGAGCAGGAGCTCGAGCGCGGCGATGTCGAAGGCGAGCGTGGTGATGGCGACGAGGACGTCGTCCGCCCCGAGGCCGGGGCTGCGCTGCATGGAACGCAGCAGGTTGACGAGCGCGCCGTGCTCGATGGCGACGCCCTTGGGCTGGCCGGTGGAGCCGGAGGTGTAGATGACGTAGGCGAGCGAGGCGGGGCCGACCTGCGCCGCGATGGGAGCGTCGGAGCGGGGCTGGGTTTCGTAGGGGTTCAGGACGCGGGCGGTGGTTGAGAGGGTGAGCTCGGGCGGAAGCAGGAGGAAGCCGGCGCCGGAGTCGGCGAGCATCCTTTCCAGCCGTGCGCTGGGGTGGCGCGGGTCCATGGGGACGTAGGCGCCGCCAGCGATCAGGACGGCGAGCATGGCGCCGACCATCTCGGGCGAGCGCGGCAGGCAGAGGGCGACCAGGTCTTCCGGGCCGAGGCCTTCGGCGAGCAGGCGCTGGGCGAGCCGCTGCGCAAAGCCGGCGAGCTGGGCGTTGGTCCAGGGGATGCCGTCGCACTCGAGCGCGATGCGGTCAGGCGCGAGGGCGGCGCGGCGGAGGAAGGTTTCGTGGACGGGCTCGAAGGCGGTGAAGGTCTCTGCTGTGTCGTTCGATAGCTGCAGGAGCTGGCTGCGTTCGGCGGGTTGCAGGAGTGGCAGCAGGTCGAGGCGCGACTCGGGGCGGGCGAGCGCGCTTTCTAATAGGGTGATGTAGAGGCGCAGGTAGCGCTGGATGGTGGACGGCTTGAAGTAGCGCGGGTTGTATTCAAGCTGCAGGCGTGGGCCGTCTTCCAGGCGGTCGACGATGGCGAAGAACATCTCGAAGACAGCGCCGGGGCTTTCGGAACGGAGCGGCACGATCTCCACACCGCCTGCGTGGTAGGTCTGCATAAAAGACTTCTGGTAGAGGAAGAAGATGGGCAGCTCGAGCGAGGCGGGACCCTGGGCGAAGAAGGGGTCGTGGACGAGGTTTTCGAACGGCAGGTCCTGGTTCTCGTAGGCACCCAGGGTCCAGTCCTGGACGCGCTCGAGCAGGGTGCGTAAGGTCTCGTCTTCGGCCAGGCGCAGGCGCATGACCTGGATGTTCATGAAGAGGCCGATGAGCTCCTGCGTGTCCTCCGTACGGTTGGCGCAGGGGGAGCCGATGACGAGATCGAGCTGGCCGGTGATACGGCGCAGCAGCGCGGCGAAGACACTAAAGAGGAGGATGTTGAGGGTGACGTTTTCGCGCTTGCAGAAGGCGTGGCACAGGGCCTGGAGGGGCTCGGGGATCTGCAGGGTTTCGATGTCGCCGGTAACGTCGTCCGAGGTGATGGCGTCGGGGTCGCGGGCGAGGTTGAGGCGGGAGAGATCGTTGCCGAGGCTGTTCCGCCAAAACTCGAGCGAGCGTGCGGGCTCTTCGCCTTCGAGCCACTGCTGCTGCCACAGGGCGAAGTCGGCGAACTGGATGAGCAGCTCCGGCAGCACGGGCTCAACGCGGCGGAACTCGGCGTCGTAGAAGGCGATCATGTCGCGCATGAGCACGCCGAGCGAGATGCCGTCGCAGATGATGTGGTGCATGCTGACGAGCAGCAGGTGGTGGCCGGCGTCGAAGCGCAGCAGCTTGAGCACGAGCAGCGGGCCGTTTTCGAGATCGAAGCGGAAGGCGGCGTGGGCACGTGTGAGTTCATCGGCCCGGGGGCGGCGAGCTTCCGGGGCGAGGGGCTCGAGGTCGACGACGGGGAGCGCGACCGGCAGCGCGGGCTCGATGATCTGCGCGAGCCGGCCGTCGCGCAGGGCGAAGGTGGTGCGCAGCATCTCATGCCGGGCCACGCAGTGGCTGAACGCGGCGCGCAGGGCAGGGACGTCGAGCGGGCCGTTGCATTGCCACATGAGCGGCATGTTGAGCGCGGGGTTGCCGGGGTTAAGCTGGTCGAGCGACCAGAAGCGCACCTGGCCCGGGGTCGCGGGCATGGCGTAGGTGTCGGCGTCGGGTAGCGGCTCCGCGTGGAAGAGCTGCGGCGGCGGCGCGTTGGGGGAAGGCAGCACGTCGCTAGTGTATCGTGGCATCCGCCCGTCCCTTATTGATGCGGAAGTTGCCTCGCGCGGCGGCGACAATGCGCGGGCTTGCCTTGGCGGGGGCGGCGACGGCCTGGACGGCTTCGAGCGCCGTGCAGAGGGCCGCGATGGTGCGCTGCTGGAAGATCATGGTGGCGCTTACGGGGAGGCCTTCGCGTTGTGCGCGCGCGGCCATGCGGAAGATGAGCAGCGAGTCGGCGCCGAGCTCGAAGACGCTTTCTGCGATGCTGATCTGGGGGAGTTCGAGGAGCTCGGCCCAGATGCCCGCGAGCACCTTTTGCTCCGGGGTGGAGGCCGCGATGAACTCGCGGGTGAGGTCGGCGACCGGTGCGGCGTCGGGCAGCGACTTGCGGTCGAGCTTGCCGTTGGCGGTGCGCGGGAGGCGGTCGAGCGCGACGAAGCTGGACGGCACCATGTACTCCGGCAGCGTGCGGGCGAGCAGCGCTGGCAGCTCGGGCAGGATGGACTCGGGCGCGGCGATGTAGCCTGCGAGGCGTCCGCTTGCGGCCTGCACGACGACCGCCTCGCGGACGGCGGGATGCTGCATCAGTGCGGCTTCGATCTCGGCAAGCTCAATGCGGTAGCCGCGGACCTTGACCTGGAAATCGGTGCGGCCGAGAAGCTCGACGGAGCCGTCGACGTGCAGGCGCGCGAGGTCTCCGGTGGCGTAGATGCGGCCGGGCAGGAAGGGGTTCGCGGAGAACTTTTCAGCCGTCAGCTCCGGGCGCTTCCAGTAGCCGCGCGCCAGGCCCGCGCCGCCGATGTAGAGCTCGCCGGTGACGCCGAGCGGGCACGGGTGGCGGTGCCGGTCGAGCACGTAGAACTGCGTGTTGGCGATGGGCAGCCCGATGCGCACGGGGCCGGTGCCGTGCTCGACCGGCGTGGCGGAGGACCAGATCGTGGTCTCGGTCGGGCCGTACACGTTCCACACGTTGTCGCTGCGTTCGAGCAGCTTTTCGGCGAGATCGCGCGGCAGAGCTTCCCCGCCGCACAGGACCTTCAGCTTGGTCGCTGCCGTCCAGCCGGCGTCGATCAGGATGCGCCATGCGCCGGGCGTGGCCTGCAGAACCGTCGCGCCGCTGCGCTGGACGAGGCCGAGCAGCAGGCGTCCGTCCATGACCTCGGCGTCGGTCGCGAGGACGAGCTTTGCGCCCGTCATGAGCGGCAGCAGCAGCTCGAGCGCCGCGATGTCGAAGGCAAGCGTCGTGACCGCGACCCAGGTGTCGTCCG
>CAXUDC010000115.1:0-11357 GCA_964249685.1 uncultured Acidobacteriaceae bacterium
TTTGAACTGTGCTGCGTAAGTGCTTCATGATGCCTCCTTCTCAATCGTTTGCCTAAACAGGGTGCACGAGCGAAGCGTTCCCGTCGCCTTCACCAACTCGTCTACGCAAACGTTTGAGCCGAAGGAGACTATGCTCCCCGAAACGAAGCCCTGTCAAGCCCACGCGAAGGAAAATTGTGTGCAACACTCATATCTGTGAAGCGCACTGTACCTCAGCCCACACTCCGCGCCCCAGGCGAAGGCGGCACGCCGGTTTCGCTCGCAACCCTTGCCAATCATCTGAACCTCTCGCGTGCCGCCATCTCCCGCGTGCTCAACCAGGTGCCCGCTGCCAGCGCCATCCCGAAGCCCACGCAGGACCGTATTTTCGCCGCCGCGCTCGCCTTCAACTATCGCCCGAACGTGCTCGCCCGCTCGCTCCGGCGCGGTCACTCGATGACCATCGGCGTGCTCGTGCCGGAGATCTCGGAAGGTTATGCCACCCTCGTGCTCGCGGGCCTGGAGCAGGGGCTGGGCAAGGCCGGCTACGCCTTCTTCCTGTGCAGCCATCATCACGAACAGGAGGTCGTCGGCCGTTCGCAGATCATGCTGCTCGAGCGCGCGGTCGACGGCATCGTCGCCATCGACACCACGCTTGTGCATCACGGCCTGCTGCCTACCGTTACCGTCTCCTGCCCGGACGCGGCGGCCGGCGTGACCAACATCGTGCTCGACCACCAGCGCGGCGCGCAGCTTGCGCTCGAGCATCTGCACGCGCTCGGCCACCGGCAGCTCGCGGTCATCAAGGGCCAGGCGTTCAGCTCGGACACGCAGCCGCGCTGGCGTGCGGTGCGCACCGCCGCGCGTAGGCTCGACGTGCAGATCCATCCCGACGCCGTGGTCGCGCTCGAAGGCAACGCTCCCACGCATGAGCCCGGCTACCAGGCCACGCGGCGGCTGCTCGACAGCGGCGTCGAGTTCACGGCGCTGTTCGCCTTCAACGATGTTTCCGCCATCGGCGCGACGAAGGCGCTCAAGGAGGCCGGCCTGCGCGTGCCGGAGGATGTCTCGGTCGTGGGCTTCGACGATGTGCAGTCCGCCGCCTTCCAGAACCCCGCGTTGACCACCGTCCGCCAGCCGCTGCACGCGATGGGCATGCTGGCGGCCGAAGAGATCGTCCGCGCCATCGGCGGAACGGCTCGACCCGACCTGGCACGCCCGCTTGTGGTGGAGCCGGAGCTGGTCGTGCGGGAATCGACCGGCCCGGCGAGAGCCACCCGGCAGGCGCTCCCACGCGGCCTGGCCGCCGTCAACGCCGGCGGTCAGCCCCGCCCGGCAGCGCGCCGGCTGCCGGCATCGGCGCGGGTCGATTGAGAACAATCGAATCTTTTTGCAGTTGTAGGGTAGAAATTTGTAGGCTGCGGGACGAACTTAATCGTACACTTGGCGAAAAGCTAAAGAGGTGTTTCATGTTCAAGCTCCGGCGCAGCTCGCTCCTTCTGGTCACACTGTTTTCGACCGCACCCGCCCTGCTGGCGCAGCGCGGCTGCTTCCACTCGCCGGAAGCCCCGACCGATGTACTGATGGTGGTCGGTGCCGCGGGCATGTTCTATGGCTCAGGCCTGTTGCGTAAACTGCTGGCGCGCCGCAAGGGGTAGCTGCCTCTGCATGCGTCGGCGAGACCTGCGCTTCGGCGGAGTCGCTCATCCGTGGGCGATGTCTGCAGTCACTGCTGAGGGGTTCAGGCCGCTGGCGGAGCATCCAGAGCCAGCGCTGGGGGTTGGCGTCGGCAGTCAGGGTCTCTTCGTGGCTGGACGAAGCTGAAGGCGCATCCTTACGCAGGATAGGGAACACCGATGTCACTCTGGACGCTCATGAAGCATGAACTCGTGGACATCATCGAGCTGCCCGATGCCCCGGCGGACACGCTCGTCTACCGCTTTCCACGCTTTGAAGACCAGATCAAGTACGGCGCAAAGCTGATCGTGCGCGAAGGGCAGGCCGCCGTCTTCGTCAACGAGGGCAAGCTGGCCGATGTCTTCGCGCCCGGCACCTACACGCTCGAAACACGCAACCTGCCTATCCTCTCCACCCTGCAGGGCTGGCAGTATGGCTTTACCAGCCCATTCAAGGCCGAAGTCTACTTTCTGAGCACGCGCCCGGTGCTGAACCTGCAGTGGGGTACCCAGCAGGCCATCACGCTGGAGCTTCCCGGCTTCGGGCTGGGCCAGATCCGCGCCTTCGGGCAGGTCGCCTACAGGATCGCCGACGCGCAGATCTTCTTCCGCCAGATCGTCGGCACTACGTCGCTGCTCGTCGATAACGATCTGCGCGATTACCTGCGCGGCATCATCGTCAGCCAGTTCGGCCAGGCGCTTACGGAGAGCAAACCGACCCTCGAGCAGCTGCAGGCGAACCTCTCCGGCATGGCCGACACCCTCAAGACCAGCATCAACACGGCGCTTCTGCCGCTCGGCTTTGAGCTCACCCAGTTCTTTGTCGAGAGCCTGTCCCTGCCGCCCGCTCTGCAAAGCGAAATCTTCGAGTACAGCCGGCTCGACAAGGTCGACATGGGCAAGCTCACCCAGCTCCGGGCCGCCAAATCGATCACCGAGGTCGCGCAACGCAGCGGAGGTGGAGGCGGAGGGATCGGCGCGCAGGTCATGCAGCTGGGTGTTGGCCTGGCCGCGGCCCAGCAGATCACGCGCTCTCTGGATAGCTCCCTGGCTGGCCTGATGCCGAATGCGCTGGTGACGGGAGCGGCCGTTGGTCAGAGCTCCGTGCAGCCTCCGCCGCTGAGCGCCGCGGCCGGGCCGGCGCTCTACCACGTCGCGCTGGACGGTCAGGCACAGGGGCCGTTCTCCACCGATCAGATCGCCGCGCTGGTCGCCACCGGCAAGGTCGATCCGGCGACGCTGGTATGGCATCCGGGCATGTCCGCCTGGGCCGCGGCCGGAACCGCTCCGGAGCTCAGCCGCCTCTTCCCCCAGCAGCCGCCCCCGCTGCCGTAGCGCATACCCCAGGTCCATGGCGAGCACCCCCACCAACCTCTTCGAGCTCACGGTCACATGCCGCCAGTGCGGCAGTGCGAGCATGGAGCGCATCGGCCCGCGGGAGTATCGCTGCACCCACTGCGGCGCCATCACGGTCGTCACCCAGGACGGCACCAAGAGCGCGCCCGAGCAGGTGCCGCCTGTCAGCCCCGGCCCCACCGCTCGTCCAGCCGTCGACTACGGCGATCCGACCCGCAACGTCCTAACCGCCGAGCAGGTCGTGGCCGTCAACAAGCCCGGCCCTAACGTCTTTGTTTTCATGACATTTGTCTGCGTGCTGATCGCGGCCGGCTTCATCGGCATCATGCATGCCTGCGGCGGCGACAACCCGCCCGCCGGCTCCACAAACGGCTCGACCCAGCCCGCCACGCCCGCCGTGCCCGCCTCGCAGCTCACCCTAACCCCGGCCGAGTGGTCAACCGTAAGCGGCACCATCGGCGGCAGATACACCGCGCTGATCACCAACCGCAGCCGCTACGCCGTCACCGTCCCGGTCTACGCCATGAGCCTCTACCTGCGCGGCGCGCTGGTCGAAACCGCCCAGTCTGCCGTACCGGTCGCGACTTTGCTGCCCGGGGAGTACGAGCCGATCTTCTTCGCCTTCAAATCGCCCGCGGACGACCCGCATCCCGAGATCACGGCCCCGCCGCTGGCCGACCAGAGCCCGGTCACGCCGGTGCGCCTGCAGTTCATCGAGCGCCAGTTGATCCGCGAGCAAGGCAAGCTCGGCTATCGAGTCGTCGGCGTGCTCGACAACCCGGGCCGGCTGCCAGCACAGAAGATCGTGGCCGCGGCCATGCTCTTCGACGCGTCGCACACCCTGCTCGGCTACGGCTCATGTAAGGTAAATCGTGCCTTGCGCGCGGGCGAGCGTACCGCCATTCAGATCGACGTGCCCACTTCGAACGTCAACCTCGTCGCATCGTACGAGTATCTGCTCGATGCAAGCCCGGCTACAAACTGATGCGAGACCGCGCCCATGCCGACTGAGACCTATCGCTGCGCCTACTGCGGCTCCCAGCAAACCTGGGACGGCCAGGGCGTGCGGACCTGTAGCCATTGCGGCGCCGCGCAGCCGGAACAGCCCGTTGCGGACGACGCACCGGCCCCGAAGTCCTCGCACAAGCTGCTCTTCCTGGTGGCCGGCCTCCTGCTTGCGGGCATCGCGTACCTGGTCTATGCTCACTCGTCCAGCCCGGCGCAGGTTCAGCATCTGGCCCCTATCGTCAACGGGCCGCCGCCTGCCTCTCAGAGCCGGATCGAGCGCGTGCTCAACCCGGTCGTGCGCGTGGTTCCGGCCGGCTCCGATCTGTCTCTCCTCGATCTGCTGCGCAGCGCCCCCAACAGCACCGCCGCCATGTTCGACACGCGCCTGCTGACGGTGTCGCAGCCACGCGCGATGAACGACATTGACGGGCACCTCTTCTTTGTGGGCGAGGTCGTGAATCACAGCCCGGACACCACCGCGATCGCCCCCGTGGTGGGGCTGACCCTCTACAAGGGGAGCAGAAAGCTCGAGAGCACGGACCTTGAGTTCTCAGACCTGCCGCCCGGAGGACACAGTCCCGCCTATTTTACCTGGGCCGGCTCCCCGGGCGACCTCAATCACTTCGAGTTCCACTGGAAGCCGGTGCAGGCCTACGCGCAGGGCCAGCCGCACCATCCCCGGCTCGAGACCACCATCACCACCCGGAAGCTCACGCCGTCCTCGCTTACCGTCAACTTCGGTCCGGTCTTCCACTATGTCGTCGCGGAGGTTCATGGTACCGTCACCAATCGCGGCGATGCGCTCGCCCAGGGTATCCAGCTCTACCTGACGCTGCGGGATGCCCGCGGCCGCATCACCGGCTTCAAGGAGCAGGATCTGCAGCAACTCGGTCCCGGCCAGACCGTCGAGTACACTATCGAAGCCGATCAGTGGGACGACCCGGTCGCCAGCCTGGAGGCCTCCGCGCTCGCGGTTACGCAGCCCGACCTCTAGCAACTCAACTTCCAGCGCAGCAGCGTGCATTTCCGCACCCCTCAACCCGACCCGCCCAGGACGGACCCATGGACGAAACGCCCGTACCGCCGCTGCCCGCAACCCCACAGCGTTACTCCGCCATCGCCGGCATCACGCGCACGATGAACGAGCCGCAACCCAGCCAGGCCGTCTCCATCCGTGCCTCCGTCCGCAACCAGGCTCTGTCCTGGGTGCTCTTCGTTGTAGCCCTTCTGCCGCCTATTGCTCTCGTCCTGGCCGAGGGCTTGTCGGGAGCGGCGAGGCAGATCCCCTACGCCGCGATGTGGTCCTGGGGCGCGGTCCTGCTGGGCGTCGTGCTTGCGTTTCGCGGCGGGCTGGCGGCCGCCACGTCCGAGCGCGCGAACGCCATCACCGAGCTCGCCGGTCCGCTCATCCTGCTGCTCGTGGCCATCGTCGTTCTGCTGCTGCGGCTCCGCGTGTACCCCGTTTCGCTGCCGCTCGCGATCGCCCAGGTCGTCGTGTACACCGTCTATGCGTTCGCGCTGCTGCTCGCGCCATCCAACCTCACCTCCGAAGTCTGACCGAAAGGGAACCGCCGCCATGATCACCCGACCTGCCTGGGCGGTAGCCCTGCTGCTCTTGCCCACCTCGCTCGCGGCCCAGACCACGCCCTCCCGCATCGGCGGTGCGCAGGCCAGCAACACCCGCGTCACCGACTCCTCGGCCACCACCACAACTACCAGCGACGCCTCCGGCACGGCCCGCATTATCATCAAGCCCCACGCAGCGGCGCGGGCTGCCACCACCAGAACGGGCGCCAAACCGCCCGCCAGCCATATGCTTCCCATGAACGACACCCTGCCGACCGATCCCATGGTCGCGGTCGAGCTCTACCCGGAGGCCTTCCAGCCGTTCGTCGTGCATCGCGAGCCCTGCGTCATCGCCTACCCGCGCGATGCCATCCACACCCGCGGCCCCGTGGTGGTCGATGTGTCTCTCGACCTGAACGGCGTGGTCGACAAGCTCGATTACATCGGCCCGCCGGACCTGGGCGCGGCCTGCATGGAGGCGTTGCGCGGCTGGAAGTTTGCGCCGTACCAGTTCCACGGCAAGCCCTGGCGCGTCACGAGCTGGGTCCGCTTCGAGTTCGCCACGGCCTATCAGAAGACCGCCGTGCCCAAGCTGGACTAGTCCATCAGGAATCTTATGCCACCCGCAATCCCTCCAGGCCTGAGCGAGCTCACCATCACCTGCCGTCAATGCGGCTCGGCGGACATGCTGCGCCTGGACCGCAAGGAATATAAGTGCAGGCACTGCGGCGCCCTGACCGTCATCAGCGACGATGACGCGGGACGGCTCGAGCAGATTCTCAACCAGTTCCTGGACCGCCAGCGCGCCGCCGCCAAGCCGTCGCAGCGCGCGCCGTTGGTACTGGCCCTGGTCGTGGTCGTCGTGGTCGCGCTGGTGGCGAGCGTCTCCCACTTCACCCACCGCGCCTCCAGCCCAGCCACGGCGGACAGCTACTTCGCCGAGCAGACCGTGCCCAACGACCAGGTCGTGCTCTCCTCCCTGCATTGGGAGCCCAGCGCAAGCGGCGGCGGCGCTTACAGCGGCGTGCTCTACAATCACAGCGGCTACGCCATCATGCCGCCCAGCTACACTCTCAACCTCTTCCACAACGGCATGAAAGGCGACTCCTCGACGACCATTCCGCTGGTCTCGACCCTCGAACCCGGTGAGTACCAGCCCGTCCTCTTCCGATATATCTCCGGCAAGCCCGGCGAGCGCTATGAGGTCGAGCAGCCCACGCACATCATGCACAGCACCATGCAGGTCGCACCGCTGCCGCTCGACAATCCCAGGCTGGTCCACGAGCAGGGAACCCTGGCCTATGAGGTCACGGGCGTCGTCCGCAACACGCTCACGCGGCCTGTGCTGGGCGTCGGCGAGCTGATGCTCTACGGCAGCGACGGCCAGATCGTCGCCAGCGGCGTCGGCTCCATCGCCAAGCTGATGCCGGGAGAGCAGTCGGTGGTCACGATGAACGCCTTCTTCTACCAGGGCCCGGTCCCGATCGTCGCCTACGAGTACCTGCTTGACACCTTCTATACGAACGACGCGCAAAGCGTCACGCTCGAAGAGTGGCAACGCCTGGGTAAGCGCACGGTGCCGAATCGGATCCACCGTGTGGATCTATCGAGGTGATGTCTGCGGAACGACAACAAAAGACGGAACGGTTGCAAAGGGAGGCACTTGTATTTTGTTGTCCTCCCGTAGGATCTGCGTTTCGCTCGGTGCTGTACTACACCTGAAGGACTACCTCTCATAGCCGATTGCTTTTGATGTAGTGGCGCTAGAAACGCAGATTCCCTGCGGGAATGACAAACAAAGTGCGGTGACTTTACGATGCCGGATGATTTGTCTAACCGCCGAACATCCTCTCCATTGAAGGCCACTCGAACAGCCCGCCCAAAACAGCTTCATTCTCAATCCAGTAACACGATCCCCTTCTCACTAACCTATAATCTGCAAATGTCAAAGGTCCTATCCCTCGTACGCGCGCTCGTCGCGCTGGTGGCTGTCGTGCTTTGCGGTGCAGTCCCGGCCTTTGCCACCTCCAACTCCATCGTCATCAGCCAGGTCTACGGAGCCGGCGGCAACACCGGCGCGGTCCTGAACCAGGACTACGTCGAGCTCTTCAATCTGGGCTCGACGCCCGTCTCGCTCAACGGCTGGTCGCTCCAGTATCGTTCGAGCACCGGCACCGCGGCCGTGGACCCCAGCAGGGAAGTCGCCGTCCTGCCGAACGTCACCATGCAGCCGGGCGAGTTCCTCACCTTCGCCGTCAGCCTTGCGGGCGCGAGCGGCACCGCCGTCAAGTTCGACTACGACCTCGCGACGCCCGCCGGTAGCGTGCCCCTCAACCTCGCCGCTGGTGCCGGCCAGGTGATCCTGTCGAACTCCACCACCGGCACGCCCGCCGGCTGCGACACCGACCCCCACATCATCGACCTGGTGGGCTACGGAGCCGCCGCCACCTGCTTTGAAGGCAAGGGCCCCGAGGCCACGACGCTCTCTGCCACGCTCGCCGCCTTCCGCAAGGCCGTCTGCACCGATACCGACAATAACGTCGCCGACTTTACCACCGGCGCGCCCGCTCCCCGCAACGCTACCACGGCCTTCCAGCCCTGTGCCAACGTCGTTACCACCTTGTCGGTCTCGGCCTCGGCCGACCCCGGCACCGTCGCCATCGGTGGCACGACGCTGCTCACGGCGCGCGTCACTCCGCTCGCCGGCAGCACCAACGTCGCGGTCGAGGTCGATCTCTCCGCGGCCGGCGGCTCCTCCACCCAGCCCCTCTATGACGACGGCACCCACGGCGACACCACCGCCGGGGACAACGTCTTCAACTTCAACGCCACCATCGCCGGCAATCCCACCGGTTCGCTCACCCTTACGTTCACGGCGACCGACGCCCAGGCCCACAGCGCCACCGTGACCGCGACCCTGGCGCTGGTCCAGAGCAACGCGCTCACGCCCATCCATCAGATCCAGGCCGGCGCGCCGAACTCTGCTTATCTCGGCAGGTCCGTGACCGTCTCCGGCATCGTGACCGCCATCGTCGGCAGCGGCTTTTATCTGGAGGCGCGCGATATAGATCAGGACGCCGACCCCGCCACCTCCGAGGCGATCTTCGTCGTTGCCGGCACCAGCCCCACCCGCACTGTGGGCGACGAGCTCCAGGTGACCGGCACCGTCCAGACCGGCGGCAGCTCGCTCGCCTACGCGACCGAGATCGGCGGCACCGTCGTCACCAATCGCATCACCACCGGCAACCCACTGCCCACGCCCATCGCCCTCAAGCTGTCGGACGATTCCCCCGCCGGCGGCCGGCAGCAGTTCCTCCGCTTCCAGTCCATGCGCTTCCTTATCCCTAGCTTCATCACGACCGCGCCCACCGGCGGCACCCTGACCGAAAACACCGAAACCGTCCTCTCCAACGGAGAATTCTACGGCGTCGTCGCCGGCCTGCCGCGCCCGTTCATTGAGCCCGGTATCAGCATCCTCGAGTCCTCGCTGCCCAGCGGTCCCACCTACTGCACCGCCACCGTCACCACCGCCTGCGTCCCGCGCTTCGATAGCAACCCGGAGAACTTCCTCGTCGAAAGCACAACCCTGGGCGGCGCGCCGCTCGACGTCACCTCGAACCAGACCATCGCCAACCTGCTCGGCATCGTCGACTTTACTACCTCGAACGGCGCGCGACTGCTGCTCGACAAGGCCGCCCCCGGCACGCTCGGCGCTCCCATGACCTACATCCCCGTGCCCGACGCGGCCGCCAATGAGTTCACGGTGGGCAGCATGAACATCGAGCGCTTCTACTCCACCACTCCCGCCCCGGGCGCGGTCACGCTGACGGGCGAGGCCTACGCGCGCCGCCTCAGCAAGGTGTCGCTGCTGCTGCGCAACGTGCAGAAGATGCCCGACATCGTCGGCCTGCAGGAGGTCGGCACGCTCGCCACCCTGAACGACATCGCCGCAAAGATCAGCTCGGACGCGCTCGCCGCCAAACAGCCCGACCCCAAATACGCCACCTGCCTGATCACCGGCAACGACTCCACCGGCATCAACACCGCGTTCCTCGTCAAGACCACGCGTGTCACGGTTGTGGACTGCTCGCAGTTCGGCAAATCCACCACCTTCACTAACTCGATCGGCGCCCAGGCCACGCTCAACGACCGCCCGCCGCTAGTCCTGCACGCCGTCGTCACCGTCGCCGGACTGCCCGCCTACCCCGTCACGGTCATCTCCAACCACCTCAAAAGCCTCATCGGAGTCGACGACACCACCAGCACCGGGGCCACCGTGCGCCTCAAAAAGGAGAACCAGGATGAGTTCCTGGCCGCGCTCATCCAGGGCTACCAGGCCAAGGGTGAGCACGTCGTCTCCGTCGGCGATTACAACTCCTTCTTCGTCAACGATGGCTATGTGGACAACCTCGGCATCGTCACCGGCAATCCACCAGCCGCCGGCACCGTTGTCGTTGGCCCCACGGCCGCCTACGTCGCGCCGAGCCCAAAATTGATCGATCTCGAATCCACCGTCGCCGACCCGCTGCAGCGCTACGACTACAGCTATATCGGCAACGCCCAGACGCTCGACCACATCGTCGTCACGCCCGATCTTCTCGCCGGCGCGCACATCGCCTACTCGCACGAAGACGCAGACTTCCCGTTGATCCAGTACAACGACGCGACCACCCCGCAGTCCACCTCGGACCACGACGGCGCCGTCGCCTTCTTTCCCCTGCTCTTGCCCGGGCAGACGTCCTCCGCCTCGCTGACGCCCTCCATGCAGGACTTCGGCAGCGTACCCGTTGCCGCCATCTCCACCTCCAGGAGCTTCATCCTCAGCAACACCGGCAG
Source organism: uncultured Acidobacteriaceae bacterium (assembly GCA_964249685.1). Taxonomy (GTDB): domain Bacteria; phylum Acidobacteriota; class Terriglobia; order Terriglobales; family Acidobacteriaceae; genus Edaphobacter. The sequence goes on from CAXUDC010000115.1 coordinate 10,422, forward strand.
CGCCTCCCTCAACATCACCAGCGTCAAAAGCAGCGGTGATTTCGCCCAGACCAGCACCTGCCCGGCCGTTCTGGCCGCCTCCGCCACCTGCACCGTCAACGTCACCTTTATGCCCACAGCGGCCGGCGTCCGCGCCGGCACCCTCATCGTCTCGGCCTCGGGGATCACTGTCTCGAGCGCACTCAGCGGCACCGGCATCATCATCCAGGCCGCCGACTTTTCCCTCACGCCGGCCACGCTTTCCGGCTCGCTCACGGCGGGAAACAGCGCCAGTGTGAACCTGACGCTCAGCTCGCTCGGCGGCTACACGGGCACGGTCAGCCTCTCCTGCACCGGAGCACCGGCCGGCTCCACCTGCACCCCGTCCACGCCCACGCTCAAGCTGGCGGCCAACCCCACCAACGGCACCGTCGTCCCGCTGAACGTCGCGGTCCTCATCACGACAAGCCGCGCCAGATCCTCCGGCCTCTCCACCATCAGCGATCCCGGGGGTATCCTGACCCTGCTCGCCCTCGTGGGGGCGGGCACACTTGTCCTGCGCGACCGTCGCTTGACGAAGTTCGCGGGCTTGCTCAGCGCGCTGCTGATCCTCGCTCTAGCCACCTCAGGCTGCGGCTCAACCGCCCCGTTCGCCTCCACACCGCCCAGCACCTACACCTACACCCTCACGGCCACTGACGGCACCCTGACCCACACCTCCACCTACACCCTGACGGTGCAATAGCGCTGTTCGCCTGTAGCTGTGTACTCGAACAGAAGCAGATCCCTACGGGATGACAACAAAAAGACAACTGCCTCTTTTGTTGTCATTCTGTAGCGAAGCGTAGGAATCTGCGGTTCGGACCAGCACCACACCTTCGGGGTAATGCTCTATAGCGCATGCTGTTAGAGCTGCAGCGCAGATCCACCTAGCGCCGTAGGCGGTCATTATCGTCA
>CAXUDC010000116.1:0-11205 GCA_964249685.1 uncultured Acidobacteriaceae bacterium
CCATCAACCCCTTTGGCGAGGCGTACTCCGTGCTCGCCCAAAGCTTCAGCTCCGTCTACCCGACCGTTTCGGGATAGCCGTGGCGCCTCGCGAATGGTTTGTAGTTCCCCTGCCCGTCATTGACGAAGTCATGAAACGCATCGGCGATGAGTCCATTACCGACTTCATCTACGACGCCGGTGCCGGCCAACTACGCCCTGCTGCTTTACGATAGACCGCGGCCTTGCCCAATTGTTTGGGCCCAGGCTGACATAGGACCTACGCCTGGGTCATGGCTTCGGACAGGCCCGCAGCCTTGCCGCTTCCATCCTTGCTGCCGGTAATGTGGCGCAGGCCCGCCAGCGCGATGAAGCCCAGCGCCAGCAGCGAGACGCCGTTCCACTGGTAGTGCGTCCACACCAGGCTCGAAAGCCACGAGCCAAGTGCGGCCCCGCTGAAGTACACCACCATGTAGACCGTGTTGATGCGGCTGCGCGCGGCGGGCAACAGGCCGAAGATCCGGGTCTGGTTGGCGACCTGCGTCATCTGCGCGCCAACATCCAGGATGACCACGCCCACGACCAGCCCGACCATGTGCAGCAGCAGGCTGGAGCGCATCTCGATGACGCCCCAGAGCAGCAGGTAGGAGAACGCCAGCGTCGAAATTCCGGCATGGATGACCCAGCGCGCGCCGCGGCGGTCTGCCATGCGGCCCGCAAACGACGCCACCAACGCGCCCGCCGCGCCCACCACGCCAAAGGTGCCCGCAATGCCCGGCCCCAGTTTGTAGTTGGCCTCCAGCATGAAGGCGAGCGTGGTCCAGAAGCAGCTGAACGAGGCAAACACGAGACCGCCGACGACCGAGGCCTCGCGCAGCAGGGGTTCGGTGCGAATTAGGGTCCAGAGCGACTTTATCGCCTCCGCGTAGCGAAGCGCATGGCGTGGCGGCAGCAGGGGCATCGTGCGCCACAGCAGGGGCACAAACGCGACATTGATGACCGCCGCCACGATAAACACCAAGGGCCAACCGTGGATTCTACTGACCCACCCGGAGAAGGTGCGCGCCAGCAACACGCCAAGCAGCAGGCCGGTCATGACGACACCGATCGCACGCCCGCGCTGCTTGTCCGGCACCAGGTCCGGCGCGATCGGCAGCACAATGTGCGTCACCGACGCGAACATTCCTACCAGCACGCTGGCGGCGATCAGCCAGATCAGCTTCGGCGCGAACGCAACTAGCAGCAGCGCGAACGCAACCGCGGCGTACATCCGCATCATCAGCGCGCGGCGCTCCATCACGTCCCCCAGCGGGACAAAAAACAGCAGCCCCAGCGCGTAGCCCACCTGCGTGGCCACGGCGACAAAACCGATATGCGCCTCCGACGAGTGGAACGTGCTCGCCATAGCCCCGAGCAGCGGCTGATTGTAGTAAATGGACGAGACACCCACTGCGCAGGCCAGCCCCAGGAAAGGCAGCGGGGCATGCCCCCTCGCCGGTGGATTGCCCGGCGGAGTGCCCGAAAGCGTACTGGTAGAGGTAATCATCCCGAGTGGCCTGACCATAGTGTAACTGGGTGGAGGCGCGAACCTGCCGGCACGCACGTGAGGAGCGGTTCAACCCTGATTCTCTCGCCTGCGAGAGCCACGCCGAAGGGAGAGAAGTTGGATCTCGCCGCCGACGACTCGATATACAAGCAGATAGGGAGTCCTGGGGACGGCCGCCTCGCGGTTGCCACGGCTGTCGATCACTTGCCCATGCCTGGAGCGGTGCACAGGAGCAAAACCATGTGCTCGATGCGCTCAAGAACCATCTTGGCATTCTGCTCGCTCTGGTCGACGATGTAGGCAAGAATCTCGTCGAGTTCACGACCGGCTTTCTCCGTCAGCGTGCCCGCATCAGCTCGCCAGCTTATGAAGAAGCGACTTTGCTGCCGGCATCGGGATTGGAGTTGGAGTCAACAGGGATGTTGCCCACTCCATCACCTCTTCATGCGCGATCAGCCGGCCCTCGTCTGCATCCCTTATGCCTTCAAGAAGGGCATCCATCGCCGGCCGATCCTCGGCGATAAAATCCTCCAGCGCCCACACATGGCACTCCTCGACTGTGTACTCCATGTCGGTGGCGAGCTTCTGCAGGCGCGCGTAAAGCTCGTCTGGAACGTTGACGCTGATGATGGGCATTACGACACCTCCCCACGATTCTATGCGGCACCGCAAGCCTCCGCAACCGCTACGACGCCACTTTCCGCCCGCTGCGGCTGACGATCCGCAGCTTCTCCATGCCCAGAATCTTCCGCGCCTGGCCCTTGGCGTGCGCTGCCCACGGGCCCACCGGGTCCAGCCGCACGTACGCCATCCAGTGCCGCAGCGCGCGCCGCCGCTCGCCCTGCCGCTCGAACGCGAGCGCCAGGTTGTAGTGCGCGTCCGCGTAGCCGGGCACGATCTCGATCGCGCGCTGGTAGGCCAGGATTGCCTCCGCCAGCCGCTGCCGCTCGTCGAGCACATTGCCCAGGTCGAAGAACGCGAGCGCGTAGTCGGGATCGGCCTCGGTCGCTCGCCGGTACATGGCTTCGGCCTGCGCAAAGTCGCGCTGGTTGTAGAAGATCGTACCAAGGTTGATGCAGGCCGGAGCATGGTCTTGGCGCAGCAGCAGGAGCTCCTCATAGAGCAGCACAGCTTCCTCGAGCGTGGCCGGGTTCTCCTCGAGCTGCACCGCGCGCACAAACATCTCCTGCACCTCTGCCGCCTCGCGCGCATTGCCCGGCTCGCCCGTGGCAAACTGCTCGTCGACCAGCTTAAGCTGGCTGCCGTACGTGCGCCCGCCGCCCCCAGTCGCCGTGCCGAAATCAAAGGCCAGCTGCAGCGTCGTAGCCTCCATCAGCGCGCCGCCGTGCCGGAAGGCGAGCCGCGCGCCCTGGCGCACGGCGCTCGTCTCGCCCAGCGGGTTGCGCATGCCGGCCACCTTCTGCATGGCGTCCACGTGCGCGCGGATGCTGCGCGCGGTCATGCGCTTGGACCGCATCTCGCGCAGCGCACGGATACGCGCCAGATGCTCGAAGGAGTACTGCTCGCCGTCCGCCATGGCGGGGATCAGTCCTTCGCGCTCCCACGCCACCAGTTGCCGGGTGCGCAGGTGCAGAATACGCAGGACGTCTTGGCGGGAGTAGCGCGTCACGATGATAGGTCTCAGGGCCAGGAGGTTACTCTTATCGGAGTATCCCTTGAGTGCCCCACCCAGGCAAGACCTTCCAGCGGGATTGCAGCAAAAACAGGTGGATATCGTGTACCAAACGTGGTTCATCGGCAATCCGGCAGACGCACTTTAGTTACCGGCCACTTACCCACACGCGGGCGCCCGGAGTAAGTTGCCGGCAAGCGTCTTGGTAAGTCGCCGGATGTGGTACAAAAAGCGTGGCAAAGGAGAAGCTAATGAAGATCATGATGACCTGTACCCTGGCGAGCCTCTGCGTGCTGCTGACCGGCAGCGTCGCCGCAGAGACTCCCCGGCGCCACGCCGCCGCGGCCACCAATGTTCCCGTGCCCACCGCCTGCACGCCGGACGTGAACCAGAAGCTCGCCGACATGGTAAAGGCGCACCCCAGGGGCTACACGGAAAACGTGATGGTCTGCGGCATCGCCACCGGAACGACCGTGAACCATGGCGGCGCGCACGGCAGCCATCACCTGATCACCGTGCAGGCGGACTTGCCCGGCTATGGCAACAGGTTCGTTCAGATCGCCATCAACGACACGCTCGACGGCGTCGTCTCCGCTAAAGCCGGCCAGAGCGTGTTCGCCTTCGGCGAGGGCTACACCACCGGCGGCAAGTGGGTCGCGGGCGTACACGACGTCCACTGCTCCACCCACCCGACCGCGGACAACGGCTGGGTCGTCGTGGATGGCGTCAAAACGCCAACCTCCTGCCCGACCCCATGATTTGCCACGGCACCATTCCCCGAAGCTGTAGTGCGGGTTCGAACCGCAGCTTCCTCCGCTGCGCTACGGAATGACAACAAAAAGCGATCCACGGATGTTCTGTAAAGACATCAGGAGCCGCATTTGTATTTTGTTGTCATCCCGTAGGGATCTGCGGTTCGACCGATGCGGCACGACCCCTCACGGCAACCCCCCAGGATTCCGCCCAAAGATCTCCGCAAACCTCCCTGCATCCGCCTTCGCCTTCCGGTCGAACGTCTCCAGCCCATTCACCTCCTGCTGCACGTCCGTCAGCTGCGTATAGCAGTATCCCGCCAGCGGCAGCGCCAGCACCCCATCCACAAGCTCCCGCATCCGCGTCAGCATCTCCACCTGCGAGCGCGCCGGCCCATAATACCCGAAGTCGTTCTTCCCCGCCGTCGTATCCGGCCGGTACGCGATCCCGCCGAACTCCGTCAACACGACCGGCTGCCCCGCATAGCGGAAGCCGGGCAGCAGCGCCGCATGGTGGTTCTCGGGCGACACCGCCAACAGCCGCGGTGGCGTCTCGCGCAGGCCCTCATGGTTCTTCTCAAGCGCGTCCCGCGTCGGCGAGTAGTCATGCAGCGTCAGCAGATCCGTCGCACCCGTATGCTCCCAGCCGTCGTTATCGATTACCAGCCGCGTCTGGTCCAGCGCCTTGGTCACGTAGTACAGCGACTCCAGGTGCGCCGCCCGCTCCGGTGCCGCCGTAGGCTCCGGCCGAATCCCCCAGCTCTCGTTCACCGGCACCCACGCCATGATCGAGGGGTGGTTGTAACTCTGCGCGACGACCTCCATCCACTCCCGCGTCATCCGCTCCACGTACTGCGCGTCGAAGTCCTGCGCGTCGGCCATCTCGCCCCACACCAGCAGCCCCATCCGGTCGGCCCAGTAGAGCCACCGCGGATCTTCCACCTTCTGGTGCTTGCGCACGCCGTTGAAGCCGAACGCCTTCGTCGCGCGAATGTCAGCAATCATTGCCGCGTCCGTCGGCGGCGTCAGCAGCGACTCCGGCCAGTACCCCTGGTCGAGCACCAGACGCAGATAATACGGTTCATTGTTCAGCGTAACCTTGCCACCGCTGATGCCGATCTTGCGCTGCCCGAAGTAACTCGTCACCGTGTCCAGCACGACGCCCTGCGCGTCCAGAACCTCCAGCCGCAGGTCGTACAGGGCCGGGTGCTCGGGCGACCAGAGCTGCTGGCCCTGCGCGCCCGAGCGCAGCGTCAGCGTCACGCCGGCCGCATCCTCCTGAAAGGCCTGCGTGGCTGTCTGCGTAAAGCTCCCCAGCGATGCCGTCACCCGCAACTTCGCCCCGGCCTGCACCCGGCTCAAGCGGCCTTCCACCCGCACCTGCGCGCCGTCCACATCCGGCGTCACGCGCAGCCCGGCAAGGTGCGCCGCGTCCACCGGCTCCATCCACACCGGCTGCCAGATCCCCGTCGTCCGGTCGTAAAAGATACCCTCGGCCTGGGTCCACGTCTGCTTACCCCGCGGCAGCGAGCGGTCGCGCGTCGCATAGTGCACCCGCACTGTCACCGTGTTCTTCTTGCCCCGCAGATGATCGGTCGCATCACACACGAAGCCGGTCTGCCCGCCGTGGTGCTCCGCGCAAAACTCTCCGTTTACCCACACGCTCGCGTCGTAGTTGACCGCGCCGAACTGCAGCAGCACGCGCTTCCCTGCCCACTCGGCTGGCACGGCGATCTCGCGCCGATACCAGAACACATCGTGCGCACCCGTATCGCCGATGCCGCTCAGCCGCGTCTCGAACGCGTACGGCACCACGATCGTGCGTGCCAGCAGCTTGCTCCCGCCCTCCCAGTGCTGCGCCAGGCCCTGGTCCGCGTCGTCGAACGCGAAGCTCCACGGCCCGTTCAGGCTGCGCCACTGGGCGCGCGCAAAATCCGGCCGCGGATACTCCCCCCGCGGTACCTCCTGCGCCGCCGCCCGAAGCCCGAGGCAAAACAGAAGCAGCCAACCCAACCGAGCCCCCATATGTCCCCCTGAAAGCCTCTCCAGCCTAGCAGAGCCACGGTCCCGGCAACTCCACTAGAATCGACTCATGACCGGCACCCGCATCGACAAGTGGCTCTGGGCCGCGCGCTTTTTCAAGACCCGCGCGCTGGCCTCCAAGGCCTGCGACCTGAACCGCATCCAGTCCAACGGCCACGAGGCCAAATCCGCCCGCGAGGTCCGCCTGGGAGACCTGCTCCACATCACCTCCGAGGCCGGCCTCTTCGAGGTCGAAGTGCTCGTCCTGTCGGAGGTTCGCGGCCCCGCCGCCCTCGCCCAGACCTACTACCGCGAGACCGCCGCCAGCAAGGACGCCCGCCAGAAAGCCGCCGAAGCCCGCAAGACGCAAAGCCCGCTCGACCGAGCCTTCAACACCGCCCCGGCAAACCGCCCCAGCAAACGCGACCGCCGCCTCATCCACCGCTTCCGCAACGACTAAAGCATTTCCCTGAGGGGGTGGCGCCGTCCAAACCGCAGATGCCTACGGGATGACAACCAAAATACAACTACCGTTTTTGTTGTCATTCCGTAGCAAAGCGGTGGAATCCGAGGTTCGGACCAGCACTACACTCGAAGGCAAAATGATCTAAAACAACAACCAAACTCCGGGGTGCCCCATGATCACCGCGGCTTCATCGCGGCTATCGTGGGGAAAGTCACTCCAACCCGATCGCTCAACTGTTCGCTAACCGAAGCACCCACACCACTCCCCCCACTGTGTTAGCTTTCCCCAAAGGACCAAAATGCTCACCTTCACCGTCCGCATGCGTTTCCTCCCCGAAGACCATGACGAAATCCGCACCATCCTCACCTCCCTCACCCACGCCTCGCGTCTCGAGCCCGGCTGCGTCTCCTACATCGCCCACTTCATCGAGTCCGATCCCTCTACCGTCCTCATCTACGAGCAGTACGTCGACGAAGCCGCCCTCGAAGCCCACCGCAACACTCCTCATTTCAAGGAGTTCGCCATCGCCGGCCTCTACCAGCGCATGCGCGAGCGCGCCGTCGAAACCCTCATCGCGGTCGCCTGACGCGCCGTGACTCCGGTAATCGAACCGCATCCCCCGGAAGTTCTTTGACTCCCGGCGCGTATCCGCATAGTATCCCGGGTAAGTCCATGTCGCGCCTGCCCCCGCTTACGCTCGTCGCCTCGCTCTGCCTCTGCGCTCTGCCCATGGCGGCGCGCGCGGTGCCTTTGCCCGGCGGGCTGTCCCGGCATGTCGCCAAAAGAGACGCCCGCGAGCAGGTCGCCGATCTCGAGCAGCAGTGGCGCACCGCGACCCTCACCGGCGATGTCGCCGGGCTCGACAAGCTGCTTTCCGACGACTACGTCGGCATCTCCTGGACCGGCCAGGTCAACACCAAGAGCGCGCAGCTTGATCGCCTGCGCAACCGCTCGCTCCTCATCACCCGGATGGACCTGACCGACCTCAAGGTGAAGGTCGTCGGCTCGGTCGCCATCGTCACCTCGCACTCCGACATCCAGGGCACCAACGACGGCGTCGAGCTCAAGGGCACCTTCCTCTACACGCGCATCTACCAGCGCAACCCCGCCGGCCTGTGGAAGATCACCAACTTCGAGGCCACGCGCGTGCCCGTGGGCGGCCATAGCGGCCGCCACGGCGGCCCTCCCACGGCAGTCGAAGAACACCCCTGAGACTGGCGGCCACGTTTGCCCATGTACATACTTAGGGAGTCTCTGCGTAAGTACTTGGGTGGAAGCGTGGGACTTTAGTCCCACGAAAAGCCAATGGAATGAGGGGCTTTAACCCCGGCGCTTATAGAGAGAGCGATTAAAGATTTAGTTAGACCCACCTTAGATCATCTTCCCGAGGTGTGGTGCCGGTCCTGACCTCAGATTCCTCCGCTTCGCTACGGAATGACAACAAAAGGCGGCGCACTTGTATTTCATTGTCATCCCACAGGGATCTGCGGTTTCGGCTGTTGCTGCACTGCAACTAAGGGAAAAGCCTCTTAACCCCTGACTACGAAATCGCCGCCTCAAACCCAGGCAGCGTCATCGTCTGCACGCGATCCGGGCCGGTAGAGATCATCCCGATCTTCGCACCCGACTCCTGCTCGATGAAATCCAGGTACTCCTTCGCCAGTTGCGGCAGCTTCGCGTACTCGGTAATGCCCTCGGTCGAGCAGTGCCAGCCCTTCAACACCTTGTAGATCGGCTTGATCGCGCGGAACCCGCGAATGTCCGCCGGCACGCGATCCGTCACCTTGCCGTCGACCTCGTAATGCGTGCACACCGGGATCTCCGCGCACTCGTCCATCACGTCCATCTTGGTCACGACCAGCCACTCCGTCCCGTTGATCATGTTACTGTAGCGCAGCAGCGGCAGGTCCAGCCAGCCGCAGCGCCGCGGACGGCCCGTGACCGCGCCATATTCCTGCCCACGAGCGCGCAGCAGTTCCGCCGAGTGGCCATCGATCTCGGTCGGAAACGGCCCTTCGCCCACGCGCGTCACATACGCCTTCGTCACGCCGATCACGGTGCCAATCTTCGTCGGTCCCACGCCGGTGCCAGTTACCGCACCGCCGGCGGTTGAAGATGAGCTGGTTACAAACGGGTACGTTCCGTGGTCGATATCGAGCAGCGCACCCTGCGCTCCTTCAAACATCACGTTCTGCCCTTCGTCGATCGCGCCGTTCAGCATCACGGCCGTATCCGTGACGAACGGCGCAACCTGCTCGGCCAGGCGCGCGTACTCCTCATACATCGCGCGCGGGTCCAGCGGCTCGGTGCCGAACAGCGCGTGCGCGATCGTGTTCTTCTCGTGGCACGCGTTCTGGATGTGCGTCCGCAGCAGCGAAGTGTTCAGCAGGTCCGCGACGCGCAGCCCGTTGCGATGAATCTTGTCCTCGTAAGCCGGCCCGATGCCGCGACGGGTCGTCCCGATCGGCTGGCGGCCCGGAGCCGTCTCCGCAGCAAGCTCGATCATGCGGTGATAAGGAAGAATGACCTGCGCGCGGTCCGAAACAAACAGCTGCCCATCGACCGGCAAACCAGCCTCGCGCAGCTTGCGAACTTCATTCAGGAACGCCGCCGGATCGAGCACCACGCCATTGCCGATGACGCCCTTGCAGCCCGGCCGCAGCACGCCGCAGGGAATCAACTGCAGAACAAACTTGCGCCCGTGAATGATGACGGTGTGCCCGGCATTGTGGCCGCCCGCATAGCGCGCGACGATGTCGAACTTTTCCGAGAGTACGTCTACGATCTTTCCCTTACCTTCATCGCCCCATTGGGCACCAAGGATCACGGCGGACTGGCGCTGCGGTTTGTTCACTTTGAACTGCTCCGGATTGCTGCGGGTGGGAGTGCGCGAACAGCATGCGCCCATGCTTCATTTTATACTGAGCGTTGAGGGTTGGAACGCGTGCCGGAGCTACCCGAGGTTGAGACTGTCGCGAACGGCGTGCATGAGCGCGTGCATGGCCAGCGCATCGACGCGGTCTGGACCAGCGGCAAGCCGCAAACCTTCAAGTCGCCTGAGGCCGAGATCGCCGAAGTCCTGACCGGCGCGAAGATCGAGCGCGTCCAGCGCGTCGGCAAGACAGTCGTGATGCGGCTTGAAGGTGGCTCCGAGTTCCTGATCCACCTCGGCATGACCGGCCGCTTGCTCGTCTCCGCGCCTTCCGTGCCGCAGCCCACGCACACGCACGCGGTGCTGACGCTCAGCGGCGGAAACGAACTTCGCTTCGTCGACGCGCGGCGCTTCGGCCGGCTCTCCGTCGTGCGCGAGCGCTACGACGGTCCCGGAGCCGAGCCGCTCACCATCAGCGAGGACGACTTCGTAGCCCTCTTCGCCGGGCGCAAGACACCGATCAAGGCCGCGCTGCTGAACCAGTCGCTGCTGCATGGAGTGGGCAACATCTACGCCGATGAGAGCCTGTTCCGCGCCGGAATCCGCCCCACAAAACATGCCGGCAGTATCAGCCGCAAAGCCCTGCTTCGTTTGCGTCTCGCGCTGGTCGACGTGCTGCACCACGCCATCCAACTGGGCGGCTCGTCGGTCTCGGACTACGTGGATGCGGACGGCGTCCGCGGCTTCTTCCAGTTGGAACACAAGGTCTACGGCCGCGCCGGCGAGACCTGCAAGGACTGCGCGCGTCCGCTTAAAAAGGTCATCGTCGGCGGCCGCACCACCATCTACTGCCCAGGCTGCCAGCGGTAGAGTCAAGTGATGCGGGTCAAGTCACGAAAGTCGGGCACGATACGCTCGAAAAGTACACTCTCATCGTCGATAGAGAAAACGATGTTGTATCCCTTGTAGTTTAGAACCCTCGAAGACTCGCCCAGCTCTGGCCTGCGTTGATAGAGATACGGATTCTGTGATATCGCCAACATCTTGTCTCGCAGTTCGCCAAGCAGGAAAACAGCTCGCTCCGGATTGCGCATGGCAACTTGAGCGCCTATAAGATTTAGGTCACGGCGGACCATTTCTCTTAGGACACAGTTCACTTTGCGTCGCTCTCCTGTGCGTCGACCAGTGCCTGCAGTTTAGCCAGAAGCGGATCGAATACTTCCTCCATCGTTAGATAAGGCCCGCCCAGGTCTAGAGATTCCTGCACCTTTGCCTTCAGATACTCCACTTCCTCGGCATCCAGTGGCTGCGCTTCTTTCCATGTGTAAACCGCCTGCTCTACAAAATCACTTACAGAGGCAAAGCTTCCGTTGTTCACGGCTCTTTGGGCGATAGCGGCAACATCCGGTGTCAGTTGGACGATATGGTTCTCAGTCGCGGCCATGGGGCTTCTCCTGCGGTCTATTCTAAACTCAGTTCATGCTCCGCACCGTGACCGCAACCCGCTATGTCCTTCCCCTGCGCGAGGGCGGAAGCCTGCCTGCGATTGTGGAGGCTGACGACCTGGGGATGTACGTCGTCAAGTTTCGCGGGGCCGGCCAGGGGCCGCTCGCGCTGGTCGCGGAGGTAGTCGCGGGCGAGATCGGCCGCGCGCTCGGGCTGCGCGTGCCGGAGCTGGTGCTGATCGAGATCGACGAGGTGCTCGGCCGCAATGAGCCCGATGCCGAGATCCGGCAGCTGCTGAAGGCAAGCGTCGGGTGGAACCTGGCGCTCGATTACCTGCCGGGCGCGACCATGTTCGACCCCGCCGCGCGCGACCGGGCGACCGCGGAAGAGGCTTCGCTCGCCGTCTGGTGCGACGCTTTTACCCAGAACGTGGACCGCACCGCGCGCAACGCCAACCTGGTGGTCTGGCATCGCGAGCTTTACTTCATCG
>CAXUDC010000117.1:0-11115 GCA_964249685.1 uncultured Acidobacteriaceae bacterium
CGGGTGAGGGACTGGATCTCGCTTTCGGCGCGGACGTTGACGTCGAAATCGAGCTCGGAGCGGAGGCGGTCCTTCTTGTCCTGGCGGTTCTGGCTCATCATGATGACGGGCGCCTGGATAGCCGCGAGCATGGACAGGAACAGGTTGAGCAGGATGAACGGGTAGGGGTCCCAGGCGTGCTTGGGGTCCACGTTCATCAGCACGACATTGATGGAGGTGTAGACGACGAGCACGACCGCGAAGGTGATGATGAAAGTCCAGGAGCCGCCGAAGCTGGCGACCTTGTCCGCGATGCGCTCGCCGGGAGTTTCCTTTTCTTCGATGACGACGTTGGGGTTCCGCGCGGCGCGGATGCGGATGAGGGCCTGCGAGGCGTGGAACTGGCGCGCGAGGACGGTCATCATGTCCATGCCGGCGAGCGGCTTGGTCTGGAGCAGGATGGAGATGTCGTTGCGGTCGATCTCGAGGCAGGTGGTGTCCTCGGTGGCGAAGGCGGAGGTCTGGTGGGGGCTGGCGTCGAGCATGGAGGCGAAGCCGAAGAACTCGCCGTGGGTGGGCTCGTGGACGACGACCTGCTGGTGGTCTTCGTCGACTGTGGAGACCTGGACGGCGCCGGTGAGCAGGATGTAGGCGCGGTCGCCGGGGTCGCCGAGTTTGTAGATGCGCTGGCGCGCGGCGAAGGTGCGCAGCTCGACCTGCTGGGCGAGGACGGCGAGTTCATCGTCGTCGAGGAGCGCGAAGAGCGGGACGTGGCGGAGTTCGAAGGAGGGCGCGGGCATGGTCGGGATTAGTGTAGCTGGTCCGGGCAGCGGCCAGCGGGTGAAGTGGATGCCGATGCCGCGTGAGCCGAGGACGACGGCGAAGAGCCAGCAGAGCAGAAGCAGGCCTGGAACGTATGCGAGGATCGCGAGGCGGGATTGTGTGAGTTCTGGTGCGCACTTCTAACTTTCCCAAGGATTGAGGATGCGTACGCCCGTATGAGTAAAGTGCTTTACGTTCCGCGTAACAACGATGAGGTCATGTACGAGAGCGGTAGCAGCGATGAGGCCGTCCGGTGAAGGCAGCGACAAGCCCCTTTGTCGGCAGCGCTCATCAAGGATTCCCCAAAGCTCAGCAATCTCCCGAGTCACAGGAAGTACACGGTCCTGAAAACCAGGCACGAAGTCCTGGCTGTACCAACTTTCCAGCGAATGTCTGCGCTTTTCATAGGGGAGTCGCTCGAATCCTTTCTGAAGTTCCCCCAGTACGATGACGCTGACGTAAAGTTCTCTCTTGGGCTGTACCTGAATCCATGCTTTGACCCGCGGTTCCGGTACTTGCCGAATGAGCTCAGACGCAACGTTCGTATCGATCATGCGTCCGTTGAGCAAGTTCAAGAGAAGCTCACTTCCCGTCCCGGCGACTGATCTCTGGAGAAGTCCAGATCATCGCCACCCAGGCCTTGCGCTGCCTCAAAAATCTCTGCCCAGCTGCGTTGAGGGATTTCGGAAATGGGCGAAGGAGGTGCCGCTTGCAGCACAAACCGCAGTGCCTCTTCCACTGACTCGAAGCTCCCGCTTGCCATGCGGTCCACGATCAACGCCTCTACTTCCGCATTGCCTATCTGGATTGTCATCAGGGCCTCCGCTCTCTTGAGTATTGGACGCCTGATCTGCCATGTCAATCGTCAACTTATCGATTGGGTTGGTTGCTCAGGATCTGGTGGCCACCGCTCGAGGCGAGGACGTAGATGGGGCTCAGGGGGAAGGGTGGGCGGTCGTGGTCCTGGGGATCTTGCCAGAGGAAGATGCGTTGGGGGCCTGACCATTTCTGGGCGATGCTTTCGCGGGTCTCGAAGATCGCGGGGGCGTCGGGGAAGAAGCTGCCATACCAGAGGTTGGAGCTGCGGCCTTCTACGATGTGGATGTCGTTGCGGCGGAGGTAGAAGCCGAGGGTGCTGCCGGCTTCGTACTCGCCGTGGATGGCGAGGAGGTCGCCTGCGTGGAGCTGGGGGCGGATGGCGTCGGCTAACTGGTACGAGGTGAGGGTAGGGGAGAAGATGCGCAGGCCCTGGTGCGCGGCGACGAGGAACAGGAAGGATGCGGCGGCGAGACTCAGGGTGGCGGCGTGGGGTTTCTGCATTCTCCGGAGGAGGTAGTTCGCCAGGGGCCCTGCGCAGAGGGCGACGGCGGTGAGGGCGAGGGGGAGGCGGAAGAGGCCGAGGGCCTGGGCGTTGAGGTCGAGGAAGTGGCCGAAGGAGAGGGCGTAGTCGCCGGGGTTTTGCTGGAGGAGGGTGGCCAGGTCGGTGGTGGGGGCGGGGGGTTTGGTGTGGAGGAGGAAGAAGGTGGTAATGGTGGAGAGAGTGGTGCCCAGGATCAGGAGGGGGGTGGTTGGGTTTAGGGATACTCCCCACTCATCACGGTGAAGCTGTGATGAATGGGGCACCCGGGACAGTTCTGCCGGGGAGGAAAATGCAGGTCCTTCGACTGCGGCCCTCGATGAAGCTGAGGGCCTCCGCTCAGGATGACAATTTTGTGGGTGGGTTGAGGAAGGACTCGCCAGGGTGTGGGCTATGAGGAGGATGAGGGGGGGAAGGGACGGGAGGACGTAGTACTCCTGGCGGGTGGAGAAGGTGAAGAAGAGGAGCGGGAGGGCGGCCCAGAGGAGAAGGAGGAGGTTGGTGCGCTGGGCGGGGGTGAGGGTGCGGAGGTGGCGGGTGCGGGGCCAGGCCTGGGCGAGGGCCTGCGGGAGCCAGGCGGACCAGGGCATGAGCCAGACGGCGATGAGGCCGAGAAAGAGCCAGAGGGGGGCGGTGTCGTAGTCGTGGGGGACGCGGAGGTTGAGGTAGCGGTAGAGCTGCTCGTTGAGGAAGTAGAACCAGGCCCAGCCGTGGACGTTGCCTTCGGTGGGGAGGGGGACTTGCCAGTGGCCGTTGAGGTTGGTGAGGTCGCCGGGGTGGCCGTGGCCTGGGTTGGCTCGCGCGATCAGGACATGCCAGGGGATGGCTACGGCGAAGAAGAGGGCGGTAGCGGCGAGGGGGTGGAGTTGGGTGAGGCGGTGCAGGGTGCCGCGGGGGCCTCGGGTGAGAAGGAGGTAGAGGGCTACGATGGCGAGGGGGAAGACGATGCCGATGAGGCCCTTGGTGAGGACGTTCAGGGCGAGGGCGGTGGCGAAGAGGAGGGACGGTTGGAGGGTGGAACGTGAGGTGGAAGTGGTCCCCTCCCACCTCTCAGAATCGAGAGGTAGGGCACCCGCATTTTCGGTGGTCCAGAAGGCGTAGAGGGCGGCGGTGAGGAGGAGGCAGACCAGCGCGTCGGGGATGTTGATGCGGGTGAAGATGAAGATGCCGAAGCTCGAAAGGGTGATGAGGCCGGCGTAGAGGCCGGCGCGGGTGCTTGCGAAGGCTCGGCGGGCAAAGCTCTCGAGAACCAGGACGAGGGCGGCGACCGAGGCGGCGAGTGGGAGGCGGGAGGCGGCGGTGGTGGCGCCGAAGACGCGCATTGAAAGCGCCATGAGCCAGTAGAAGAGGGGGGCTTTTTCGAGGTAGCGGATGCCGTTGGCGTAGAGCGTGACGAAGTCGTGGCGGGTGAGCATTTCGCGGGCGACCTCGGCGTGGACGGAGTCGGCGTCGTCGAGCAGGGGCGGGGTGAAGAGGGTGACGGTGCAGTAGAACGCGAGCCAGAGGGCCAAGAGGAGGAGGCGGTTGCGGCGGATCTGGGCTTGGATCTGGGTTTGGGCTTGGGTTTGGGCTTGGCTTTGGTTCACGGGTTCTAGGGTACACGCGGGATGGGGTTGACTCCGCACTCAGGATGGTGAAGCCGTCATGAATGGGGCACCCGGATTATGATGAGGGGGTGAGTGTTTTGCGCAATGCGGAGATGGCCGCGGGGCCGGCGGCGGAGCTGATCTTTGGGGAGTGGTACCCGGCGGCGCGGGTGGACACGCTCGCCAGGGCGAAGATGACGACGGCGTTGCTGCTGGGCGTGCCGCTGGTGTTGGGGCGCAAAAACGATGGCACGCTGTTTGCCATGCGCGACCTGTGTCCGCATCGCGGGATTCCGCTTTCGGCCGGCTGGTGCGATGGCGAGACGGTGCAGTGCAAGTACCATGGCTGGCGGTTTGAGCCGACGACGGGCCAGTGCCGCGAGATTCCGTCGCTGACGGGGTTCGACGTGCTGCAGCCGGAGAAGATCTACGCTACCAGCTACCCTTGCCAGGAGCGGGATGGGACGGCCTGGGTTTATCTTCCGGAGGCCGGAGCGGGGAGGATCAAGGGTGAGCTGCCGCCGGTGCCGGAGGTGCCGACGTTTTCCGCGCGGTTTCGCTCCGCGCACCTGACCGCGGACCTGCCGTGCAATGTCGATCACGGGATCATCGGGTTGATGGACCCGGCGCATGGGCCGTTTGTACACCAGGCTTGGTGGTGGCGTTCGCGGGCTTCGATCCATGAAAAGACGAAGCACTTTGAGCCGATTCCTGGGGGGTTTCGCATGTCGGCGCATGCGCCTAGCGGGAACTCCGCGCCCTATAAGCTGCTGGGGGTGTATGGCGAGCCGATTACGACGACGATCGATTTTGTGCTGCCGAACCGGCGTTATGAGACGATTCGTTGCGGCGACAAGTGGTTTGCCTCGCTGACGACGGTGACACCTGTGACGTCGTCGACGTGCCGGATCGATGTGTATGCGGCTTGGAACGTGTTTTACCGCGTGCCGTGGGTAACGCCGATTGCGAAGTTTTTTGGGGCGCGCTTTGTCAGGCAGGATCAGGAGACGATGATCGAGCAGGCACGGGGGCTGCGGTATCACCCGGCGTTGATGCTGATCGATGATGCGGACAAGCCGGCGAAGTGGTATTTTGCTTTGAAGCAGAACCGGTTGACGGGCCGAGGGGAGCATCCGCTGAGTGGGCCGGTGGAGCTGCACTGGCGAAGTTGATGGTGGTGTGATGTGGCCTGGAAACGTAGTCGCAGCATTGATGCGGGGGTCCTTGGCTTCGCTCAGGATGACGGCGAAACAAAGAACGACAGCTACACTTTTGAGGTAAGTGGTTTCGTTAGGAGCAACCCCACTCATGACGGTAAAGCCGTCGTGAATGGGGCACCCGGTTGTATTTAGGATACTGGTTGTTGGGTCAGGTTACTGGTTGCGGCCCTTTTTGAAGAGCTCGCTGCAGGTCTTGACGAAGTGAGCCGCCGCCGGGGGCGTCGGCACGGTGCCGCTCAGGATCTTGGCGTAGGGAAGGTCGCTGCCGTAGAAGGCGTCGGTGTCCTTCGAGTTCTGGTGGACGACGTCGCCGTTGAGGTCGATGCCGGCGAACAAGCCCTTGCTGCGCGAGTAGGTGATAAATTCCGCGTTGGCGAGTTCGGTGGTGGCGACCTGCGAGTCGCGGCCGACCGGGCCGGCGGCGACGGCGATGTCTCCACCGAGCTTGACCTTATCCTTCAGCAGGTCGTCAAGGCTCTTGTGGTTGACGCCGATCAGGACGATGTCGCTCGACTGGCCACCTATCTGAAAGCCGAAGCTGGCGCCCTCGAGCTGGATGAAGACCGGTGCGCTCCAGCCGGTGGCGCTGCGGCAGGTTGCGACGCCCTGGCCGTACTCCGCGCCGAAGACGAAGGCGGCTTTTTTGAAGGAGGGGATGACGACGATGCACTGGGCCTTGGCGGCGAGATCGAGCGGCACGCCCTTGTCCGGCGTGGCCATCAGCTGGTGCAGGACGTCATGTGCGGACTCGAGGCGGTGCGCGAGCTTGGCGTCCGTACCCTGCGCGGAGGCGATCCCCGTGAGGCTAAGCGCGACGATGGAAGCGGCGATCATGTTCTTCATTGCAGTTCTCCATGGTGGGACATAACTTGATGTTCACTTACCTTGGATGCAAACGGCAGGCGCAAGCGATGGCAAGCCTTGAAGATGAGCCCGAAAAGACATCCGCGGGGCTGGCGGGTGCGCGGGGGCGGTAAACTGAGCGTGTGCGCGTCGTGGTTGCGGAAAAGCCGTCGGTGGCGAAGGAGATCGCCAAGGCGCTCGGGTGCACGCACCGGGAGCAGGGATTCTTTCGCGGGCCGAGCGATCTGGTGACGTACGCGGTCGGGCACCTGGTGCGGTTTGCGGAGCCGGACGGGATGGATCCGGCGTGGGGCAAGCCTTGGCGCAGGGACGCGCTACCGATGATTCCGGGCGGCCGGTGGAAGTACCTAGCGGAGCCCCGGACGGAGGAGCAGTACCTGGTGGTGAGGCGGCTGATGAACGATCCGCGCGTGACCGAGATCGTGAACGCGACCGACGCGGGGCGCGAGGGCGAGGCGATCTTTCGGCGGATCTATGCTTTAGCAGGGTGTAGCAAACCGGTAAAGCGCTTCTGGACTTCGTCGCTGACGGAGGATGCAATCGAGGCGGCCTTAGGCCGCTTGCGACCTTCAGCCGAGTACGACAACCTGGGTGCGGCGGCGCAGGCGCGCGCACAGCTGGACTGGCTGATCGGAATGAATCACACGCGGGCCAGCACGCTGCATAACGGCACGCTCTGCAGCGTGGGCCGGGTGCAGACGCCGACGCTCGCGATGATCGTGCGGCGGCACCATGAGATCGCGAACTGGGTGCAGACGTTTTTTTACGAGGTGCACGCGGACCTGGTGCTGGCGACGGGCGAGAACTTTATTGCGCGTGCGCTGAACAAGGCCGGCAAGCACGATTTTGAGAAGAAGGCGGAGGCGGAGGCGATCCTGGCCGATGTTCCGGAGGGTACGCCGGCCCTTGTAACCCTGATGGACGTGAAGCCGAAGCGCGTGCCGCCGCCGCAGCTGCACAACCTGGGCGAGCTGCAGAAGGAAGCGAACCGGCGGTTCGGGCTGCCGGCGGACCGGACGCTCGAACTCGCGCAGGCGCTCTATGAGGCGAAGGTGATTACGTATCCGCGGAGCTCGTCGCGGTATCTGTCGGAGGATATGGTGGGTGGTTTGCCGCAGGTGCTGGCGTCGATCCGGCTGCCGGGCAAGGAGGCGGCGGTCGCGCAGGCGAACGTGCGTGCGGGCAAGGTGAAGCTGAGCAAACGGTTTGTGGATGGGTCCAAGCTGAGCGATCACCATGCGATCATTCCGACGGCGAAGGGGGCGCCGGGGTCGCTCTCGGCGGACGAGCGCAAGGTCTATCTAATCGTGGCGGAGCGGTTTGTGGCGATGTTTCTGCCGGACAAGGAGACGGAGGAGACGCGGATCGACCTGGAGATTGCAGGGCATCCTTTCAGGGCTCGGGGGACGCGGCTGGTGGCGCCGGGATGGACGGTGCTGACGGGGAATAAGGACTTTGTCGCCGCAGACGTCGACCGGGAAGATGCACAGTCGCTGCCGGGGGTGAAGGTTGGGGAGGAGCTTTCTGTGCTCGACGCAGAGGTGGTGACGAAGGAGCGGACGCCGCCGAAACCCTTCACCGATGCGACGCTGCTGGGCGCGATGGAGACAGCCGGCCGGGAGATCGAGGAAGACGCGCTGCGCGAGGCAATGAAGGGGCGCGGGTTGGGGACCGAGGCCACGCGGGCGAGCATCCTGCAACAACTGATCGAACGCGAGTATGTGGTGCGGGAGGGCAAGATCTTCAAGCCGACGGCGAAGGGCATCGCGCTGATCGCGCAGGTGTTGCCGCACCTGGCGAGCGCGGAGCTTACGGGCGATATGGAGGCGAAGCTGACGCTGGTCGAGGAAGGCAAGCTGGACCCGGCGGAGCTGCTGGCGGAGGTCGCGCGGGGGCTCAGGGAGGATATTCCGGCGGTGTTCCGGGCGAAGGCGATGGAGGCGCCGAAGCTGCCGGCGCTGAAGCAGGCGGAGGCGGGCAAGGACGCGCTGATATGCCCGAAGTGCAAGGCGGGGGTGCTGACGCGGCGGGAGGGGCAGGGGTTCTATGGGTGCTCGCGGTTTCGCGATGGGTGCGCGTGCAGAATCTTTATGGTGGTAGCGAAGAAGACGCTAACGGAGGTGCAGGTGAGGGATCTGGTGCGGAAGGGGCGGACGGGGGTGATCAAGGGATTCAAAAGTAAGGTGGATAAGGCGTTTGACGCGGCGCTGGTGCTGCGGGACGGGAAGGTGGAGTTTGAGTTTGGGCGGTAGTGGGTTGGTTGTTGTGCGCGCATCGCCACGCAAGGGCTGGTACTGCAGGGGTGCCCCATGATCAAGGAGGCGGAGCCGAGTTTATCGTGGGGTTGGGCACCTGCAACCGCCTGCGCCCACGATCACCGTCGCTTCGCTCCGGTGATCATGGGGCACCCCCTTATGTTTTGTGGTTCGCGCTTGGTGAGGGAGACACCCCCACTCATGACGATGAAGCCGTCATGAGTGGGGCACCCAGGTTTGGCGCAATGCAGGTCCTTCGACTGCGTGCGCCGATAAGGATGACAGCCTGTCAAAGGTCAGTTCTTGACGTTCATTGCGTCGGAATCGATTGCCTTTTTGCCCGTGATGCCTTCCAGTGCCGCGAGAATGCCGCGATATTCATTCTTGTCGCATTGCATCGCAAAGCCACCCTTTAGGTCGCCGTTTGCCCAGGTCATGCCGATGAAGTGCTTCTTGGATTTGCTTAACGCCATGAGCGCGCCGATGCCCAGCGAGATGACTGCAAGACCAATCGCTGTTCCGATGCGGCGATGCACGTCCTGGCCGTAGGAAAGCTCAGTTACGGAACTTGCAGCGATGGTGACGAGCTCATCCTTGCCGTGGCCCAGACGGATCTGGGCTGGATCGATAAAGAGCTTTACCTCCGTGCCGGACTTGATGCCGGCGACTGATCCGCCGTCGTAAACAACTTTGTAGCTGTTGTCTTTGTCCGCTGCAAAACGCGGTGAGAGGAACGAAGAAGCAGAGAATGAACACGAGAAAGCGACGCATGGATGCTCCTGAACGCTGGTGGGTTTGTGGGGACACCCCATCATGCAGTGAGAAACGGTTCCACACAAGTGATATCAGTCGTTTGGTGGAATAAAGCGTTCCGTTTCGGGAACAGGCTCCTACGGAAGGTCGACTCAGGTCTCGAGAGGTTCAATCGAAGATCAGCTCCCAGGCTGAAGCCCAACTTTGGAATATATCCAATGTCGAGGCTCGACCCGTTTACCTTGAAGTGTAGCCGCGGCGCCAATGCGGGGTCCTTCGCTTCGCTCAGGATGACGGCGAAAGAACAGGAGCTACGCTCGGAGGTATCCGGGTCTAGAGCCTCTACCTATCCCAGAAGCAAAGGCGGACTTGAACATGCCTCGCTAGGCCTTGCGGAAGACTCGTTTGGCCCAGAAGGTGCCGAGGTAGGCGGCGACCACGACGAGGACGAGCAGGCCGAAGGGCACGCCTCCCCACTTGTAGCTGTGGCTCAGGTCGGTGCGGTGGCCGGAGACCATCATGGCGAAGATGCCGAGGAAGGTCGCCAGCAGGAAGCCCATCATGCCGGTTGCGAGGCTGATGAGCGTGATGCCGAAGAAGCCGAAGTCCTTGACCGGCGCGCCGAAGACGTATCCGGTGGCCAGGCTCTTTTTCTCGTCGAACGCGGTTGCTGCCATACCATTTAGAATAGACCTACATGGCCGAAGGCGCACAGACCGGAACTTCTCTCCTCCTCCCCGCAACCGAGCTCGCGCGCACGATGACGCTGCGCCGCTCGCCCAATGGCGTTCGCTTTGCCAGTTTTGGCGAGACGCGGATCGCGGACCTTGACCTGAACCGGATCGTCGAGGCGGTGCCGGCGGCCATCGCGCCGGCGCTGGGCTCGCGCGGGTTCTACTTTGTACCGCTGACCCTGGCCGAGATGCCGGGTAAAAAGCTCGGCGCGCCCGATGCGCCAACGATGGTCGCGGTGAACTATACGGCGGAGCTTTCGGACGAGGCGATCTGCCATCGCAACGTCGACCTGGCCGCGACGGCGTCCGAGCCGGCGCACGAGGGGGTGTTCATCTCCGCGCGGCTGCTTGAGGATAATTTTGCGCTGGCGTTTGAGTTCTACATCAACGTCGGGCACGCGTTTGCCGCGGCGGCGGGGATTCCGCAGGCGTTTGTCGATCTGGCGTGGTCGCAGGCGCTGGGCGGCGTGCGCGGCGAGACGAGCCAGGATGCGTTCGAGGCCCGGCAGGACGCGCTGGCGGGGCACAAGCCAGCGACCGCGCCGGCCAGCCGCAACCTGCGCGAGAAGCGGCCCGAGCGCGCGCTGAAGCCGGCGCTGCTCGAAGCGCCCCAGTTCGATGAAAAGGCAAAAACGGAGTTTTTCGAGGCGGCATTCGCGGATGCGCTGGCAATCTACCAGCTGTCGCTGGCGGTGGATTTCGACTATTCGGAGCTGCGGGAACGGGAGTACCCGCTGCTGGCGCCGGCGGCTTTGGGCGCGCGGCTGCGGCTGATGGCGGAGTTGTTTCCGCCGAACGCGGGGTATGAGTTTGCGATCAAGTATCGGCGGCGAGCTTGACGCTGGCGGTAGTTAATAATCGCGTGTTGTTTATAAAATAACCCCGAGGCGTTTCGCCGTTTCAGGCGAAACTTTTGGTCCCGGATGTGCCCGTACGAGCGTCCCGCCTACAAAAAGCCTGCTTAGTGTCTCATACTGCCATCGGAGAAAAGTTCGTACTGCGGAGCCCTTTGCGCCAGAGACAGGGTGCCAAGGCCTCGCATGCCGCCTGATGTCCCCATCTGGCCCACTGTGTGCATCCTATGGGACGGAGGCTTCGAATGAGCAAAGAGGAAAATATCGCAACGCAGAAGAAGATGGGTGAGATCATCAACAGCTACGATTTCGCCAGGCTGACCGAGGTATTTGCGCCCGGCGTGAAGGACCACGATCCCGCGGATGACCAGGGGCCAGGCCCCGAAGGTTTCGTTCACTGGTTCACGCAGTTCCACTCCGCGTTTCCTGACTTCAAGATCGCGGTCGAGCACATGGTCTCAGACGAGGACAACGTGAGCTTTGCCTATACGATCACAGGCACGCAGGGCGGACCGTTCAACGGCATTCCGGCTACGGGCAAGAAGATCAAGGTGCGCGGCATGCAGATCTCAAAGTTCGATTCGAACGCCAGGATTGTGGAGCGCTGGGGTGCGTCGCATGAGGTTGGCATTCTGCAACAGATCGGCGGGATGAAACCGGTGGCGCACCTGGATGAGCCACCCGCGATCAC
>CAXUDC010000118.1:0-11066 GCA_964249685.1 uncultured Acidobacteriaceae bacterium
TCCGGTGATCGAGGCTAAGATGCCGTGCGAGCTCCTGATCCGGAGCGCCTGTCTTGAGGAAGAGCTCTCGCACCTGTTCCCATCGCTCATACCGCCTCTGCCGGTTCGCTTGTTGAAGGGAATCGCGCTATTAGCCAATCAGGGCCGCGTTACCCAGCTTACGAGTGCGCCCGAGCGCATCGCTGCCATCGCCAGGGACTACGCCGCCAAGCCGGAAAACACCATTATCGTCGTCTCCCCGGACAACAAGAGCCGCCAGCAGATCAATGAGGCCGTGCGAGGGAGCTGCTGAAAACCGGAACGCTTGCCGAGGACGGCAAGCAGTTTCTCACTCTGGCCCATCGTTCCGATATGACCGGACCCGACCGCACCTGGGCAGCGATGTACAAGCCCGGCGATGTGATCCAGTACGAGCGCGGCAGCAAAGCCGGGGGCATCGAGCGCGGCAGCTTTGGAGTCGTCCGGTCGAGTGACGGCGGACCAACCGGCTTACCGTCGAGCTTGGTAACCGGCTCCATCGTCGCCTACGATCCGAAGCGTGTCTACGGTGTGAACGTGTTTCGGGAGACCAGCCGCGAGTTTGCCACCAGAGACCAACTCTAATTTACCGCGTTGAACAAGGAGCTGGGAATCTCGAATCGGGATATGGGAACCATCACAAAGATGGAACCGGAACGCCTTACTGTCCTCATGGACGGCAAGGAAAAGCGTTCCGTCAGCTTCGACCCGAAGGAGTTCCGTCAGTACGACCACGGCTATGTCGTGACGTCCCATCGCGCAGGGACTCACTACAGGGCGCGTTATCGCCAATATAGATACCGATTTCAGCCGCAGCCTTATCAATACCCGGCTCGCCTATGTTGCGATCTCTCGCGCTTCCGGGGACGCAAGGATTTACACAAACAACGCCGAGACGCTGGGCCAGCGACTTGCAACCGACGTAAACAAAACCGCCGCGCTGGACTTCAAAGCCAGGACGGAACCGCCCGAGATTCAGGTTTCTAGAATTCCAAAAGCCTCAACCGTCCATGAGTACAACAACCCGGATTTGCGGCTTGCCGCCGTTGCCGCCGATTACGCCAGCCGCCCGGAGCGGAGCGTCATGCTCGCACCGGATCGAGCAGAGCGGGAGCAGCTGACGCAGCTCGCCCGCGCTGACCTCTACAGCAAGGGCCAGCTCGGGCGCGACGCCCAGCTCCAACAATCGTTATCGAAGTGTTCATGCTTCTATTCTCATTCAAGGGCTCAGTCCAGCCACAAGGCGTCCCGTTCAATGTAGGCCGACATCACAACATACCAGCAACTAGCGGTAACGAGAACGCCGCTCACGCCAATTGAGAGAATGAGCCCTCTAGTTCACCCGGCATTGCCTCTAAACTCTGGGCCGCTGCGGAGCGACGGTAGCGAAGAAGCATGTAGTTTCCTATCAAGGTGCAAAGAGTGATCTCAGAACAGGAGCTTGAGTCCCAACTGGATCTGCCGGCTGGCGCCCGCTGAGGTAATCACCCCTGCGGTCGGGCTCTGGACTGCGGGCGTGATCACCCCTGTCGTCGCGTTCACTACAGCACCCGAGCTGAAGACCACTGCATTTGGTGTCTGCAGGTTCGTATGGTTCAGGACGTTGAAGAACTCCGCCCGAAACTGCAGCCGCGCCCGCTCCGTCAACTGCGTCGCCTTCAACAGCGACAGGTCCCACTCCGCCAGGCCGGGGCCAGTCAGCGTATCGCGGCCGGTGTTCCCCACCGTGCCGTTGATGGGTGCCGTGAACGCTGCCGGTTTGAAGAACTGCGTTACGCGTTGCGCCGTCGTGCCATGCGTATACACGCTGCCCAGGAACGCCGGATGTACGTTCGGCCGCACGGGATTGCGCGTGTCGCCGGAGTTTGTCGGGTTATAGCCGAGCTGCGGCGAGAAGGGAAATCCGGTCTGCAGCGTGGCGATCGTGCCCAGCTCCCAGCCGCTCACCAAGTGGTTTACCATCGGCGAGCTGCCCGCGAGCAGCCGCTGCCCGCGCCCAACCGGA
This sequence comes from uncultured Acidobacteriaceae bacterium, assembly GCA_964249685.1. Lineage (GTDB taxonomy): Bacteria > Acidobacteriota > Terriglobia > Terriglobales > Acidobacteriaceae > Edaphobacter. The sequence continues at coordinate 2,024 of CAXUDC010000118.1, forward strand.
AGTTCATAGGTCCCGTTGAACGCCGCCACATTCCGCACGTCCGTAGCAGCCCGCCCATAGTCCAGCGCCGGCAGTTGCGGCACAGAAACAAAGGCCGGCGTGTTCGCCGAAACGCTTGTATTCCACGCTGATCCGTTGTCCAGGTTCTTTGAGAAGGTATAGTTCGCTCGAGCCTGCAGCCCGTGCCGCAACCGGCGCTGGTAGTCCACCTCCAGCGCGTTGTAATTACCCGACCCACCCGAAATCCACGACGTCGTGTTCGCCACCAGCGGGTTCGCCTTCGCCGCCGTCGGGTAGTAGATCGTCCCAACCGGGCTGGTCGCCGGGCACGCCACGGCAGCCGAGCATATCACAAACGGCGGCTCGTTCTGGTCCTCCGAAAGCACCTGGTGGTAGCTGTGCGAGCCCACATAAGCCAGCGTCAGCGAGCTGCCTGCGCCAAGCTGCTGCTCCACCCGCAGGTCATAGGCCAGCACCGTCGGCGTCGCGATATCCGGCTGCACGTTCGAAGGCGTAATCTGCCCCGCGCCGGACATACTCGCAGTCGGATTCGCGACCGTCGTCCCCGCATACGACAACGTCGTATTGAACGGAGCCGCCTGGTCGAACCGGTAATCCAGGTTGTCCAGCAGGGAATGATGCATGCCAAACCCCGCCCGCACGCTGGTCTGATTCTTGCCCGCAACATTCCACGCCAGACCCACCCGCGGCTCCGGCAGGAACTTCGCCCGGTTGTCCGTCAAGCCCGCCGAGCCCGTTGTCGGCGTCGTACTGATCACACCGTTCGTGAACCCATACACCGAAGCCCGCGCATTCGCCTCATTCCATCCGTTGGTCGACTCAAAGCGCAACCCGCCCCGCACCTCCAGGTCCGCAAACGGATGCCACGTGTCTTCAAGGTACTCCGCACTCATGGTGCTGCGCCAGTTCAACTCGGTCAGGCTCGGCACCACCGTAAACGTCTTGATCGTGCCCGCCAGGAACGTCGCCAGCGACGCAAACGAGGCCTGCCCAAACTGGTTCTGCGCCAGGTTATCGTTCGACTGCAGCCGCTGCACCCACCCGCCCAGCTCAAACTGGTGGTGCCCGCGCGAGTAGAAGATGTGGTCGTCGAACGTGAACAAATTGCGCGTGATCGCATTGTTCGACCCCACATTGGCGCCCGCACCCGTTATCTGCGACGAGCCGTTCGAGGCCGTCGAGCCCGCAATCACGATCGCCCCCACCGGCTTGCCCGGCACAAAGCTCGGGGTCGCCGCCGCAACGCCCGCCGGGACTCCGCCCAGGAAGTAGAAGCTCGCCCGCGAGAACCCAGCCCGGGCCGTGTTCAACAAATGCGCGCTGAATACATGCTGCTCCTGCAGGCTCGCCACCTGCTCCCGCAGGCTCTCGTCGATCAGCGAAAGCGGATTCTGCGTTGGCGTGTTGGCGGTCGAATCATCCGCCGTGTACACCGCAAACAGCAGGTCCTTTGCAGTCAGGTTGGCGTCGAACCGTGCCGTTCCAAAGTCCTCGCGAATGTGCTGCGTGGGCGAGGAAAAAGCCTCGGCAATCCCCGTCAGGTGCCCGTTCCCATCCAGCAGCTCCGGCCCGTTCTGCACCGGCCAAAGGTTCAGCAGCGGCACGACCGCCGGCGCAAGCGTCGTCTTCGTCTCCACGCCCGCCGCATTGGGCAGAAAGCCCGCGCGCGCCTGGTTGTCCGGCACCAGCGTCACGTCGGACAAGCCCAGATTCTGCCGGTACCCCTCGTAGTTCGCAAACAGAAACAGCTTGTTGCGCCGCAGCGGTCCGCCCACCGAGGCCCCGAAGTCATTGCGCTGGAACTCCGGAATCCGCGCCTGGTCGAAGTAATTCCGCGCATCGAAAAACGAGTTCCGCGCAAACTCATACACCGACCCATGCACCGCGTTCGTCCCGCCGGCCGTCACGATTGAGATCTGCGCACCCTGTCGCTTGCCGTAGCTTGCCGAGTACGTATCCGCCACCACGTTGAACTCACGCACCGCATCCACGCCCAGCAGCTGCCCGCTCGTGCCGCCCGGCGTCACATTGATCAGCGAAGCGCCCGTGTATTCCACGCCATTCAGCAGGTAAAGATTGTCCTGCGGCCGCCGTCCGGACACGGCAAACATGCTGCCCACCGACGAGTTCGACGTCCCCACCGACCCGCTCCGCTGCGCCGTATAGTTCACCGTTGCCGGGTTCAGGGTGATGAGTTGATCGTACGAGCGCCCGTTCAGCGGAAGGTCTTTCACCTGCCGCTCATCCACCAGGCCCGACACCTGCTGCGTCGTAATGTTCACGTTGCTCGGCGCATCCGTTACCGAGATCTGCTCGGACACCGACCCCGGATGCAGCGTGACCTGCACCCGCGTGGCCTGACCCACCGTCAGCGAAATATCCGTGCGCGTCTGCGATGCAAAGCCGTCACGCGTGACCATCACCGTATACCGGCCCACCGGCACTGAAGGCGCCGCATAAGCCCCCGCGCCGTCCGTCACCAGGTGGCGTTCGCCCCCGGTTTCCTGGTTATGGATCAAAACGACGGCGCCCGGAATCACCGCGCCGGCCGGGTCGGTCACCGTGCCGCTGATCGTGCCGCCGACAACCTGGGATTGAACAGCAAGGGGGGACAAAAGAACCGCAGAAAGCGCAACAGTACGACGAAACATAGATCTCTCCAGAGGAATGCGGGCAGCCGCAGCCGCAATACATATGGGTTAGCTGGATATCGAAGAAGAGGGGTGCGACAGGGGTCAGCGGCAACAACGACACGCAAGCTCAGAGGAGCTCGCGGCGATAGAACGCTGAAAGTGCTGCGGTTGGATCAAACGATGCAAGCTGTCTTCCTTTGAGGGGAGCCGGTAGATCTTGCGAAACGACTAAGCCCGGAACGCCGGGCAAGGGCAAAGACCTGCTTCACAACAACAGCGGCAACAATCGAAACTGCCGAGAGCCGCGCGGTGGAAGGTCAGTGCCATGCCAATAATCTAGCACAAACTCAATCAGCGCAAGCAGGCCCTTTCACTGCTTCGCAAACATTCACCAAAGAACGGTCATCCCGCGTTTGCGATGCACTTAGCCGAAGGATTTGAATCGGCTTCGATCCAGCGGACATCTTTGCATCAAGAGTTTGAGCGTTATTCCCGAGGGAATCCGCGACTGCTGTACCATTCGCGTTCCCGACATTTGTTCATCCACATCGCATTTGTTACTCTCACCACAGAGTCCATGCTGAACACCCACCAGCTTCGTTGTTGTTGTACTCTCAACGCTTAGCCCGGCCGCGCGCTCTCCCACCCACATAACTGATCCCTGCAGCCCACGCTGCAGCCCGTCGCACCCGACGCTCTCACGGGAGTTCCTTTGATGTCTTCAGCACCTCTGACTCACCTCCAGCTTCTCGAAGCGGAGAGCATGCACATCCTTCGCGAGGTAGCCTCCGAGTTTGAGCGCCCCGTCATGCTTTACTCCATCGGCAAGGACTCCTCCGTCATGCTGCGCCTCGCGCAGAAGGCCTTCTATCCCGGGCCCATCCCGTTCCCGCTCCTCCACATCGACACCGGCTACAAGTTTCGCGAGATGATCGACTTCCGCGACCGCATGGCCGCCGAAGTAGGCGCAGAGCTGCTCGTCTGGCGGAATGAGCCCGCGCTCGCCGCCGGCACCAATCCCATCGCGCTCGATACCAGGCGCTGCTGCGGCCTGCTCAAGACCACAGCCCTCCTCGATGCGTTAGCCCACTACGGCTTCACCGCGGCCTTCGGCGGCGCGCGCCGCGACGAGGAAAAATCCCGTGCCAAGGAGCGCATCTACTCCTTCCGCGATAAGGCTGGTCAGTGGGACCCGAAGAACCAGCGCCCCGAGCTTTGGAACCTCTACAACTCCCGCATCCATGTTGGTGAATCCATCCGCGTCTTCCCGCTCTCCAACTGGACCGAGATGGACGTCTGGCAGTACATCCTCGCAGAATCCATCCCTATCGTGGACTTGTACTACGCGAAAGAGCGCCCCATGTACCTCCGCGGTGACGCCCTCCTCCCCACCGAGCAGGCCTTCGTAGCCCGCTTAGGCGAGCAACCCACCATGGTCCGCTCCCGCCTCCGCTCGCTCGGCTGCAGCCCTTGCACCGGAGCCATCCGGTCAGACGCCGACACCCTGCCCAAAATCATCGAAGAGCTCCTCGGCTTTCGCTCCTCCGAGCGCGCCAACCGCGCCATCGACCACGACCAGGAAGGCTCCATGGAGATCAAAAAGCGCGAGGGCTACTTCTAATGTCCAGCCCTCTCGAAAAAAGCCCACGCCTCACAAATGGTGCAACTCTGGAAGACCCCAGGTCCAGACCTAACTCGAATGTTTCGAAGACTTTAGCAGAAAACAGCGGAGGGGGGGTAGACCACGTTTTCCTCGCCGCAAACGGAGCTCCCGCACGCGAGCCCGAGGTCTGGGACGAGCGCATCCCCGACTTCAACCCCCTCTTCGGCCACGCACCGGAGCCCGCGCCGCTCGAGGTCTCACCCACCTTCGACGTCGCCGCTTATCTCAGCGGCGAGGCCACCAAAGACCTCCTCCGCTTCTCGACCGCAGGCTCGGTCGACGACGGCAAATCCACCCTCATCGGCCGCCTCCTCTACGACACCCAATCGGTCTACGACGACCAGGTCCGCTCCATCGAAGGCAAAGGCACCACAGCGCCCGGGGTGCTCGATCTCGCCCTGCTCACCGACGGCCTACGCGCCGAACGCGAGCAGGGAATCACCATCGATGTCGCCTATCGCTACTTCTCCACCGCGCGCCGCAAGTTCATCATCGCCGATACCCCCGGCCACGAGCAGTACACCCGGAACATGGCCACCGGCGCCTCCACCGCCTCGCTCGCCATCGTTCTCGTCGACGCGCGCAAAGGCGTACTGATCCAGTCGCGTCGCCACGCCTGCATCACCGCGCTGCTGGGCGTGAAACACATCGTGGTCGCGGTCAACAAGATGGATCTCGTCGGCTATGACGAAGCCACCTTCAACGCCATCCAGCGCGACTTCCAGGCCTTCTTCGCCGAGGTCCAGCAAGGCCTGAACGACTCACATCCGCCGCAGCTCTACTTCGTCCCCGTAAGCGCGCTCGCCGGTGAAAACATCGCACGCGGCTCGACCCACATGCCCTGGTATCGAGGACCATCGCTGCTGGAACTGCTTGAATCCGTGCCCGCAGCCGAAGGCGAGGCGCAGGCTCCCTTTCGCCTTGCCGTCCAGCGCGTCATCCGCCCGAACCTCGACTTCCGCGGCTTCGCAGGCCAGATCGCCGCAGGCACCATCCGCGTCGGAGACAAGCTGCAGGCGCTGCCTTCCGGTCGCAAAAGCCGCGTTCGCCGCATCGTCACTTTCTCAGGCGACCTCGAACAAGCGCACGCACCGCAATCCATCACGCTCGTCCTCGAAGATGAGCTCGACATCAGCCGCGGAGACATGCTCGTCGCAGTTGCCGCGCCCGCAACCGTCACCAGCCGCTTCACCGCTTCGCTCGTCTGGATGGACGATCAGCCGCTCGACCGCGCGCGCCGCTACCTGCTCAAACACACCAGCCGCATCGTGCAGGCGCAGGTCGTCGCGGTGCATCACCGGCTTGACGTCGCAACCCTCGCGCAGCAGCCCGCAATCTCTCTTTCGCTGAACGCCATCGGCCTGGTCGAGCTCGAATCCGTGCAGCCGCTCGCGCTTGATCGCTACGCGGACAACCGCGTCACCGGAAGCTTCGTCCTGATCGATCCCATGACCAACGCAACGGTCGCCGCCGGCATGATTCGCGAGGTTTCGCTCAAGGCCAGGCAGGAATCACAAACGCCGACGCTGCTACTCGAAGGCCGCGAACACGCAGTCCCAACCATCGACGACCTGCTCCGCGTGCTCACGGAGCAGGGAATCCTGAAAGGAACGCCAACGCCATGAACTCCCAGATCCTTGGCCTGACCGATGTGAATCCCGCTCCTCCGGACGCAACCCAGAGCCTCGACGACAAGCTCGCTCATGTGCGCTCGCTGCTCGCCGCCGAGTTGCTTGCCGCTCCCGAAGCGGACGATGCCTGCCTGACCTGCAGCTTCCAGGCGGAAGATGTGCTGCTGTTACACCTCACGCGTGAGCTTCGCCCCGATATCCCAGTGCTCTTTCTCGACACGGGCTACCACTTCGCCGAGACCTATACCTATCGCGACCAGATCGCACAGGACTGGAACCTGAACCTCACCAACCTGATCCCCGCCAACACGATCGCTCAGCAAGAGGCAGAGTTCGGCATGCTGCATCAGCACGCGCCCGATCGTTGTTGTGCCCTGCGCAAGGTCGAGCCGCTCTTTGCAGCCGTTGCGCGCTACAAGGTCTGGCTCACCGGCCTGCGCCGCGAGCAGGCGCGCAGCCGCACAGCGCTTGAGGAAGCAGCCGACTTCACGCTTCCCGGTGGAGTCGTCGTGCGCAAGCTAAGCCCATTTGCCGACTGGACCACACGCGATGTCTGGCAGCTCTGCGAACGCTTCGGCATCCCGCTTCTGCCGCTCTATGCGCTGGGCTACTCAAGCATCGGCTGCGAGCCCTGCACCTCTATCCCGACCGATCCCAACGACCCGCGCTCCGGACGCTGGGCCGGCAAGAAGGTCGAGTGCGGCATTCACATAGAGGCCGCTCCAAAGCCTTGAGGGAACCAACGCCAGCGATGGCAAGAGGCAAACTTGGAATATCTGATCGGCTTCATCATCGCCGTCTTCATCGCCCTCACCGGCGTCGGCGCAGGCACCATCACCACACCGCTGCTCATCCTCTTCCTCGGTGTTCCAGCGCCGATTGCCGTAGCCACGGGTCTGATGTTCTCGGCCGCGGTGAAGCTGGTGCTGGTTCCGGCGCAGATCGCGCGCAAGCAGGTCTCTTGGCGAGTGCTTGGATTCATGCTGCTCGGCGGTCTGCCGGGCGTTCTCATGGGGTCACTGCTGCTCAAGCACCTGGATGTGCACGGCCCGCAGAAACTGCTCAACGGATTGCTGGGTGCGGTGCTGGTCTTTACGGCGCTGTGGCAAATCATTTTCTCGTTCCGCCCAGCGCGTGTAAGCGCACCAAACGAGGACCGCAGCAAGCTGCTTCCGTGGCTCATGTTCCCGGTCGGAGCGGAGGTGGGTTTTTCGTCCGCAGGTGCGGGAGCACTCGGGAGCGCGGCCCTGCTGAGCCTCACGGCACTTTCGCCCACGCAAGTTGTCGGCACCGATATCGTCTTTGGCTTCGTGCTCTCGCTTATTGGCAGCGGGGCTCATGGCTTTTTTCAGGGCACACGGTCCGACTTATTGCTTCACCTCGTTGTTGGAGGCCTCGCCGGAGTCATCGTCGGAACCGTCGCTGCAAAGTGGATTCCAAAGCGTCCGCTCCGCTTTGCGCTCTGGGTCTGGCTGTTAATTATCGGATCCCAATTCATCTACACATACGCTTTCCCGCCTGGCCATCGATAGATTCGTTCCGTCGGGCGCGAGAATATAGGTCTCGCGATCGTCAGACTAATCTCACTGTCCGATAACGAGTTTGCCATCCAAGAAAGCCCAAGCCTCCCCGCTCATTCCCGCTTGGATCGGCGAAAATTATTCCCCAGTTCTGTGCGATCCGCTCTGAAGTACGACCCGCGATCTGAGGGTTTGGAGTTTGGCCAACAAGCACCCTATCCGCTCCGTCATCTCCAAGAAAAACGAGAGATTCTGTCCGCGCATCTTTCCGTTTGCTGTCGCTGGAGGATGGGGTGGGTGCGCCCAAAAGAATCTTTTCTCGCCCCTGCTCATCGACGATGACGAGACCTCTAGCTCTTAAGACTCGAGGACCACGTGTCGCGGCGATGTGCGTTATGGAAGCGAGAACCGTCAAGACACTGCCCACTAATAGCTGCGTCCTGCGTAGCGAGCGTCGAAGACTGCGAATTTCATCGATTTGAGTTTGGTCTGTCAACTGCGCTTCCTTTCGCCGGCTTGCCCACCGGTACGAAGGATTAGTGCTGTTTGTTCCAAACCATCACTTTATCCTTTGGGCACGCTGGAAACAAGTGGAAGTTTCACGAGAATGCGCTTTAATGACTGATTTCGAATCGAGGTTCTGCGAAGTCGCATTTTCGGCATCTCGACGTCCGGTGGGCTGATCCGGTCGAACTTGATCGAAAAACGCCGTTTTGCGTGAACCAGGCGCCTGCACTCACGACCCACTGACGATAGGCGGCCTCGTAAATTGCTCGTATCCTGATCTTTTAGAGGTGCATCATGTACGGTCTGATCGTGAAACTAACCTCCGGTGCGGGACGCCGCGCCGAGTTGATCGCAGTGCTGGGCGGCGACGATTTCCAGACCATCTCAGGGTGCCTCAGCTTCATCGTGGCCGAGGATCAGGCCAATGATGATGTTCTCTGGGTCACTGAGGTCTGGCAAAGTAAGGCAAGCCACAAAGCGTCGCCGGAGCTGCCTCCGTCCAGGCCCGGGCTCCCTTCCATCGAGACTCTGGTCGCTCGCGACGAAACAGTTGCCGTGACCAAGCCGGTTGAACAACACAGCCATCCGATGCACGGCGAGCCTCCGCCCCGCAGCTAAACGAACGCCCGGCCCCGCGAAGACAGCTTTCGCTAATCTCCGCCCTGAAGTTGGTCAAAACGCCGTTTTCCGGGCACCAGCTCGGTTGCACTCAGCGGTGACTGGCGATGTTGCGACATCTCAGGACTTACAAAACCCTTGCGTAGCAAAAAGAGGTGAGCAGGCTGGCTGCTCACCTCTTTGTTTCAGCTCGGGCGCAGGATTACGGCTTGCCGGGCAGCAGCGGCGTGGTAACCGGGGTCGCGAGACCGATATACCTGAGCACGGGCGTGGTCTGGGAGTCGCAGCCGACCCAGATGTTGCCGGAGATTGCGCCATCCGACGTGATCGCACCCGGGGTCAGCAGGCCGAAGCCGAGGTCCTTGGCATCGTTGAAGCTCGGAATATCGGTGGTGTCTTTGCCGGCATCCTTGCTCTTCTCAAGGCTTTCCCACTCTAACTCTTCATCAG
>CAXUDC010000119.1:0-11051 GCA_964249685.1 uncultured Acidobacteriaceae bacterium
CCTCACCGGCCTCCGCGTTACCCGCATCCCCGACTACGCCACCCCGCTCGCCCACGCCGGCTTCAAACTTCTCGCCACCCAGCCCTATCTCTTCGGCCTCCTCGTCACAACCCTTTGGCAGCGCCCCCCCATACAACCCGCCATGCCCCACAACCCCGACGACCCCAACCAAACCCCGACCCCGCCGTCTACCACCCGCAACCAATCGCGCCCGAGCCCAAGAATTAACATTCGCGCCTCTTCACGGCCTTACACTGTGAACAGACCATGAATTTGTATATTCTTCGCCACGCCAGCGCGGGTACCCGCCGCCAGAATCCACTGCTCGATGTCAAACGTCCGCTCGACAAGGAAGGCAAGCAGCATTGCCTGCAGCTCGCCTACGTCCTCAACGCCCTCAACATCAACTTCGATCTCGTCATCTCGAGCCCGCTCAAGCGCTCGCTCCAGACCGCCCAACTCGTCGCCACCGAAACCGGCTACGAGGCCCAGATCCTCCACTCCGACGCCCTCGCCCCCGCCGCCACCTTCCCCGACTTCCAGCGCCTGCTCCAGGCCACCGGCGAGCGCGAAAACCTCCTCGTCGTCGGCCACAGCCCCAACATCCAGAACTTCCTCGGAGCCATGCTGGTCAAGCCCGAAACCCCCGAGCTCCCCCAAGTTCGCTTACGCAAGGGCTCCCTCGCCCGCCTCTCCCTGCTCCGCGGCCCCGCCGTCCTCCAAAGCCTGCTCGACCCCCGCACCGTCCGCGCCCTCTACTCCACCTCCACAAAGAGCTCCCGCCGAAAGACCTCGCGAAAGTAAGCCGCCTCTTTTTTGAGCGCCCACGCCTCCAGCTCCGCGCCGCCCTTGCCCGGCACCAGGTCCAGCACCACCCGCTTCGGATACACCAGCGGCTTCAACCCCACCACCGCGCTCGCCCGGTCCTGATTCAGCGCCACCGCCAGCCGCAGCAGCACCACCGCCGCCGTAATCCGCGCATGCTCCTCGATCGCCAGACCCCGAAACGCCCGGTCCATCGGGCCCGGCCGGCTCTTGCCCAGGTACCGCGCAATCGACGCCACAATCGCCCGCTGCTCCGGGCTGAACCCGAAGATCTCACTGTTCGCAATAATGTACTGCGTATGCCGATGATGTCCCTGGTGGTTCATATATTTGCCCACCTCCTGCATCATCGCCGCCGCCTGCAGCCAAAGCCTGTAATCCGTCGGCAGGTTATGCACCTTCTGCAACGCGTCGAACAGCTGCACCGCATGCGCCCGCACCGGCTCCGCCTTCTCCTCGTCGATCCCGTACCGCCGGCACACCTCCAGCACCCCCGCCCAGCGCTCGTCCTCAATCTGCTGGTGCACCTCCGCCCGCGTATCCACATCGCTCAGCATCTGCGCCAGAATCCCATCCCGTAGCCCCAGCGCCGAGTAGCGAAACCCCTTCAGCTTCAACCGCTCCAGCAGCCGCGCATACACCACCGCGCCGCCAATAATAATCTCCGACCGCTTCGGCCCGATCCCCGGCACCGCCTCCCGCTGCGCATTTGTCATCGTCACCAGCCGGTCCGCCAGCGCGCGCACATCGGCCGTCGTCGCCTCCTGCGGCTTGAACCGCACAAACGCCTTCCCAGCCGCCGCCTTGGCCGGCACCTTCCTCGCGCCAATCGCAACCGAGGCCTCCGCCAACGCGCTCGCCGTTCCGCTCGTCGCAATCACCAGCGCCGGCCGCGGCTTGCCCAGCGTCTTCTCCCCGCGTTCCAGCTCGCGCTCGATATACTGCCGCAGCCGGTCCAGGTCATGCGCATCCGGCGGGTCGTGCTGCAGAAACTCCTGCTGCAGCCGCACCGCGCCCAGCGGCAGGCTCACCATCTGCTGCACCCGCCCCTTGTCCGAAACCGTCACCTCGCACGACCCGCCCCCCAGGTCGATCAGCAGCACCTTGCCCTTCGCCCCCGGCTCATGCGTCACCACCCCCAGGTGGATCAGCCTGCCCTCCTCGAGCCCCGAGATCACCTCCACATCCCACCCCGTAGAGCTCTTCACCCATTCCACAAACGCGGCTGCGTTCCGCGCATCGCGCATCGCCGACGTCGCCACCACCCGCACCTTGTCTACCACCTGCGCCTGCACCGCGCGGTGGAATCGCTTCAGCGCCTTGATCGTCACCGCCATCGCATCCGGTGAGATCACCCCCGTCTGAAACACGCTCTCACCCAGCCGCACCACCTCGCGGTCCTCATGCAGCGTCTTTAACCGATGCCCCACCACCTGGGCAATCTTCAACCGGCAAGAGTTCGATCCAATATCAATCGCAGCAAAGATAGCCATGCAAGCAGCTTACAACTCAAGACCGAAAAACTAAGAACTCCCAACTGATGAATCCGCCTTCCTCAATCTCACCTCAAGCCCTCAACTAGAAACTAACAACTACAAAACTGATCACTACACGCCAAGCCTCCCTAACCAACCACCAAATAAAGTCCAACCAACCCACCATCCGTTATCCTGTACAAACGCACTGCGCCCCATGACAGAAACCACCACCAAGCCTCACTTCTCCATCCTCGCCACCTCCTTCGCCGGCGGCCCGCCCCCGCGCCGCGCCGCGACGATCATCCTCGGCCTCTGGCTCCTGCTCTTCTTCGCCGCCCTCTTCACCCCGCCGCTGCTCGACGACGCCGACGCCACCCACGCCCAGGCCGCCCGCGCCATGGCCACCACCGGCGACCTCGTCACGCTCAAAGTCGATGGCGTACGCTACCTTGAAAAGGCTCCCCTGCCCTACTGGCTCGCCGCCGCCAGCTTCAAGCTCTTCGGCTTCAACACCTTCGCCGCGCACCTGCCGCAGGCCCTCGCCGTCCTTCTGTTAGCCCTGTTAGGCCATCGCTGGGCCAACCAGGCCTTCGGCTCCCGCACCGGCTTCTACACCGCCATCGCCGTCCTCACCTCCACCGGCGTCTTCCTCTTCACCCGCATCCTCATCCCGGAAGTCCTCCTCTCTCTCACCCTCGCCACCGCCCTCTTCGCCTTCCTAAAAGCCCTGGGCTCCATCTCCCCCGAATCACCCGGGGTGCCCTATGATGTCCCCAGCGCAGCGCAGGGCATCGTGGGCGTAATCCTGACCAGCCCCCCCCGCACCCTCGAGCATCCCGCCAACATCTGGTACGCCGGCCCCACCTTCTACGCCTACACCATGTGGACCGCCCTGGCCCTCGCTGTCCTCTCCAAAGGCCTCGTAGCCCTAATCTTCTTCCTGGCCACCACCCTCCTCTTCCTCACCCTCACCGGCGACCTCCGCAAACTAAGCCTCCTCAAACCCCTCACCGGCCTCGCCCTCTTCCTCGCCATCGCCGCCCCCTGGCACCTCCTCGCCGGGCTCCGCAACCCCGCCCCCGCCGGCGGCCACGGCTTCTGGTGGTTCTATTTCTGGAACGAGCACGTCCTCCGCTTCCTCGGCCGCCGCCTCCCCGCGGACTACAACCGCATGCCCGCCTGGCTCTACTGGACCCAGCACCTCCTCTGGCTCTTTCCCTGGACCTTGTTCCTCCCCCTGGGCATCACCGCGCTCTGGCGCCGTGTGATACACCAGACCCGCACCTTGACACGCAACACTTGGCTTCTACCTACCCTGCGCATGCAGATCGCTCTGGCTTCTTTAGGACTCCTTTTGATGTTGATGGGCTCCGGAGTTGTGGCCACCATCATAGGCATAATTCCGGCATACGCCTTGATCCTTGTCGGGCAACTTCGCTTTCAGGCTGGCTTCCATCCGTCCCCCTTCCACCGCATCGACCCCCAGCAACGCACCATCCTCCTGCTCGCCCTCTTATCCACCATCGTCCTGTTATTCTTCTCCCTCTCGACCAACCAGGAGTACTACACCTTCCCCGCCTACCTCCCTCTGCTCCTCCTCATCGCCGCCACCATCACCCGCGCCGAGCAGACCTACTCCTCCAACCCCTCCGCCGTCCGCTGGGTCACCTTCGCCCACGCCACCTTCACCGCCCTCGGCCTCGTCGCCGCGCTCGCCCTCGCCTGGGGCCTCTGCGCCTCGCGCGCCCTGCCCTACAACCCCGATCTCGGCGCCGCCCTCGCCCATCGCGGCATCGGCAGCTACACCCTCGCCACCTCGCACCTCTTCGACCTCACCACAGAGTCCTTCGCCGGCCTGCGCCTGCCCGCCGTCCTCGCCGCCCTCGCCCTCGTCCTCGGCCCCGCGGCCGCCTGGGCCCTGCGTAACCAGCGACGCCACCTCGCCGCCACCACCACCATCGCCTTTACCGCCGCCGCCTTCCTCTTCGCCGCCCACATAGCCTTCGCCCGCTTCGCCCCGCTCCTCTCCAGCCGCAACTTCGCCGCCGTTATCCAACGCTACCCCGTCAATACCCCCGTCCTTCTCTTCGGCGACCAGTCCTACGGCTCCTCCATCCCCTTCTACCTCGGCCGCCCCGTCTCTCTTGTAGACGGCCGCACCACCTCCATGGCCTTCGGCAGCACCTTCCCCGACGTTCCCTCCGGCACCTTCCTCACCCCCAGCAATCTCCAGCGACTCTGGCGCCAACCCACCCCCATCCTCCTCTTCGTCCCCGCCGAGCGCCGCGACGAGGCCCTCCACCTCCTCCCCAACCCCACCATCCTCCACGAAGAAAGCGGCAAACTCCTCCTCACCAACCACCCATAGCTCATGGCTGACAGCTCCCAGCAAGCCCCAACCCTTGACAAACCACCCCTCTCCCCAGCAACTCGTTCAAGCCAGACCCCAGCATCCACCTGTATCTAACCCAAGTGCAATCAAGATCTTAGTATCAACCAGGGGAGGGGGGAGGGGTATCTCAAATCCATGCAAACCGCGCCCAAACCCGAACGCCGCTCGCTCGCCATCCTCGTCTTCGCCTGGCTCATCCTGCAGCTCGGAGGAATCTTTTCGCCCGGTCTTCTGGACGACGTCGACAGCGTCTACCTCGAGATCGCCCGCGAGATGCTGCATCGTCACGACTACATCACGCCTTACATCGACGGAATCCGCTTCTTTGACAAACCGCCACTCATGTACTGGCTCGCTGCGTCGTCCATGCGGATTTTTGGAGAAAAGGATTGGGCAGGAAGACTACCGCTCGCGCTCGCCGTTCTGGCCCTCTTTCTCGCCGTTTACGCGCTCGGCAAACGCCTCTACTCCGAGCGCGGAGGCTTCTACGCCGCGCTCATCCTCGCCACCGCGATCGGTCCCTATCTCTACACGCGCTTCTACATTCCGGACATCCTCATCTGCCTCTGGATGACGCTGGGAGTCCAAGCATTCCTCCTCGCGCTCGACCGCGCAAGCCGCCGCGAATCAGCCCTTTGGCCGAGTCTCGCCTTCGCCGCAACGCTCGCCCTGAACCTGCTCACCAAGGGCCTGATCGGGCTCGTCTTCCCGCTCGCCTTCGTCGCGCTCTACCTCGTAATCACGCGGCAGCAGCGCCTGCTCGCGCGCTTCTCGCTCTTGCCCGCGCTCGCAGCATTTCTCGCAATCGCGCTTCCGTGGCACATCTTCGCCGCGCTGCGCAATCCAGCCATCGCGTTGCCTGCGGGACTCGGACTGCCCGCACGCGCAGGCTGGAGCTGGTTCTACCTCTACAACGAGCACATCGCGCGCTTCCTTGGCAAGCGCATCCCGCACGATTACGGCAACACGCCAGTCTGGCTCTTCCTGCTCTACACAGCCATCTGGATGATGCCTTGGGCAGCGTTCCTGCCAGGCGCAATCGCCAGTGCTTATAGGCATTTGGGCCATCGCTTCGCGGTCACGGTACGCGAACGCGAGGCAGCGCTGACGACCTCGTTGTGGGCCGGAATCGTGCTCGTCTTCTTCTCCATCTCGAGCCGTCAGGAGTACTACTCGCTGCCCGCGCTGCCCGCGCTCGCGTTGATGCTCGGCGGTCTGCTCGCGCAGGCTGATCGCTGGACGCTCTGGTGCCATCGCTGGCTGCTGCTGCCGCTCGCGTCGCTGGTCGCGGTCGTCTGCGCGTACTTCGCGGTTACGGCGCCAAAACCCGCGCCGGGAACGGATCTTGCGGCGCTGCTGTCGCAGAATCCGGAGCTCTACAACCTCTCGCTCGGGCACCTGTTCGACCTGACCGGCGCGGCGATGGGACTCTTTCGCGGCCCGCTGACACTCGTCGCGCTTGGAATGGTTGTGCTTGGACTGGTGAGCTACGTGCTGCGCCGCCGAGGACGAAGCTACGCGGCGAACCTGACGCTCGCCGCGGGCATGACGCTGGTGCTGCTCGCGACGCACGAAGCTCTGGTGCGCTTCAACCCGATTCTGGGTTCGAAATCGCTGGCCGAAGCGGTGCTCGCGGCGCAGGCTCCGCGCGCAGACGACCTGATCGTGCTCGATGGCGAGCTCACCTCAGGGTCGACGCTGCTGTTCTACACGCGTCAGCCGGTGCATCTGGTGAATGGGCGCGTGAACGGACCGTGGTTCGGCAGCTTCTGGCCCGACGCGCCGGCGATCTTCGAGGATGAGGGTTCGCTGCGAGCGCTTTGGACAGGAGGTCGACGAGTCTTCCTGATGACCTCCGTTCCGGCGAGCAGGGCGCATGATCTTGCGTCGTTCGGCTCAGTTCGTATGCTCGCTTCCGCAGGTGGGAAGACAATTCTGACAAATCGGTAATAGTCTTAGGAAGGCTGCTATTCGGGGGCTTCGACGCGTCCGCCGGCTTTGAGCGTGTAGATTTTGCCGCGGTAATAGAACTTGTCTCCGCCGTAGCTGCCAAGCCAGAGCAGGCCGCCGAGGAAGTCGCGCAGAGGATAGATAGCGACGTTGCGCAGCCAGCGGTCGTCGCCCATGACGCCAAGGATTGCGCCGGCTTGCAGCCAGCGGTTGACGGCCATCGCGAACAGCCAGAGCACGCCCGCGAGCGCGTGGCCGGACGCGAAACCCCAAAGCAGGCCAAGCAGTCCAAAGGGCATCGCAAAGGTAAGGCCACTGCCGAGATGGCCCCACGGACGCGAGCGTCGCGTGGACTGCATCCAGCGGAGCTGGTTGCGGAATGAGAGCCAGAAAGGCACGTCCTGCACCATCAGGCGGATGATGTACGTGGCCATCTTGACACCGGTTCCCTGCTTCGCGAGGCGGTTGCCGAGCTCGAAATCGTCGGCGTAGAACTGGCCGAGTTCGGCAAAGCCGCCGACGTCGCGGAAGCTTTTTTTGCGCACCGCCATGGTAGCGCCGAGAGCGAATTTGGTGCCTTCAATCATGTCCGCGACGAGCACGCCGGAGGTCATCTCGACGCTCTTGCCGACGGCGTCGAGCTTGGAAGCGAAACTGGCCTGGTCGGCTCCGTACGCGGTGCCGAGATAGACGCAGCTGGCGAGGCCGAGCCTGGGGTCGGCAAGGTTCTGGACCATGCGCAGCAGGTAGTCGGGCGCGACGCGGACGTCGGCATCGGAGGTGATGAAGAGGTCGTACGTTGCGACCGAATCCAGCTTTTCCAGGGAATAGACCTTGGCGTTGTGGAACTTCGGCATGGGTTCGCCGCAGGTGAGGTATTGGGCTGTCACGTGCGGGTAGCGGCTGCCGACCTGGCGGGCGAGCTGCAGCCCGAGGTCGGTCTCGTGGCGGGCGCAAAAGAGGAGCTCGAAGGGCGCGGGGTAGACCTGCTCAAAAAAGGTTTCGAAGTTGCGCTCCATGCCGGGTTCGGTGCCGTGGAGCGGCTTGAGGACGCTGATGGGGGGCGTGAAGGTGGCGGGAGTCTGTGCGTCGCGGCGCTTGCGCAGGCCGAAGCGCGTAGCCGCGGCGAGGACCATGACGCAGTAGATGGACGAGGTGACGGACCCGGTCAGGGCTGCGTAGAAGAGGATTTGGAGCGGGAGATGCATGGCTTGCGGTTGGGTGCCTCTGGGATTAGTTTAGCGGAGGTGACTGGCGGGATGGGATATCAGCTGTCAGCTCACAGCTGACAGCTCTTTCGTTGCGGTGAGCTGCTCAGCTACTGCGGCGGGACGATATCTTTCTTTTTGGGGCGGGGGGCGGGGACGAGGGTTACGCGTTTGAAGGGGACGAGGCCGGCGCCGGGGTTCTGCTGCTGTTGCATGCGCGTGAGCATCTCGTCGCGGACGTAATCGACGAAGCCCTGCATCTGGCGGTTCATCTCTTCCATGCGCTCGCGCATCTGCAGCACGATGGCGATGCCGGCGATATTGACGCCGAGGTCGCGGGCGAGGTTGAGGATGAACTCGAGGCGCTCGAGGTCCTCATCGGTGTAGAGGCGGGTGTTGCCATCGGAGCGGCTGGGGCGCAGGAGCCCTTCGCGCTCGTACATGCGCAGGGTCTGCGGGTGGATCTCGTACATTTCGGCGACGACGGAGATCATGTAGCCGCCGCGGGATTTGCGTTTGGTTGGCATGGGTTCTCTTCGGTGATGATACTTGGATGGTGGGGAAGAAGGAAAGTGCCTGGGCGTAGACTGCGAGGTCGACTTGCAAAGGCTTGATTCATGAGTTTTTAGTTTCTTAGTTGTTAGTTATCAGTGAGAGACTTTGGCGTGTTGACTCTCAGGTAAACTCTTAGCATGGCTTCGGCTTACGCTAAGCAGCAGATGTTGCGGCAATTGATTTGCTCGGATGCGCCGGAGCAGGCGCTGCGCTACCACGGCGCGCGCACGATTGCAGGTGTGGATGAGGTTGGGCGCGGCGCGCTGTTTGGGCCGGTGGTGGCGGCGGCAGTGATTCTGCCGAAGGCGATGGGAACGCTGGCCCGGGCGGGTTTGACTGATTCCAAGCAGCTCACGCGGGCGGATCGCGAGCGGCTGGACAACAAGATCCGGCGGATGGCGGTTTGCGTGAGCGTGGCCGAAGTTTGTAACGAGACGATCGACCGCGTGAACATCTACCAGGCGACGCGGATTGCGATGCTGCAGGCGGTGATGGGGCTGCACACGGCACCGGACCACCTGCTGATCGATGCGATGCGGGTGGATCATCCGTGTGCGCAGACGAAGCTGATCTATGGCGACTCACTTTCACTTTCGATTGCGGCGGCGAGCGTAGTGGCGAAGGTGCATCGCGACGGGCTGATGCGGCAGCTGCACGAGGTGCATCCGCAGTACGGTTTGGCCGCGCACAAGGGCTATGCCACGCCCGAGCACCGGCGCGCGCTGAAGGCGCATGGGCCCTGTGCGCTGCACCGGCGGAGCTTTGCGCCGGTACGCGCCGCGGACCCGGATTTTGTGTTGCAGGCGAAACTCGATGCGGGGGAGTTGCTGTTCGACGATAGGGAGTTGGAGGAAGTGGTTTGGGATTGAAGCTGCTGTGCGTGGTTGCGCATCCGGATGATGAGTGCTTTGCGTTTGGCGGGGCGCTGGCGCTTGCCGGCCGGCAGGGCGTGGAGACGTATGTGATCTGCCTGACGGATGGGCAGGCGGCGACGAACCGGGGCGAGGCGGTGAGCGGCGAGGACCTGGGACGGATGCGGCGGAAGGAGTTCAAGGCCTCCTGCGCGGTGCTTGGGGTTTCGCGGTGTGAGTTGCTGGAGTATCAGGACGCTCAGTTGGAGTTTGCCGACTTTTCCGCGACTGCCGGGCGACTGGTGAGGACGATGCGGGAGTTCAGGCCGGATGTGGTGCTGACGTTTGGCGGGGATGGCGCGCTGAATACGCATCCGGATCATACGATGGTTTCGTTGTTTACGACTGCGGCATTTCACTGGGCGGCGAGCGCCAAGCGGTACCCGGAGTCTGGGGCGATTCATGCTGCTGAGCGGCTTTATTACCTTTCGACGAACTTTTTTATGGAGGACCGGCCGGCCCCGCTGCCGGCGCCGTGGTCGGTGACACTGGATGTGCGTTCGGTAATGGCGGTAAAGCAGGAGGCTTTTCGGCAGCATGCCTCGCAGGCTCCGCTGATGCAACGGACGAAGGCTATGTTTGAGAGGTTTGGGAAGACGGAGTTTTATACGCTGGCGGCGGCGCGGGAGGCTCAGGGGGTGGAACTGGTGGATGGGTTGTTTTTGGGGTTGGGGTAGAAAGGAACCCCACGATCACCGCGATGACAGCACGCGGTGATCATGGCGCACCCCTGGGTGTTCGGGGTCGAGACGCGGATTCCCGTTAGGAACGACAAACAAAGGGGTTAGTGGGGGTCCCAGTTGTCTTTGCCGCCGAGGACTTCGCGGGGGGTGTAGTGGGCGGCTTCCTGTGGGGTGAGCTGGTGGCTTTGGGTGGGGGCTGCGGGGCCAGTGGGATTGTAGATGCGGAAGAAGGTGGTGTCGGGGTGGCGGGCCTGGCTTTCGCGGTCTCGTTCTCGCCAGGGCTGGGGGGCGATCTGCGGGCCTAGCTGAGGGTTGAGGAACACTACGCTGGCGAGGTCGCGGAAGGGGCGGCCGAGCAGGACCTTGCCGGCGTTGGGGTCGGCGGTGAGGCGGGCGTTGCGGAAGACGAAGCCGCTCTCCTGCGTGGGGTAGTGCTTGCCCTGGCCAGTGATGACGCCGCCGGGGAGACGGTCGGGATGGTCGGTGGAGTGGAGCTCGCAGTCGTCGAAGTAGGCGAGGCCGTCGCCGTAGATGTAGTCGAGATTGCCGGAGATGAAGCTGTGCGTGATGTAGGTGCGGGCGACCTCGCAGGCGCTTCCGGTGGCTTCGCCGCAGTCGCGCGCGCTGAGATAGAGGGTGTCCTGGTTGCCGAGAAGATGGACGTTGCGCAGAAGGTTGCGGTCGCCGCCGAGCGAGAGGGCGCGGGTACCGAAGGCGGGGGTGTCCGGCTTGTGGGTACGGGCGAAGTCGTTCTCGATGGTGAGGTTTTCGGCGGTGAAGGAGTCTCCGCGGACGCGGACGGTGGCGCTGCCGGGGGGCCCGTTCTGGGTGGCGCGGCTGAGATCGAAGACGATGACGGTGCGGCGAGGGTCGGGGTTGGCGGAGCGGAGGGTGACGTGGGACTGGGGGATGAGGACGCGCTCGCGGTAGGTGCCGGGGGCGATGAGGACGAGGCCGCCGGTGGCGGGAATGCGGTTGATGGCGGTCTGGATGCTGGAGTAATCGCCGGTGCCGTCGGCGGCGACGTAGAAGGTGTGGTCCTCGGGGGG
>CAXUDC010000120.1:0-8010 GCA_964249685.1 uncultured Acidobacteriaceae bacterium
CGGGGTAATGCCTTTGTTTTGTGTACCCCGTTATCCTGAGCGGAGCGAAGGACCCCCGCATTGTCGCTGCAACTACTTTGTAAGAAGAAATGCTTGCCACTCAGCAAAGCTCCTCCGGCGCAGGCCACCCATCCACCCCTGTTTTAATCCAGCTTCACTCCCGCCGTCGTCCTGCCCGCCCTATCTTACTGCACCGTCACCTGCACCGCATTGGAAGTCACAGTCGCATACGCCGGCTGCTCGGGAAACGTCTGCTTACCCGCCGGCGGCGCGTGCCAGGTCAGCGTCAGCTGGTAGGTCCCGGGCCCCAGCGCCATGTGGCTGAAGTTGTTCTCGGACAAATCCACCACCTTCAGCTTGCCTTTCGCCAGCGGAATCTCATCCGGATACGGCTGCGCCGCAATGCAATGCGGCGTCGCCAGGTCGTTTGTCTGGCTGTTCTGCGTGTTCAGGTCGACGGCGGTCATCGAAAAGCCGCCGCACATCCCGGAGGCGATCGGCGCGCGCGCCCCCAGGTCCGCGATCACGATGTGGAAGGGAATCGGAGCGCCTGCCGGGAACCGGTTGCCGTCAATGCCCGGCACCTTCAGCCCCAGGCCCACGCCGTCGGTCTGGCTGGCCCGCACCAGCTGCTCGTCCGTCATGTGGTCGAACTCCGTCGGCCTGGCGACGGTCGATACCGCCACCGGCGCAACGGGCGCGGGCGCGGACTTGCATCCGGACAGGGCAAGGGCAGCAATCACGGCGCAGGCAAACGGAACACGAGGCATAGCCTGAGGATAACAGTTGACTGTTTCCCAACAACGCGCGTTACCGTCCCGGCGGAACTGCATCCTAGCAGTCAGGAGTCTAGAACGCCCATGGAAACCGAACGCGACCGGCTCGGCCGGCTCTACGCCGAGCTTGGCGACGAACACCTCAAGGATCTCGCCGACCAGCCCGACGACCTGACCGACGAAGCCCGTATCACGCTCGCCACCGAGATGCGCCGGCGCGGCTTCTCGCCCGAGCCCACCCGCGACCCCGCCCCCGACGTAGAGCCCGCCGCCGAGCGCGAATCCGGCTTCGGCGCCGGCATCCCCGGCGTCTTTCCTTCCGGCGCCGCCACCGTCGAGCAGGCGCTCGAGCCCGGCGGCGAGACCCGCCTCGGCTGGGTCGGCCTCATCTCCTTCTACGACGGTCTCGAGCTCTCCAAGGCCTGCGACGCGCTCGACGACTCAGACACCGAGTTCGCCATCGAAGAAAAGAACGGCGACGCCCTCAGCGGCGCACCCAACGCCTTCGAGATCTGGGTCCGCGCCGGCGATGTCGACCTCTCGCAGCGCATCCTGCGCGAGAAACTCGGCCTCTTCCCGCCGTCAGAGTTCGAAGACACCGGCGACACCCCCGAAGGCTCCAGCCTCGTGACTCTTGGCACCTTCGAGTCCAGCGAAGAGTCCAGCGAGGTCTACCACCTGCTGCGCGACTCCGGCATGACCCCCACCCTCACCGAGCCCGCCGGCGACGAAGAACAGCCATTCTGGACCATAGAAGTCCCCGCCAACGAACTAGACCAAGGCATAGAAATAGTAGCCAAATCCCTAAAACTCTAGGGGTGCCCCATGATCACCGCAGGCTTCATCGCGGTGATCGTGGGCTTACTCTCTCCCTACAACGCTTGACACCAACCCCACAATCCGCCATCCTTAACCCAAACCGCCCCCACCCAGGGCGAGTTTCTGCTGCGCGGAATCACTCCCCAGCCATCTGACTTTGGCGGCGCGCCCACAAACGCGCTGCCCGACTGGTAAGTGAAGTGAACGTTCTAGCTTTCTCCGTCCAAGCCGGCTTCCTCTCCTCCGGCGTCGGCAGTTTTGCCCTGCCCGTCCTGGTCATCGGCGCCATGTACTTCCTCATGATCGCCCCCAACCAGAAAAAGCAGAAGGCCTGGGCCGAGATGCTCGCCAACATCAAGCCCTCCGACAAGGTCACTACCACCGGCGGCCTGCGCGGCGTCGTGCTCTCGGTCAAGGATGAGGTCGTCACCCTGCGCATCCAGCCCGACAATCTCCGTCTCGAATTCGCGAAAAGCGCCATCGCCTCGGTCGTCACCGAAGACCCCGCCGCGTAAAGTTCCCCGCATCCGCCCCCGCCACGCTAAACTAAGCTGATTCGCTTTTAGATCATTCGCCGTCCCGTCACCCCCGCGGGCGCGCCAGAGGAAGAGACCAGGGTGCCAGGCCTGCCGAAAACCGGCTCCGGCGCCCCTCGTACAAATCATGGGCAAGAATCTCGGCACCAAGGCCGCACTCGTCATCGCCATCCTGCTCTTCTTTGCGTATGGCATCATCGGCATCCCGCACTCCACCGGCAACGGCTTCGCCGACTCGCTTAAGCAGTCCCTCGCCGACCGCATCCACCTCGGGCTCGACCTCAAGGGTGGCACCCACCTCGTGCTCGCCGTGCATGTGGAGGAAGCGCTTGCCGGCGAAACCGACCGCGACGCCGCCAATCTCAAGACGGCCATCACCGCCGTCGCTCCCGGCGCGACCGTCGGCAAGACCGACCCCGCCAACCCCAACACCATCGTCATCGCCGGCGTCCCCGCGGCCCAGACGAGCCAGGTCCGCACCCTCGTCACGGCCAACCAGTACAGCGCCTACGCCGTCTCGACCACCAACGACGGCACCCTACGCCTCGCCATGACCCCCAAGGCCATCGAGACCGCCAACCAGCGCACCCTCGACCAGACCATCGAGGTCGTCTCCGACCGCATCAACGTCCTCGGCGTCAAGGAGACCACGGTCCAGAAGTACGGCCTCGGCGACAACGAAATCCTCGTCGAGGTCCCCGGCGAAGGCGACCCCGACAAGATCGCCAGCGCCATCAACTCCGCCTCCAAGCTCGCCATCTACGCCGTCGACGGCGGCCCCTACGCCGACGACCAGGCCGCGCTCACCGCCCAGCCCGCCGGCGTCCCGCCCGACGACCAGCTCCTCCACGGCAAGGGCTCCGGCGCCGCTCCCGACCAGGTCTGGCTTCTCAAGCGTGCGTCCGAGGTCGAAGGCACCGACTTCCGCGACGCACAGCCCTCGAACGACATCAACGGCCGCCCCAACCTCAAGTTCACTCTCACCACCGAGGCCGGCGAGCGCTTCTACAACTACACCAGCACCCACACCGCTACCTCCCCAACCCCCGGCCAGATGGCCATCGTCCTCGGCAACACCGTCAAGGAGGTCGCCAGCATCCAGTCCGGCATCCGCGACCAGGGCGAGATCACCGGCTCCTTCACCCAGGACGAGGTCGCCACCCTCTCGAAGCTCCTCCGCACCGGCTCCCTTCCGGCCTCCATCACCAACCTCGAAACCCGCACCGTTGGCCCCTCGCTCGGCGCCGCCAGCATCCGCCAGGGCGTCGTCGCCGCCATCGCTGGCATGTCCGCCGTCATGCTCTTCATGCTCATCTACTACAAGGGTTCGGGCATCAACGCGGACGTCGCGCTCTTGCTCAACCTCATCATTCTATTGGGCTTCATGGGCTACTCGGGCGCCGTGCTCACGCTGCCCGGCATCGCCGGCGTCATCCTCACCATCGGTATGGGCGTTGACTCAAACGTGCTCATCTTCGAGCGCATCCGCGAAGAACTCCGCGCCGGCAAGACCGCCGCCGCCGCCGTCAAGGAAGGCTTCGCCCACGCCTGGATCACCATCGTCGACACCCACGTCACCACCATCGTCTCCGCCATCATCCTGCTCATGTTCGGCACCGGCCCGGTCAAAGGCTTTGCAGTCACCCTGATGGTCGGCCTCTTCGCCAACCTCATCACGGCCGTCTTCATCTCCCGCATGATCTTCGACTGGCACCTCCAGGGCAAGGACCGCACCGCCGCCCTCTCTATCTAGCCCCTTTCGCTTTCATCCCGTAGGGATCTGCTTCTCGAACCACCGCCACGACCAAGGATTACGCAAACACCATGGAACTCTTCAAGCAACCCAACATCGACTGGCTCGGCAAAAAGTGGTACCTCCTCAGCTTTTCCCTCGTCTTCTCCGTCGCCGGCATCCTTAGCCTCCTCTTCTGGCACCATCTCCCCCTCGGCGTCGACTTCCGCGGCGGCACCCACGTCACCGCCGCCTTCACCTCCACTCCCAACGAGGACCACGTCCGCGCCGCCCTCGCCCAGGCCGGCATCCGCAACGCCACCATCCAGCGCATCGGCAACCGCCCCGGCGAGCTCGCCAATCAGGTCGTCATCGCCCTCCCCGAATCCACCGCCACCGACCAGAACCACGACGCCGGACGCGCCGCCGTCGAAAACGCCCTCCGCGCCAACTATCACGACAGCACCTTCCAGATCCTGCAGGTCGATATCGTCGGCCCCACCGCCGGCAAGCAGCTCCAGCGCCAGGCCTTCTGGGCCACCATCTACTCGCTCATCGGCATGCTCGTCTACCTCTGGTTCCGCTTTGAATTCATCTACGGCGCCGCAGCCGTCGTCGCCGTCTTTCACGACACCCTCATCACCATCGGCGCCTTCTCCCTCACCAACCAGGAGATCACCCTCACCGTCATCGCCGCCATTCTCACCCTCATCGGCTACTCCATGAACGACACCGTCGTCGTCTTCGACCGCATCCGCGAAAACCTCGCCCAGAGCCGCCGCGAATCGCTGTCCGAGGTCGTCAACCGCTCCATCAACCAGACCCTCAGCCGGACCGTCCTCTCCTCCGGCCTGACGTTTCTCACCGTCCTTAGCCTCTATCTCTTCGGCGGCGAGGTCCTCCACGGCTTCTCCTTCGCCCTCGTCATCGGCATCCTCATCGGCACCTATTCCTCTATCGCGGTCGCCGCCCCCATGCTGGTCACCTGGCAGGACATGCGTTCGAAACAGGGAAAAGCATCCGCCACCTTGCCGGCGGGCCGCGTAAGAGGATAGTATTGCCCTCACACGGCCGTTGACGCCTACGCTTTTCATCCTTTTCTCTTTTCATCCCGCAAAGATCTGCTTTGCAGTTACTGCCCTACACTGTTCTCCCCTGCCGTTTACTGTCTTCTGCCGTCCTTATTCCACCCCGCGGGAACATATTCTCTACCCCCGGTGTCTAAGCAAAACAGCAAGCAATTCCCCCTGAGGTTGCGCCCATGTTTGAAGACTCCCTGGTAGATTCCGGCGGCCGGCTCAAGACCAAGTCCAAGTACTGGATGATCGGCACCGCCATCCTCAACTTCTGCATCCTCGCGGTCATGATCATCATCCCGCTGGTCAACCCCGAGGCCCTGCCCAAGTCCTCCATGACGGCCATGCTCACCGCCCCGCCGCCACCCCCGCCTCCTCCTCCCCCGCCGCCCCCCCCGGCCGCGGTCGTCAAGCAGGTCGTCGTCCACACCGTCACTATCGATGACGCGCTCCACGCTCCCACCAAGATCCCCAAGAAGGTCGTCGACACCAAGGATGACTCCACGCCTCCGCCCCAGGTAGCCTCTGCTGCGGGTGTCATGGGCGGCATGCCCGGCGGCGTCCCGGGTGGCGTAGCCGGCGGCGTCTTTGGCGGAGCCGGTACCGGTCCCGCGGTCGCGGTCAAGGCCACGCCCCCGCCTAAGCCCACCGGTCCCCAGCGCGTCTCCGGCGGTGTCATGCAGGGCAGCATCCTAGAGAAGACCACCCCGGTCTACCCGCCGATCGCCAAGGCTGCCCACGTCTCCGGTGCAGTCGTCCTGCACGCCATCATCGGCAAGAACGGAGCCATTCAGAACCTCACCTATATCAGCGGGCCTGAAATGCTGAAGGGTGCCGCCATCGACGCCGTCTCCAAGTGGCGCTACAAGCCCTACCTCCTCAACAACGAGCCCACTGAAGTGGACACGACCGTAACCGTCAACTTCACCTTCGGCGGCTAAACCCACTGGGTGCCCCACTCATGACGGCTTCACCGTCATGAGTGGGAGGAATATCCCCAAAGTTCCCGCAACCAAGTTCATCCCTCCCCACCGGGAGCGTCCATTTCACTTTCCTTCACCCACGGCTTCATCCGTCCGACTCGCACCTCGGACCATGAACCCACAGACTTCACCAACATTCCACACAGCCCGGAGGAAAGATCCCAGTGATTCTCGCCCACATGACCACCGTAGCGTCCGCCCACTTTTCGTCCCTCGCCATGATGTTCCAGGCCGCCGCCGATGCCGCCGCCCCCACCGTCGGCTTCTCGCCCGTACAGCTCTGGCAGAACATGAGCTGGATCCCGCGCGGCATCGTCATCATCCTCTTCATCATGTCTATCTGGTCCCTCGCCGTCATCATCGATCGCGCGCTCTACTTCTCCGCCGCCCGCTCGCAGTCGCGTGAGTTCGCCCCCAAGGTCGCCGGCGCGCTCAAGAACGGCAACCTGGACGAGGCCATCAAGGTCGCTGACCGTACCAAGAAGTCGCACCTCGCCGAAGTCGTCACCTCCGGCCTGCAGGAGTTCCGCTCCTTCGGTTCCGGCGGCGCCATCACCGAGGATCAGATCGAGTCGTCCAAGCGCGCCCTCGAGCGCTCTGAGGCCATCGTCCACTCCAAGCTGAAGCGCGGTCTCGGCGGTCTCGCCACCATCGGTTCCACCGCACCGTTCATCGGCCTGCTCGGCACTGTCATTGGTATTCTCAACGCCTTCCAGCAGATCGCCACGCAGAAGACCTCGGGTATCGGCGCGGTCGCCGGCGGTATCTCGGAAGCGCTCGTCACGACCGCCTTCGGTCTCGTCGTCGCCATCCCCGCCGTCATGACCTTCAACTACTTCACCAACAAGGTCGAAGCCTTCGACGTCGAAATGGACAACTCCTCCTCCGAGCTCCTCGACTACTTCATCAAGCAGTCCCACCGCTAACCCAGCAACCAACCCGTGCCCCATCCATCGCGTACTTGCGATGGGTGGGACCCACCGGAAACTAGCACCTGCAACTTCAGGGCTGAAAGCCCGTCTCATACCAGCCTGAGGCGCAAGCACCGGCACCAGCATAAGGCTGTAAGCCCGACTCATAGAACCGCCGCACAACCTCGACGGAGTTCGCAAAAATGGCACAGGCAAAGCGCGACGAAGGTAAAAAAGTAAACTCCAACATCAACGTCACCCCCATGGTCGACGTCATGCTGGTACTCCTCATCATCTTCATGGTCATTACGCCCATGCTCAACAACAAGGTCAACGTCGACCTTCCTGTCGCCCCCAACGCCAAGGTCATGGACAACGCCAACAAGGAAGATGCCGTTACCGTCGCCGTCACCCGCGACGGCAAGATCTTTCTCGGCGGCGACCAGGTCCAGCCCGACGACCTCGGCCCCAAGATCCTTGCCAAGCAGGAAAAGAATCCTGACAAGACCGTCTTCCTGCGCGCCGACAATCGTGCCCGCTACGGCCGCGTTATGGACGCCGTCGACGGCATCCGCGGAGCCGGCGTAAGCCAGCTAGGCCTCCTCACGGAGAAGAAGGATCAATAATCCATCTCTGGGGTAGGTCCGGGCTTCAGCCCGGACAACCTGAGGATGAGGCATGGCCTAACCAAAATCAACGCACAACCCGGCTCCGCCGGCGCACCAACAAGGAGAACTACTATGGGCATGGGTGGAGGTGGCGGTACAGGCCACGCAGTCTCTGAAATCAATGTGACGCCGCTAATCGACGTCCTTCTGGTACTGCTGATCATCTTCATGGTCATCGTACCCGTAACCCCCAAGGGTCTCGACGCGCTGGTGCCCCAGCCGCCTAAGCCCAACGCCCCAAAGGTCGATAGCCCCGAGACCACGATCGTCGTCCAGATCCTCGGTGCCGCGGGTGCTCCGCCCACCTACAAGATCAATGAGGATACCTACGCCATCAAGGATCTTCCCGGACGTCTCCTCCAGATCTTCCAGGTCCGCAATACCAAGGTCATGTTTATCAAGGGTGCGCCGGACGTAGACTACGGCGCAGTTGCAAGCGCCCTGGATGCAGGCCACTTCGCCGGTGTAGACAACATCGGCATCATCACCCCTAAGGTAGAAGCCGGACA
>CAXUDC010000120.1:8110-11010 GCA_964249685.1 uncultured Acidobacteriaceae bacterium
TAACCTCAGCACAATCAAGATCTTAGGATCAAACAGGGGGAGGGGGTGTACCTACTCTTCCCCCGCAAACGCCAGCAAACTTCCACCGCGTCGTTTCGCCGAGTACATCGCCTCATCCGCCGCGCGCCGCAGACTGTCGACATCATCCGCATCGTCCGGCGAAAGCGCAATGCCCACCGAAATCCGCACATCCACAGCCTTCCCATCGATGGCGATCGGCACGCTCGCAGCCGACATCATCGCACCCGCGATGAAGCGCAGATGGTGCTCGTCGGTCACGCCTGCAAGCAGCGCTGTAAACTCGTCGCCGCCCGTTCGAGCCAGAATATCGCGCGGGCTCATATGCCAGGAAAGCCGCACCGCGAGCGCGCGCAGCAGCTGGTCGCCCGCGCTATGGCCAAGCGTGTCGTTGATCTGCTTGAAGTTATCTACGTCGATCACGAGACACGCAACCGTGGTGCGATGGATCCGAGCCTCTTCCATCGTCGCAATCAGCCGCTCCTCGAAGAGCCGGCGATTGGGCAGATCGGTCAGCGGGTCGTGCATCGCCAGTCGCTCGGTGCGCGCAACGTACTCCTGCATCAAGGTCAGGATGATCCCGACCAGCACGAGATATTGCGGCGCTTCGACCAGCGCGCGATCGAGCTTGATGCCCGGATTTTGGTGCAGGATCACGGCCACAACCGGAAAACTCAATCCCCAACCTGTGAGCCCCGCAACGACCGCGAGCGCGCCCTTCGTCTTGCGCGCGGTCGAAACCAGGTAAAGATACGCTGCGCTCAGGAATAGCAGGCTAAGCACGCCATCGCCAACCAGCGCTGCGTGGTGCGCTGCGAGCGGCACAATTCCTGCGGCAAACAGCAGAAACGCAATACTCAGCACGACGAAGGGCCGGAAGCGCGGCTGCGGCGTAAGCGCCACAAAACCCGCGGGCAGCAGGAACAGCGCCAGCACGGCGAGCGAGACAGCGGGTCGCTTCTCGTCCAGCAGGAAGAGCGCCGATTGCGTCAGGACCGGGATCGCGAGGACGCCGGTGAACTCCGCCGCGATGCGCCGTCCTTTGAGCGTCGCGGCCGCGAAAAGAAACGTCAGCGCACAGAGGTCTTGCATCCAGTACGCGACAAAGGCCGCAAAAAGGTGCAAACGTCCTGCAGACGGCATAAAAAACAGCACAACACAGTGGGCAAGAAGGAAGATCCAGCCCAGGAACCAAAGATTCAAGTCTGAACTTACCTTGCGCACGAGGGGGCGAAATCCCACGAGAAAGATCGTCAGGGAGAAGATATCCGGCAGATAGGACAGATCTACCAAGCTTTTGAGCCTCAGGTGTGACCGCGCTTGCTCTACTGTACTGTGGGCGACGTAGAACACACACGCTACTTTTGTGGTACGGAGGTTTTAGAAGACTATACGACGGTTGCCGACCGACGCGAAGCAAAATCCGCTTCCAAACCTGACGGTTAACGCGAGATCATAACGTGATGCGGAAGCAGGAGATCTATCCATGTGGCGCAGGTTGGTCTCGCACCGAGCAACGCGGCTCAACGCACAATTCGGCAATCGCGGCTTAGCTCGCTCCCTCAAGCAGGGCTCGCGCCAGCTCGAGCGCGTCTGTGGGCCAGAAAACCGCAGGTCTTGGCCTGTGAACACCTGCTTTTCCCAGCGCGGGCCGGCAGTTGAGTACGGCTTCTGTCCATCGCTCTGGAATAGCTTCCCGTCCGTGTACTGCTCCCATGAGCGATCCTACGATCGCTGCGTTGGTGTCTGTGTCCCATCCTAAACCGACGGTGTTTACCAACGCCTCCTCAAAGGTTGAAGCGTGGAGCAATTGGTACAGAGCGTTCCAGAAGGCTATTTGACCCATCCCTGATTCACCTCAAAGGAAGCGGGAAGCGATGTGGCAGCCTGTTCGATCCAGTCCCGAACTTCCTCGCTGCAGTTGCTCTCGACCCACCAGACAAGAACCTTCTGGTAGAGCTCGGCGGGCGTGACCGGAGTGCGCACCGCGAGGGCAATGGCGCTGACGTAGAGCGCGTTGGTCTCCAGGCAGACGCGGTTGGGATGAGTGAGCGCAGCGTCGGCGCGGGCGGTTTCAGCGCCCAGACCAGGTGCGCGTAAAGCCGCAAAGATGCCAAGAGGCGAGGAGCGCATCATGGTGCCGTTAGCCTGGCTGCTCTCGATCAGGTGGCCTGTCAACGCGGAACGAACGGTGTTGCCTACGTCGAAGGCGCCGGACCGCAGCCAGAATCGGTAGGCTTCCATGGCTTTTTCCGGGTCGTAGCGGCCTTGCTTTATGAGCATTCGGGCGAGCATCAGCGCCAGCTCCGAGTCGTCAGTGGGCTGGCCTGCGAGCGTGTTCCAGAAGCCGCCGTCGCGGAGGTCGCGAACGCCTTGCGGATAGGCGCAGGCGATTGCTTCGGGGCCTGAGAACTCGACCTGGCTGCCGAGCGCGTCGCCGACCAGTTGGCCGAGGAGGCAGCCTTCGGCTCGGTTCAGGGTTTCGCGATCCATCGGGTTCCTCAGGTGTAGTGCAGCAATAATCGAAACGCAGATCCCTACGGGATTACAACAAAACACTAGTGCTGATTCTTAGTCGCCTGCGATTGGGATGAGCATTACACCTTCGACGGGGATGGTCAAAACATTTCCCTTAGGAGATAGCCTGACCTATGAGTCGCCCCTTCAGGGCTTAGTCAAGTCTTGGCGCACCACCTGGGACTTGCGCCCCAGGCTGGTATAAGTCGGGCCTTCAGCCCTAAAACAAACAGTTACAACATCCGCTGTAGGATGATCGCATCAGACCCGGGTAAGTCGAGTCTTCAACCCAGAATAACGGAGCTCTCTGCTCTAGGAAATGGTTTGGGCGTTAGAGGAGGTAGTGTAAGAAAGATTTGGTCAAA
>CAXUDC010000121.1:0-10989 GCA_964249685.1 uncultured Acidobacteriaceae bacterium
CCGGGCCGCCGAGCAAGGGTGGCCTGCAGCTCGACGCGATCCACAAGGCGGACACGACATGGCGGGAGGCGCAGCGCGGCTATCAGCGACCGGCCACGTACGGGCGCGTTCAGCTGGCGGTGCTGCGCTCGGTCGACGTGGAGACGCAGCGGAAGACGCTCGAGCATTTTGAGAGTGTGAAGGCGCAGCTGGACAAGCTGCCCACGGCTGAGATGAGCCAGGCCGAGCGCATGAATCTGAACATCTACCTCTACCAGGTCGACACGCAGATCGCCGGGCAGAAGTTCAAGGAGTACGAGAAGCCGGTGACGTCGCTGGACTCGTTCTGGTCCGGAGTGCAGGGGACCGGGGAGCGCGGGTTTCGGACCGAGAAGGACTATGAGAACTTCCTGCTGTGGCTGACCGACATCCCGCGGTTTTACACGGAAAACATCACTAATATGCGAGCCGGGCTGGCGCGTGGGTTTACGCCGCCGAAGATCACCCTTGCCGGGCGCGACCAGACGATTGCGCCGATTGCGAACGCCACCAGCGCCGACGCGACGCCGTTCTGGAAGCCGTTCACGCACATGCCGGGCACGATCAACACGGCCGAGCAGGCGCGGCTGCGGGCGGAGGCCAAGAAGATCATCGAGCAGACGGTGATTCCCGAGTACAAGGTGCTGCTGACGTTCTGGAACGACGAATACTACCCGCATACGCAGACCTCGATTGCGGCCGAGTCGCTGCCGGACGGAAAGGCGTACTACAAGGCCCAGATCGAGCGCTATACGACGCTCGACATGACGGCCGAGCAGATCCACACGTTCGGCCTGGGGGAGGTCGCGAAGATCCACCAGGAGATGCTGGATACGATGGCGGAGGCGAAGTTTGAAGGCGACTTTCCGGCGTTTCTCAAATTTCTCCGCACCGATCCGCAGTTCTACGCCAAAAGCGGCGACGAGCTGATGGACAAGGCGTCGTACATGATGAAGGAATTCGACGACAAGGCGGACCGGTATTTCGGCTATATGCCGCGTGGGCGCTTCGGCATCCATCCGGTGCCGGAGGAGGTGGCGCCGTACCAGCCGGCGGGCTTTGGCGGGCTGGGTGGGTTCTCGATCAACCTGTACGACCTGCCATCGCGGCCAATCTACGCGATGCCGGCGCTGGTGCTGCATGAGGCGGCTCCGGGCCACTCATGGGCATTCGCGATCGCGCGCGAGCACCAGGACCCGAACGGGTTTCGCGGCGGCGGTTCGGCCTTTGGCGAGGGCTGGGCGCTCTACTGCGAGCGGCTGGGCACCGAGATGGGCATGTACCATACGCCGTATGAGAAGTTCGGCATGCTGAGCTTTCAGTCCTGGCGGGCGTCGCGGCTGGTGGTCGATACGGGCATGCACTCGATGGGCTGGACGCGGGAGCAGGCGCAGCAGTATCTGCGGGACAACACGGCGCTGAGCGAGCACGATGTCGAGGAGGAGATCGACCGCTACATTTCGTGGCCCGGGCAGGCGCTGAGCTACTACCTGGGCATGACGGAGATGCTGAAAGAACGGCACCACGCCGAACAGGTGCTGGGGAGAAAGTTCAACGTGCGCGCATTCCATGACGCGATCCTGGCGACGGGCGGGCTGCCCCTGCCGGTGCTCGATGATTATCTGGAGGCGTGGATCAAGGAGGGCGGGGTGGGGCCTTATCCGGAGATGGAGAAGTAGCGGTGGAGGGGTAGAGACTTGCCCCACGATCGCCGCGATGAGGCTGCGGTGATCATGGGGCGCCCGGGTTAGGCTTAGCGCGGGGCGGTTTTGGGTTTGCCGTAGCTGGAGCCGTGTACGGTTACGTTGTTCGGGTCGACGACCGTGGTGCCGGTGCCCTGGAAGGTGGCGCCGTCCGGGATGAGCGTGTCGTCGACCGTGCGTGAGCCAGCGGAGCCGGTGCGGATCTCGATGCGCATGGGATCGATGCCCTTTTCGGCGGTCAGGTAGAGGCGGACGTTGGCGGCGCGTTCGGCCGAGTCGCGGTCGCTCTCGCCCTCGGCGTGGTTACCGACGACGACCAGGTGGGCGGCGGGGTCGCGCTGCAGGTTGAGCGCGAGGTCGTCGAGGCAGGCCTTGGCCTCGTTGTCGACGCGGTTGGGACGCTTGTGGTCGCGGTCGAAGGTAATGCCGCAGAGCGGTGCGGGCTGCGGGACGGGCGGGACCGGCAGGGCGTTGACCATGACCGACGTCGAGGCGGTGGCCGCCTTGCCGAGGTCGTCGACGACGTTACAGGTGACGTCGACCGGGCCCGGGTTGAGGCCGGAGGTGGCGAGCGTGACCGAGGCACCGGAGCCCGAGATCTGGCCGCGGGTGGCCGCGTAGGAGTAGGTCAGCATGCGGTTCTGCGGGCTGTTCGCGACGCTGGTGATGGTGGAGGGCGAGCCCGAGACGACGGTTGCGGGATCGGCCGAGCAACTGAGGGTGGGTGGGTCGTAGTCGCGGATGGTGAACGACGAGGTGCAGGCCGCGGATTGATAGGGAAGTGGCCCCTGCGTGACGCGGCCGGAGACGGTGTAGCTGCCGGCGCCGACGCCCTTGGTGGTGATCGGCGCGGAGGATGCGGAGCCGGAGATCTGGCCGCCGGACGTAGTCCAGGAATAGGTGGCGGGCTTCTTCGGGTTGAGGTTGGTCGCGGTGGCGCTGGCGGTGAAGGGGTCGCCGGTGAAGCCGGAGGTGGGTAGGACGGTGCAGGCGAGGGCCACGGGCGGCGGCGGGGTCATGTCGCCGAGACGGACGACGAGGCCGCCGGAGAGCCGGTAGGCCTGGATCTGGCCGAGACCGCCGCTGACGTCGGCGGGGACGACAAGCGGTCCGTAGTCGACGTGCGAGTACTCATAGTCGGCCTGGATGGGCCGTAGGGCGAGGCGATCGTGGAAGCCGGGCAGGATGTAATCCAGGCCTAGGCCGGCGGTGACGCCGTAGCCCCAGGTGCACGGCTGAAAGACCGGGCCGCCGACCTTGGCGCCGCCGGCGAGCACATGGACGAAGGGCACGAAACGCTTGATCTGGTAGCGCGCGACGGGGCCGGCCTGGGCGGTGTAGACGCAGTCGTCCGGGCCGTGGGGAAAGAAGGAGCCTTCCGCCTGCAGGCCGAAGTGCGGGCTGAAGTAGCCGGTGACGCCGGCGACCGCGCCCGGGTTGATGGGCTGGTACTGGATGTTGTTGATGTCGGAGTTGACGGGGTGGAAGTAGCTGTAGAGTCCGTAGAGGTCCAGGCGCGAGACCGGCGGGCCGGCCGGGTATTTCGTGGGGATGGGACCCACAACCGGGGGGATGGGAGCGTCCTGCGCGAGGACGCCGGCGGTGCTGAGGACCAGAAGCGAGAGTGCGAGACGGGATGACATTGAGGTAGATCCTCCGCTACGGTGGTGCGCCGGTGGCAGAACTGCCGGGCTGGTGGCTAGTTGCTGCTGAGTCCAACGGAGAGCAGGACAGAGGTCGACACCGTGGGCGCGGTACCCGCGACACTGGTTCCGGTAATCGTGATGGGGTAGGTCTTGAAGGTGCTGTTGGGGCATCCGCAGCCGCCGAGTGCGAGCATGCCGGCCGTAAGGGCGAGCAGGCTTACCAGGCGGCGACGACCCTTGAGCCAGGCGAAGCGGCGCCGGCGTCCGGCACCGGCGAGCAGGACGGTGAAGCCGGTGAACTCAAAGGGCAGGACCGCGGCCAGGGCCAGGGGCGAGAAGTTCGCCGGCCGGCCGAGCACGGGAACGATCAGCTTTGCGTCTGCCGTGGTCGTGGTGACGTTCATCTGCACGGTGACGGACCCGCCGGCCGCCAGGGTGACGGTGGCGTTCGAGAAGAGGCAGGTGGCGTCCGCGGGCAGGCCGGAGCAGGTGAGCGCGACCGGTCCGCTGAAGTTGGGAGCGGCGGTGACGGTTACGTTATAGACCGTCGTGCCGGGTCCACGGATGACCGCTGTGGGCGGAGTGGCGGAGATGCTGAAGACGCCGAAGACGACCTGCGCGACGACGCCGCTGGTGCTGGTGAAAAAGTTCGCGCCGGTGGGAACGTAGACCGCGGTGATGGAGTTCGCGCCGGAGGGCAGGGTCGTGATCGAGAAGCTGGCGCTGCCGGCCGTGCTTACCGTGCCAGAGCCCAGCAGCGTGGAGCCGTTATAGAAGTTGACCGTGCCGGGCGGAAAGCCCACGGCCGCCGTGACCGCAGAGGTGACCGCCGCGGTAAAGGTCACGGACGCTCCGACGTTGGCCGGGGTCGCGGACGTGGTGAGCGTCGTGACGGTGGCCGCGGCGGTGACGGTCAGGGTCGCGGGAACGGCCGTGGCCGTGTAGTTGGCGGCGTTTGCCCCCGCGAGTACCGCCAGGATGGGATACTGGCCCACGGGGCTGGTCAGGACGGCGGTGGTGGAAAGTGACGCCGTGAGCACGTCACCGTTGATCGCGCCGACCACGACGCCGGTCAGCGCCGGGTTCGGCGTGCCGTAGGTGCGCGTCGCGTTGTTGGGGGTGATGACGACCGAAAGCGCGAGCTGCGTGACGGTGAGGGTGCCGTTGGTAGTCGTGAGAGTGTAGTTGCTGAGCGCTGGGCCAGTGGCGCTGGCGACGATCGGATAGCTGCCCACGCCGGAGGTGCCGGTGGCGGAGGTGGTGAAGCTGGTGGTGACGTTGTCTCCGTTGACCAGGCCTGTGACGGTGCCGGTCAACGCCGGGTTGGCCGAGCCGTAGCTGCGGGTGAAGCTGTTGGCTGCGACCGTCAGGGGTGCCGGCGTGACGGTGAGCGTGCCATTGTTGGTGACGAGATTGTAGTTGGCGGCCGCGGGCCCGGAGACCGTGGGCGTGACCGTATAGGTGCCGACGGGGCTGGCCGGAGTCGCGGAGGTGGCGTACGTGATGGTGAACGTATCGCCGTTGAGCGCGCCGGTGACGGTGCTGGTGAAGGCCGGGTTCGCCGCGCCGTAGACCCGGCTGGCGTTGTTGACCGTGACCGTAAGCGGCGTGGTGGCGCGGGTGATGACGAGCGTGCCGGGGTTGACGGCGATGATGTAGTTGCCGCTCGCGGGGCTCGAGACCGTATCGTTGATGGGGTAGTTACCGGGCGCGGAGGTGATGGTCGCCGAGGTCGAGAAGCTGTCCGTGAAGGTATCGCCGTTGACCTGGCCGGAGATAGTGCTGCTGAACGCAGGGTTGGCCGTGCCGTAGGGCCGGGTGGCGTTGACCACGGTGACGGTCAGCGGCGCGGGCGTAACCGTCAGGGTGCCGGCGGTGACGACGATGGTGTAGTTGGCCGTGGCGGCTCCACTGACCATTAGGGTGATGGGATACTTGCCGACCGGCGAGGCGGGCGTCGCGTTGGTGCCGTAGGTGTAGGTGAACGTGTCGCCGTTGACGTTGCCGCTGGTGGTGCTGGTGAACGCGGGGTTCGGCTGCCCGTAGACGCGGCTGGCGTTGAGGACGCTGACGGTGAGCGCCGCCGCGGTGACGGTGAGCGTGCCGGGGTTGTTGGTCAGGGTGTAGTTGGAAAGTGAGGAGGACGGCCCGGCCGCCGTGACCATCCCCGTGATGGGGTAGCTGCCGACCGGCGAGGCCTGCGTTGCGGCCGTGCTGAAGGCGGTCAGCAGCGTGTCGCCGTTGACGACGCCGGTGAGCGTTCCGGTCAGCGTCGGGTTAGGCTGGCCGTAGGCACGGGTGAAGCTCGCGACCGCAAGGGTCAGGGGCGCGGGCGTAATGTTGAGCGTCACGGTGCTGGTGCCGGAGGCGTAGTTGCCATCGCCCGAGTAGGTGATGGTGACGGTATAGCTGCCGACCGGCAGGCCGCTGCTGGCCGCGTTGCAGGTGCTGCTGGGCGAGAGCGTTCCGGACAGCGTGCACAGCACCTGGCCGCCGATTGAGTAGGTCAGGGTGCCGGTGACGGCCGGCCCGGAGCCGGTGTTGAGGGCGGTGATCTCCTGGAAGGGGTTGCCATAGACCTCGGTCTCCGCCGCGCCGTTGGGGTTGATAGGCAGCGAGAGCAGGCCGTTGCCGGTCAGCGTCACGATCTCCGGGCTGTTGTAGGAGGTGGAGAACAGTAGCGACTGGGCGCTGTACGCGACCGCCGCGGTCGGCTTGAACAGGTACCCGATGGCGCAGACCTGGCCTTCGAGGATCGCCGTGCCGCAGGTGGTCTTGGATGAATCGACCGTGAAGTGCGAGTCGGCGGTGCTGATCGGGCCGGTCAGGTTGAGGGTGGCGTTGCCGGTGTTCGAGAAGTACTGCAGCATCGTCGGCGAGCTTGCGCCTACCGTCACCTTGCCGAACGTGAGCGTAGGTGCCGGGTAGGTGATCTCGCGGACGCTGCTGTTGCCGCCGTCCACGACAAAGAGATTGCCTGAGCCGTCGAGCGCGACGCTGAGCGGGCCGTTGATCTGCGCGAGATAGCTGTAGCCGCCGTCGCCGCTGTTGCCCGCGACGCCGGTGCCGAGGGTCGTGGCGATGTTGACGCCGGACGCCGCGGTCGCATAGACGACATAGACGCGGTTCGCGCTCGAGTCTGCAATGTAGACGTCGCTGGCCGCGTCCACCGTGATGGAGGTTGGCGTGACGATGGCCGTGCCCAGCGCGGTTCCCGCGTTGGTGGTCGTGGTGGTGCCGTTGCCGGCCAGCACGTGGATGAGCCCGTTGGTGCCGATCGCAAAGACGCGGTGTGCGCCGGTGTCGGAGATGTAGAGCACGCCGTTGACATCGATAAACAGGCCCGCCGGCGTGGTGAACAGTGCGTTGGTGGAGGGTACGTTGTTGGGCGCGGGATCGCTGCCGCTGCCCGCAACCGTGCGGCGCAGGCCGGATCCGTAAATCTCGATTACGTTATGCGCGCTACCTTGCTGTGCGATATAGAGGTTGCTGAACCCATCGACGTAGAGCGCGGACGGGGCGGTAAGTCCGGTGGCATAGGTCAGGTTGATGGAGCCATCCGCGCCGAAGCGTGAGACGGTGCCCTGCGCGGAGTCGACGACAAACCAGTTGCCGGCCGCGTCGGTGGCGATGCCGCTTGGGCTGACCAGGCCTGTGCCGGCCTTGATCGCCAGGGTAGAGGAACTGCCACCCGGCGAGAGGATGCGGATATCTGCTGTGCCGACGGTGGTGCCGGCCTCAAGCACGTAGGCGTTCCCAACCGAATCGGTCGCGATGCCGGTGGGACGTGCCAGCTTTGACGCGATCGTGGTAACGATGCCGGGCGCGAACACCCCCTGCGGGCCCACTCCGACGCCTTGTAGACCCGTGGCGACAATGCCTCCGCTGATTGAATCGGTGATGGTGAGCGGCGAGTAGCGGATGCCCGGCCGCGTGGGAGAAAACTGAACGAAGACCTGGCAGGTGTTCGGCGGGCTGCCGGCCGTTGCAGCCTTCTGCGGGCCGGCGCAGGTGTTACTCGTCATGTTGTAGTCCTGGCCGGGCTGCACGGTCAGGTTGCTGGTGGTGTTGATGTTGTAGGTAATCGCCTGGGCGGCGCTGGAGTTGCTGACCGCGATGTTCGGGAAGACGTAGCCGAGGTTGAGAAAGCGGATGATGTTATTGCCGGAATCGGCCACGTAGAAGTTGTTGTTGGCGTCGAACGCGATGCCGCGCGGCTGGTTGAGCGGCACGTTCAGCGCGGAGATGCCATCCTGCGACGAGATGTAAGCTCCCGCTGTGCCGCTCGGCAGGCCGACCGCGCGCACCAGGGACTTCGAGCTCGTGATGAAGCGGAAGATGTTGTCCGGGACCGTCTCCGAGATGAACAGGCTGTTGATCTGCGAAAACGCAAGCCCGAACGGGCTGTGCAGCGCCGTGGACGCGGTGCCCGAGTTGTCGTTGGCGCACAGGCCCACGGTCGTCACCTGGCTGGCCGCGCCCACAATCTGGCGAACGCAGTTGTTGCCCGTATCCGCCACGTAGAGGTTGCCGTTCGTATCCTGCGCCAGCCCGGAGGGAGCGTTCAGCACCACGCTGTCCGTCATCCCGGAGCAGGTCGCCGGAGCGTTGAGCGAAGGTGTGCCGGCGACCACGCACAGCGTTGCCGTGTTGACGGCGGCGGTGTTGGTGGTCAGCACGGACTGGCGCACGACCTGGTAGACGCTCAACGCCGGCAGCGCTTCGGTGTCCTGCAGCGACACATACAGGTTGGAGGCGCCGTCGATCACCAGGCCGCTGGGGTTGGGAGTGGAAGAGGTCGCGGTGACGACGTTGCAGGTTCCGGCTACCCGCGTCAGATTGGCCGTTCCCGTGGTGCCGCTCAGCAGGCGCCGCACGCAGTTGTGTCCGGAGTCCGCAATGTAGAGATTGTTGGACGCGTCAAGCGCAAGGCCGGTCGGCCGCAGCAGGCCCGCCGCGCTGGTCGGCGTCGTGTTGCCGGCGGTGTTGCAGGTGTCTCCCTGCCCGGTCACGACCAGCCCGGCGACCGTGGTCACATTGCCTGCCGTGTCGATCCTGCGGACGCAGTTGTTCGCCGTATCGGAGACGTACTGGTTTCCGAGCGAGTCCAGCAGCAGATAGGACGGCTGGCTGAGACTGAGCGCCGTGTCCGAGCCGAAGTCGCCATTGAAGCCCGCGCCCCCGGTGCCGGCAAAACGCGTCGTGCTCTGCACCAGGCTTACCGTCTGGCCGTGCGACGCGTTCGGCAGGAGCGCCGAGAGAAGGAAGGTGAGAGGCAGGGCAAGGCGAACACAAATGCGGCAGAAGTTCTTCATGGTGTTGCTCCCATCGTCCGGCATCGGCCCGCGGACGTATGTTGTTAAAGGTGTCCTGGTAATCTGAACGGTAGAAAAAGGTGGATGGTGTTCCTTATTATCTACTATTCTGCGAGCTAGAGGTGAAACTTTATAGC
This sequence comes from uncultured Acidobacteriaceae bacterium, assembly GCA_964249685.1. GTDB lineage: Bacteria > Acidobacteriota > Terriglobia > Terriglobales > Acidobacteriaceae > Edaphobacter. The sequence continues at coordinate 8,820 of CAXUDC010000121.1, forward strand.
CGTGATACTCGTCGAAGCTCCCGCTGAAGCAGGACCGTAATTGCGGCTCGAAGCTCCACTCCAAAACGAGCGGTGTTGCGTGCGATCATCGGGACGTGCGGCCGAAGCCAGAAGGCACGCGACGGTCTGCTCTGGAGCATCAGCGCGTAGCGCAGGGTTTATCCAGAGTCGAAATCTTCGCTTCTTTGATTGTCATCCCGCAGGAATCTGCGTTTCGAGCGTTGCTACTTCATCAACAAGCAGGCTACTTATTTTTCGGGAACCGGGTCCGGGCGCAAGGGATACTCGAGGCCAGGCTGCGCCGCAGCCAGTAAGAAAACTGGCGGAAGAGGAGGGTTCGAACCCCCGATTGAGGGCAGCGGCACCATGTTCAACGGAACGACTGGCGGAAGAGGAGGGATTCGAACCCCCGGTTGGGGGCAGCGGCACCATGTTCAACGGAATTACTGGCGGAAGAGGAGGGATTCGAACCCCCGATACCCTTTCAGGTACGCCAGTTTTCAAGACTGGAGCCATCAACCACTCGGCCACTCTTCCGTATACAAAGCATAGCGCGAAAGACTGCACCGCTGCGATACTGAATCGAGTCTAAAACGTGATGGCGAGCCCAGACAAAATTGAACCATCCGCGCTGTCCGCCCTGCGGTCCTTCGACGCAACGCTCGCGAGCGCGTCCTCGTCGATCGCCTTTTCCGAGACGGTGCAGCTCGCAATCGATTCCTTCAAGGCATCGAAAGTTCGTTTCCTGCTCACGATGCTCGGCATGATCATCGGGTCGGCGTCGATCATTCTTGTGGTCACCATTGGACTTACGGGCAAGCAATATGCCCTGGACACCATCTCGTCGATCGGTCCGAACAAGGTCGAGATGGGATATGTGGGCGGGAATATCGCCGGGCCGGACAACACCAGTACGCCGGACCTGATGACCCGCGACGATATGCGAGCGGTCGTCAACCAGGTCCCGGGCGTCGTCTACGCGTCGCCGTTGCTGCAGTTCAACGACAACATCCGCCTGCCGGGAGGCAAGACGCAGGAGACGATGATCCTCGGCGTCAGTCCGCAGTACAGGGACATCCGCAACTTCAGAATCGTTGCCGGCCGCTTCTTCGACGATGAAGATGCCGTCACCCACACCAAGGCTGCGGTCGTGCTCGCGCCGTTTGCCACCCAGCTCTTCGGCAGCCCGCAGGCCGCCATCAACCAGCAGGTTACGATCACGGGCATCCCGTTTACAGTCATCGGCGTATTTGCCGAGCGTGTGGAACTGGCCCAGGGGATCGACGAGATTGGCGACCAGACCATCCTGATTCCTTATGAAGTCGCGCGCTACTTCACCGGAACGGACACAGTGCGAGAGCTGTTTTTTGCGCTCTCCGACCCCCAGATGGTCACGCCAGCAGCGGCTCAGATTACCAAGCTCATCCAGAGCCGGCATCGCTCGACCTCCGTGTACAAGGCGAGCACGCTGGTCGAGATCCTGCGAGACATGGACAAGATCGCCGACATGCTGACGATTGTGCTCTCTCTGGCCGCGCTGCTGACGATCATCGTCTCCGGCGTCGGCATCATGAACTCGATGCTGGCGAATGTTTCGGCAAGAACACGCGAGATCGGCATCCGCAAAGCGATGGGAGCCACGGCCAGGGAGATTCGCCTGCAGTTCCTGACGGAGGCTGTATTTCTGTCGCTCGCGGGAGGCATTGTCGGCACCGTCATTGGCCTTGCCATCCCGTTAGGAGCGGGGCTGTTCACGCCTGTCAAAATCCCGGTCTCACCCTGGTCCGCGGTGATTGCACTCTTGACGTCCGTGATGGTAGGAGTCTTCTTTGGCATGCTGCCGGCGACAAGGGCAAGCCGCCTCGACCCCGTGGAAACGCTCAAATACGAGTAGCCGCAGGGAAGCGAATAGCCTGCAGCGGATCAATGCTGCTTGCAGGTACCCTCTTACAGGCTACTTGGGTTGAAGCGTGGGATTTCGGTCCCACGAACAATTCAATTGCAGGGGATGGCTTTAGCCTCGGCGCCGTTTACGGAGGGTGACCAACAGACCTGATCAGACCTTGCCTAGGGACGTGTTTCCTTGAAGTGTAGTCCAGCGAAGATTCAACTGCGGATCCCTACGTGTGGTGGCTCAAGAGGTTATTCCGATCCAGGCCTGCTCTGCTGA
>CAXUDC010000122.1:0-6034 GCA_964249685.1 uncultured Acidobacteriaceae bacterium
GATCCGCTCCAGCCGCGCCTGCACGTCGGGCGTCTCGAGCAGCTCCTGCTTGTCCGCTGTCGTTAGGAACGGCAGGCTGGAGGCGATGAAGTCCGCCAGCCGGCCCGCCTCATCGATGTTGATCGCGATCGTCTGCAGGTCGTCCGAGAGCGTGGGAGAGGAGGTGACGATCTGCTGGAACTGGCTCACCACGTTGCGCTGCATGGCCTCGAGCTCGGGCGACTTCTCGGGCTCGATTTCGCTCACAATCTCGTACTCGGCCGTGATGAACGGCTGCATCTGGGTAAACTCCCCCAGGCGCACGCGCTCGTTGCCTTCGGTGAAGACGAACAGGCTCTGGTTCGGCATCTTCACGACCTTGTGGACCGTGGCGCGCGTGCCGACCGCGTGCAGGTCGCCGCCTTCCGGAGTATCCAGGCGCGCATCGCGCTGCGCCACCACCAGGATCGTCTTTTCTTCCCCCAGCGACTGGATCAGCTGGATCGAGCTTTCGCGCCCCACTGTCAGCGGCAGCACCGCGTGCGGAAACAGGACCGTATCGCGCACCGGCAGCACCGGCACCGAGGCATGCGTTCCGTCCAGCTTTTGTACCACTTCTCCGGCCCGGGCAGTGCCTGTGGGCTTGATGACGCTTACGAAATCGTTCGGCATGGTTGAGTGTCCTTCTATCAAGTTATCGGCTATCTGATGCATCAAGTCAAGTAGAAGACTCATTCAGCCTGCATTAGTCCCATCTCGATCTTATCGGCACTGCATCCGATGCCAACACAAGACCGGTGCGAACAACATCCTCTGGGTGCCCCATTCATCACAGGTCCATCGTGATGAACGGGGTCAAGCGGCCACATACCGCCCAAGCTCCCGAACCATCCGGCAACGCTCCCGCAGCCTCTCCAAAGCTCCTTCCAACTCCACGTCATCCTCAAAGCGCAGATCTGCAAAAAACACATACTCCCAGGGCGACCCAGGCACCGGGCGCGACTCGATCCGGGTCAGGTTCAGCCCTGCAAAACTTTCGAGCGCCGCCAGTAGCGATCCCGGCCGATGCTCCAGCGCGAACGCCACCGAAAGCTTGTTAGCCGCCTCCACCATGGACGAGCCTCGCCCTAGCACGTAGAACCGCGTGAAGTTTTCCACATGGTCTTCCACACCTCCGACCAGGATTGACGCCCCATACTCCTGAGCCGCAAGGTCTGGTGCAATGCCCGCCGTGTCGCGCAGGCCCTCGGCCATCAGCATCTTCACGCTGCCAGCCGTGTCGTAGTAGGGGACAGCCTCAATCTGCGGGTGCGCGCGCAGCCAGAGCCGGCACTGCGAAAGTGCCACCGGATGCGACAGGACGCGGCGGATCTGGTCTAACGCCACCCCGCGCGCGGCGATCACATTGTGCCGGATCCGCAGCAGCGTCTCCCCGGCGATCTGCACCTCGTGGCTTAGCAGGAAGTCGTAGTGCTCCGCCACCGACCCGTGCAGGCTGTTCTCGATCGGCAGCACGGCCGCGTCCACCGCGCCGTCCGCGACCTGTTCAAAGACCTCGGCGGAGAGGCTGCATGGCACAATCCCCACCGCCGCGCCGTATACCTGGAGCGCTGCCATGTGGCTGTTTGAGCCCGGTTCTCCCTGGATCGCAACCTTCACGCTGCACCCCGCTAAATTTGCTTGGCCCAATGGCAACCACGCTCCTGCAACAAGCAACTTACCACATGACGGCCAATCGGCCTGATTGCAAGCCCAGGGTCGAAAGTATGGCCGGGCCACAGGAGTCACAATGCTCTGGACTATCACCGTCGTACTCGTCATCCTCTGGCTCATCGGCTTTATCGGATTTCCCACGCTAGGCGCTTGGGTCCACATCCTGCTCGTGCTTGCCATTATCGTCCTAATTTTCAATCTGCTCTCCGGACGCCGCGCCCTCTAAGCTCACTTCACCAGGAGAACCACTATGAACGACAGCAAGGTAGAGGGATTGTTCGATGAAGCCAAAGGTAAGGTCAAGCAGACCTTCGGCGAATCCACCAACAACCAGTCCGTCGCCAACGAGGGTGCCGCGGACCAGGTCAAAGGCCACGCCGAACAGACCTGGGGCAACGTGAAGGATACCGCCCACGACGTGACGCATCACGACACCACCACCGCCAGTGCCGAGACCCAGCACACCAGCCACGGCCTGCGCGACGACGTCACGAACGCTGCCGAGCACATGAAGGACAGTATCAACCATGGCCTGGACAGCTTGAAGCACAAGGCAAACCAGTAGATTGACGGCAGGTTAGAGCCCCGCAGCGATGCGGGGTTTTTTACCGTGCCAGGGTAGCGGCAGCCACAAAGACAAAGAATACGAGCGAGATTACCCCGTTGAGCAGGAAAAATGCCGCGTTCATTCGCCGCAGATCTTTGGGAGAGATGATCAGGTGTTCGTAGAGGAGCAGCCCTGCCACCAGCGCTGTCCCCACGTAGCCGATCGCGCCCAGGTTGAAGAGCCGGTCCAGCCAGAGTGCCAGGCCCACGACCACGAGGTGCATTCCGCGCGCGATCCAGAAGGCACCCTCCAGCCCGAATGCCTGCGGCACGCTGTTCAGGCCGACGCTGCGGTCGTGGGCGAAATCCTGGCAGGCGTAGAGCACGTCGAAGCCGCCTACCCACAGCATGACCAGCACCGTGAGCACGACGATGCGGGGGTCCAGCGAGCCGCGAATGGCGATCCAGGCGGCGGCCGGCGCGATGCCCAGCGCGAGGCCGAGCACCAGGTGCGACCAGCGCGTCACCCGCTTCATATAGCTGTACGCGAGCACTACCGCTAACGCGACCGGGGACAGCTCCAGCGTGAGCCGGTTGAGCATCGCGGCGGAGGCCAGGAAGACGGCGGACGCCATCACCACGAAGCCTGCGACGAAAGCGGGGCTGAGAGTTCCCGCCGGCAGCGCGCGCATGGCAGTGCGTGGATTGGCTGCGTCGAGTTTTGCGTCTGCCAGGCGGTTGAAGGCCATGGCGGCCGAGCGCGCCGCGACCATGCAGAGAACAATCCAGCCGAGCTTGCCCCAGGCCGGCCAGCCCCCTGCGGCCAGCACAGCGCCGGTGAGGGCGAAGGGTAGCGCGAAGATGGAGTGCTCCCACTTGATCATCTCGAGCGTAACGGCTGTGTTGCGCATTGCTCCAGCAAGCATGGCCATGGTTTGATTCTATTCCTGGGGAGCTTACGAGTGTGTGACAAGCGCGCTTTACCTGCGCCGCCGCCTCTGCTCTCAAGCGGCGGCGATATGCGGATCTCAGACAGACGAGGTTGGGGTTGGATGTGAGCTGTGACGGGATGTGGGTGCGGGGTGACTTTGTTGGTTGCGGGGTAGGCTGTGAGTGCCCAACCCCACGATAACCGCGATGAGACTGCGGTGATCATGGGGCACCCCCGGAGTTCTACGTTGGTTCAGCCCTGAAACAACGGAACACTGCCAAAAGGTGCAGGGTTTTAGCGGTAGCGTTTTCTTAGTTTATAGACGATCGAGAATACGCCGGACTCATCGCGGGTGGCGACTACGGAGACGTTGGGGCTGAGCTGGTATTGGAGCTGGATGAGTTGCTCTGAGGAGGAGTTGATGTTGGTCGCGTAGGTGAGGGTGAGCTGGCGAGAGAGCTGTTGCTGGACCGTGATGCGCGCGGTCGAGTTGCCGAGCGTGCCGATGAAGCTGGGGTCGATCTTGACGCTGCCGCCGCCGAATAGCTTGCTCACGCGGCTCGAAACGGTAGCGTTCAACGCTCCACCGAGCAGCGCGCTCGTGGTGGGGTCAGTGCCGTTGGCGACCTGCTGCTCCTGGTAGAGCTGCGCTTCTTCCTGGGTGCGGCCGAGCGCGAGGAGGGCGAAGATGTCAGCCTCCGACAGCGGCGGCTCGGACCGGTAGGTGGGCTTGAGGTTGGCGGCGGTGCCGTGCAGGCCCACGGTGATGTCGTAGTTTTCGACGCGAGCGGTGGCGTCGAGATCGACGGTGGGATCGATGCGGACGGGGTTTGAGAAGTAGATGTCGCCGCGCTGGAGCTGGTATTTGGTGGAGGCGAAGGTGGCGGAGCCGTCGGTGATCTGAATGCGGCCGAGCACGGTGGGGTCGTTGACGGTGCCGCGGACGGTGAGGTCGACGGTGCCGGCGAGCTTGGCGTAGCTGTTCTGGAAGTCGAGCTGCGGGGAGCTGGTGACGTGGACGTCGAGACGGATCTTGTTCGAGGCCGCGGCCGGGTCGGGTGGAGCTTGGACGCCGCCGGAACCGGCGAAGGCGGCGAAGTCGACATCGGCCCCGACGCCGAAGCGGGTGAGCAGGACGGTGCCGGAGAGGTTGGCGCTCTGCGGGCCGCCCTGCAGGCGGAGCTTGGCGTTGGCGGTGGCGGAGAGCCCGTAGAGGCGCACGCGGACGACGTCGCCGGTGGCGGTCAGGTCGGCGAAGATGCCGTTGCGATAGGTGAGAAAGCCGCCGATGTTGAGCTGGCCGCCGCCGGTGGTGGCGGTGAGGGACTGGACGTTGAGACGGTCCTCGTTGAAGACGAGGGTGCCGTTCATGTTGCTGAGGCCGTTGGGGATACCGTCGACGGCGATGTTGACGCGCTGGAACTCTATCTTGCCGTTGAGCGAGGGGTCGCCGAGGGTGCCGCCCGCGCCGCCGGCGAAGACGACCTTGCCGGAAGTGACGAGGTCGGGATCGAAGGTGTGGGCGAGCGCCATATTGATGGCGCCAACGGCGTTGACGTTGATCTTACCGGCTTTGGAGTTTGGCTGATGCGTCTTAGGGTCGAGTGCGCCGAAGACCTGGACGGTACCGCCGGCGCGCAGGTCGGTTTCAGGCCCGGTGATATGGACGGTGGCGAGCGTGGCGACGCCGTCGCGGAGGGAAACGCCGACGGGCTCGGACGACTTGAGGGTGATGCCCTGCGTGGTGATCTCGAAGCTGGTCAGGTTCGCGTCGGCCGAGAGCGCGGTAGGGGTTTTGGCCGGGCCGCTGAGGGTAAGGACGCCGGCGATGTTGGACGTGGCCTGGATGCCGCCGGGCTGGAAGAGCGCGAGAGGTTTCGCGACGTCGACATTGGCGAGGGTGAGCTTTGCCTTGGTTTCGAAGTTGCCGGTGAGCTCGGTCTGGCCGTCGGCGGAGACCTGCGCGCCGACGAGGTTGGAGCGCAGCGAATAGAAGGCGCGCTTGCCTTCGGAGTGGGCGTCGAGGGTAGCCTCGCCGATGGGCTTGCCTTCGACGGTGACGTTGGCGAGCTTGAGGTTGGCCTTGAGGCCGGGCTCGGTGAGGGTGCCGTCGGCGTCGGCGGTGAGCGAGAGGGTGCCGTCGGCGTTGAGGTTGGCGTCCTGCACGGTTTTGAATTTGGAGAGCTGCAGGTTGTTGGCCGCGAGGTGAGCGTGGACGTGCTCGGTGGAGAGATTGTAGCCGCCGTTACCGGCGATGGTGTAGCCGTGGAGCTTGAGGGTGATCTGCGAGGCTTCGAGCTGCCGGCCCTGGACGCTGAGGGCTACGTTGGCGGACTCGTAGGGTTCGCCGTACGCCACGCCGTTGACGAGCGAGACGGTGCCGGCACCGGAGAGGGATTTGAGGGTGCCGGCGACGTGGGCGTCGGTGGCGATGGTGCCGGTGAGGGGGATGGCGTTTTGCTGGCCGGCGATAGTGAGGACGTCGACGACATTGGCGTTGGCGAGCTGGACCTTGACGTCGAGCGAGGTGCCGTCGTCCCAGACGTAGGTGGCGACGCGCTTTTTATAGACGGTGCGGGGCTTGAAGGCGCCGGCTACGTGCAGGACGGCCGAGCCCTGGGTGATGGTGGAGCTGGCGACGGCGAGGCCCGCGGGGGTGTACTCGGCGTCGGCGATGACGGAGTCGATATGGATGTCGGTTCGGGTGGTGGTAGTGATCCCACCCATGCCGGAAGTGCCTGGCATGGATGGGGCACCCGGCTTTTGAAGCGACGCGTTGATGAGGTTGGGTTTAGCGGACGCGGGCGGGGTAAAGTCGCCGAGGCGGACCTCGAGGTTCGAGGCTTCGAGGTGGCCCTTGACGTC
>CAXUDC010000122.1:6134-10815 GCA_964249685.1 uncultured Acidobacteriaceae bacterium
TCGTAGTGGCCGAGGACCTGGCCGGAGACTGGGATATCGGAGTTGATGCCTTTGCGGCGGAGGCCGACGGGGCCGAGGGCGAGGTCGGCGTCAACCTGGACGGTGTCGGAGATGTCGGTGGCGGGGCCGCCCCACTCGACCTTGACGGGGCCGGAGATGGAGGTGTCGAAGCCGAGGTCGCCATAGTCCTTCGGCGCGGTGATGTCCATGATGGTGCGCAGCGGGATGCGGTCTACCTTGACGGTGAGGTAGGCGTGCGCGGTGGCGACGGCCGGGGCGATGGGCGTGGTGGAGACGGCGTTGGGGTTGCCGGTGACGGCGGCGGAGGTCTTGTTCGCGGTGGTGGCGGCGCCCTTGACGGTGGCGGAGGTGGTGGGGGTGTTGGCGGGCACTTCGCCGAGCCAGTTGTCGATCTTGAGCTCGCCCGAGGCGCTGCCGCCGCCGGGCAGATAGCCGGTGAGCGCGGTGAAGAGAAGCTGCGAGGGCGTGATGTGCAGCTGCGCGCCGCCGTTGATGTCGTGCAGGCGGACGTACTGGTCCTTGTAGGCAGCGTTGTGGAGCTTGACCTCGCCGACGAGGAGGTAGCCGTTCTGGCAGTCGGGGTCGGGGGGGAGTTCCTTAGGGGCGGCGGTGGCGGCTTCGTCGCGGCTGCGTTTGCGCTGGAAGAACTTCCTGGGGGTCTGGGCCTTTTGCGCGGCTGCGGGGGCTACGTAGCAGTTGTGGCCGTTGATGCTGAGGTCGAGCGAGCCGGCGTCGAGGCCGTCGACGCCGGCGAGGATCTGGAGCTGCTTGAGCTCGAGCGAGCCGGCGACCTGGGCCTGCCACTGCGGGTTGGCGAAGTGGTTCAGGGCGGCGGCGGCGGTGAGCTCGGAGTGCTCGCCGGAGTGGAAGTCGAACTTGGTGAGCTGGGCCATGTCGCGGCCGATCTCGGCTTCGAGATGCAGGCTGGACTTGGCTTCCGGCTCCTTGGCCATCTGGGTGCGGAGGTCGCGGAGATCCAGGGTGGCACCGTAACGATCGGTCGCGCTGAGATACTGGATGGTGGCGTTGAGGTAGGCGGCGGCGAGGTTGAAGGGGATGGCGCGGTCGTTGACGAGGGCTACGCCGTGGACGAGCTCTACCTCCTTGGCCCTGAGGTCGAGGAGGGTATCCTGAACGGGCTCAGTCGAGGGCGTGGGGTGTTTGGGGACGGGCTGGTTGGTCTTGCCCTGTTTGTCGATGATGAGGTGGACGCTGGGCTGTTCGACCCGTAGAAGGGATAGGCCGATGTGCGAGGCGGCGCCGGTGCCGGTCGTGTGCTGGAGGAAGCTGATGATCTTGACGCGGACGAGGATGCGGTCGGCGGCGAGGTACGGGGCCTCGCCGGGACCTTCGAGGCCGTGGATGACGAGGTGGTCGGCCTCGATGGCGAGGTGCCAGAGGTTGAAGTGAATCGCGCCGAGCTCGACCTTGCCGCCGGTGGCGTCCTCGAGGACGCTGACAACTTCCTTGCCGACGCGGTGCTGGAAGTCGGCGGTGGTCGAGTACCAGGCGAAGCCGCCGAGGAGGATCAGCACGAGCAGGACGAGACTGCCTGCGAGCCAGGCGATGCCGCGGAAGATCTTGACGGGGAGAGTGCGCGGCTTGGCGGCCTGATCTTGTTTCGGTTCGCTCATGGGGCCACCTCGTCGGGTCTCATCATGCGGACGGAGCCCTGGGCTTTGAGCTGGAGGAGCCAGTCGGAGAGGAGGGCGCCGACACGCTGCTGGAGGAGTACCTCCTGAACGCGCTGGGAGATGACGTCGAGCGGGGGCGCTTTGGCTTTCTGCTTTGCGTATTCGGGCAGGAGCGTCTGGTCGTAGTAGGTTTTGATCTCGGCGGGGTCGATGCGGATGCCGGCGCGGAAGCGCTCTTCGACGAACTTGAGGGTTTCCATGCGCTGGCGCCACAGCTCGGTGAGCTCGGAAAGGGTGAAGCCCTGGGCCTTGACGAAGGATTCCCAACCGGCGTCGGTGTCGCAACGGTACTGCTTGCAGGCGGGGATCTGCTTGCGCAGTACGGCGAGTTCGGCGGTGGCCTGGGGGAGCGTGACGCGGTCGTCGGGCTGGAGCTTGGCCTGCTGGAGGATGAGGTCGCGGTCGACGAGGCGCTCGATGGCCTGGTCGCGGGAGAAGGTGCCGTTGGGCGAGGTGAAGGGCTGGAAGATGCCGAAGCGACGCTCTTCTTCGACGTCGGACTCGAGGATAAGATCGCCATTAACGACGCCGATGACCTGGTCGACGAGGATGCCGGTGGGGGCGGCGGCGGACTTTTCGGCGACTCCGCCGGCTTCGCTGGTGTCGATCCGGGCGCGAGACTGGGCAGCGTCCTGGGCGTGGGTCTGGGCGTCGGTCTGGCCGGGAGCTTGAGTCTGGTTTTTGGGCGCGGTGGTCTGGGCCGCGGCGGCGAGCGGCAGGAGCGTTGCGGCGAGGAGCAGAGACCGGATTGGCGTTGCATGAGTCATGTCAGGACGAACGAAAAACAGAAATCATGAGTTTTGAGTAGTCAGTTCTAAGTTTTCTGTTTGAGACCTTAGAAGCTTTGGCCGATGCTGAAGAAGAACTGGAAGTGGCTGCCGGTGCTGGAGGTTGGGGGCTGGTTCTGGTAGTAGGTGTTGCCGGTGATGGTGGGGATGATGGGGTAGACGGGCGGGTTGAGGTTGTAGGCAAAGTCTACGCGGATGGGACCCACGGGCGTCTTATAACGCGCGCCGAGGCCGATGGCGTGCGAGTAGTAGTTGAAGTTGCAGGTGCCGTAGGCGACCAGGGGCAAAGCGGTTCCGGTGTTGTTGGGGGTGCTGGTGCAGGTGCTCTGGTCGGGCTGGCGGAAGTTTCTGATGCTCTTGAAGGTGTCGCCTACGTGGTAGAAGACGTTGCCCATGTCGTGAAAGATGACGAAGCTGACGCTATCGCCGACGATGGGGAGCGTGGGTGCGGGCAGGCGGAGCTCAAGCGTGTTGATGAAGACCGAGGAGCCGCCGACGGGGAAGCCGGTCTGCAGGTCGCGGGGGCCCGCGCCGTTGATGGGAAAGCCGCGGTGCGAGGTGGCACCGCCGGCGTAGAGGCGCTCCGGCAGTGGCGTGGGATTGCAGCTGGCGTTGGAGTTGAGCAGCACCCCGGCGCAGGCGCTGTTGACCTGCGGCTGCCCGTTGGGCGCGGTAAGGTTGGGGTTGATGCCGTAGTTGTAGATGAACCCGAAGCGCGTCTCGCGGGCGAAGACGTACTTCTTTTTGCCGAACTGGTAGTAGGTGGAGTTGGTGACGTCGGTGCGGCTGAAGTCGGTCTGCGAGCCTACCTTGGAGGTGGCGAGGAACTGCTGGACGCTGGTGTACTGGCCCTTGACGGCGTCGAGCGGCGAGGGCGAGCGGCTGTCGTGGAACCAGGTGATGCTGGGGCCGGCGACGCGCACGGGCTCGGACAGGATGGGGATCAGGTTGGCGGAGATGGCGAGCGAGTTGGGGTCGACGGAGACGCGGCGGTAGACGAAATCGTAGATAAAGGTGTCCTTGCGCGTGGCCTTGTGGGTGACGCGCAGGTCGCCCTGCAGGGTGGACGCCTTGAAGGTGGTGATGTCCTGCACGTTCGAGTAACCGCCTGAGCCCTGCAGCGAAAAGATGGGGCTGCCGTAGAGGTGCGGGTTGGTGAAGGTGAGCGTAGCGACCTTTTCGAGGAGGCCGTAGGTGGTGTGGAGCGCGAGCGAATCCTGCGTGCCGAGCAGGTTGATGCGGCTGACATCGAGCGTCACGCGCGGGCTTACGCCGGCCTGGCCTTCCTGTGCCTTGGTGGTACCCTGCTGGGTGCAGGTGGTGCAGGTGGGGGTGCCGGTCTGGGCCTCGAAGCCGAAGCCGTAGGTGACGTCCCAGCGCTTGGCCTCGGTGATCTGGAGCAGGACGTTCTTGAGCTCGGCGTCGCCGGTGGGGTTCTGGACGGCGGCGACGACCTCGTTGAAGAGGGCGAGGTCGTAGAGCTTGCGCTGCGTGTTGAGCAGGGCGGACTGATCGAGCGGCTGGCCGGCGGCGACCTCGGTCTGCTTGGCGATCAGCGCCGGCCGCGTGTGTTCTACGCCGCTCTGCAGCACACGGCCGATGAAGACCTGCTCGCCTTCGGTGATGTTGTAGGCGACGTCGGTCTTGCTCTTGTCGGTGGCATCGATGTTCTGCACGACCTCCACGCGGGCCTGGTCGAAGCCGTTCGAGACGTAGTAGCTGCGCAGCTCGTCGCGATCGCCGGACAGGGTGACGAGCGAGAAGGGCTGGCCGGCGGTGGCCTGGAGCAGTCCGCTCAGCTTGGCCGTGCGCGCGGGGTCGGCGCCGGTGACGGTCACGCTGCCGAACTTCTGCTGCGGGCCCTCGACGACGGTGTAGACGACGGAGATCTCGCCGACCTTTGCGGGCTTACCGTTCTTGCCGGTCTCGGCGTCCTTGACAGCGGAGGTGACAGTGGCGTCGTTGAAGCCGTTGGCGCGGTAGAGCGATTTGATCTTGTTCTGGTCGGCGAGCACGAGCTGAGCGCTGTAGCGTCCGCTGCGCTGATAGGCATCGCCTTTTTTGACGGACAGGCCTTCCTCCAGCAGGTCGTGCGCGAAGTATTTGCTGCCGACCACGTTGACCGAGAGGACCTTGTGTTTTTCACCCTTCTTAATGACGTAGAGGATGGTCTCGGTG
>CAXUDC010000123.1:0-3344 GCA_964249685.1 uncultured Acidobacteriaceae bacterium
CAGGGGCCGGCAACGCGACCGTGTAGGGCGAGCGCGGGTCCGCAAACAGCAGCACACCAAGATTGAGCCGGGTTTTTTCGGCCGACAACCGGGCGTCCGCAACGTCGCGCTGCCGCTGCTGCTGGGTAAGCTGGGCCTTCAAGACATCGGCGTGCGCGACCTCGCGCTCGGCCTCGCGCTGGGTGGTCTGCTGAACGAAATCGGTGGCCTCCGTGAGTGCGCGCTCCTCGATCGCTACCCTGGCCTGCGCGGTGGCGGAGTCGTAAAACAGGCCCACGACGGTGGCGACCAGGCCGCGCCGGCTCACCTCAAGCTCCGCATTGGCGACCGCGGCGGCGGCGTCCGCGCGGGCCAGCCCGTTCAACTGCGCCAGCCCGAGCGTCTCGGTGACCTGGCCCTGACTCACGTACTCATGCACGGCGTTGTTTGCGATGAAGACCTGGCCGGAGGCGGCGACGGAGCTGCCGGCAGTTGTGCCGCTGCCCCCGCTCGCGGTCGCGCGGCCCAGGTGGTTGGACTCCGTGAACAGGTACTGATTGTGGTAGACGACCTGCGGGAGCAAGGCGGAGCGTGCGATCGAGCGGTCCAGCCGGGCGGACTTGGCGGCGGCCTCAGCGGAGACGAACACGGGCTCGTTTGCCGTCGCGAGCGCGAGCGCGCGGTCGAGCGTGAGGGTCTCGCCGGGCGTCGCGGCGTTGGGGGCTGTACCGGTCTGAGCGAGGCCGGTCGCCGCCGCACTTAGCATGGCGGCCACGATCAAGGCCGCACCGGGGCTTCGTTTCAACGTCCGATCGGCAGGGGTTAGCGATGGGCCTGGGCGCAGGGACACAGCGGGTTCTCCTGGGAAAGGGTGTGGCTTACTTACATTATGAGAACTACCATGACGTGGCTTAAGCCAGACTGAAGGCGTGGGGGAGTGCCGGTCCGAACCGCAGATTCCTCCGCTTCGCTACGGAATGACAACAAAAAGCAGTGGCACCGCAATCTCTATGCTTCGTTACGGAATTGGCATGACAACCAACGTGCCCTTGTCTATGCCTTAGTATTTTGTTGTCATCCCGTAGGGATCTGCGGTGCCCCCTTCACGAAGGCGCCACGTTGAAGCCGCGCACGACCACGCGAGGCTTCTCGCCGCGCGCGTCGCGCTGGTCGAGCTCGGTCCGGATCGTACGCGCCTCGCCGGGCATCAGCGCGATGTAGTTGGTGTCATAGACAGCCGGCAGGATGCGGTCGCCGGTCGTTTCGCGCTCGGCCTGTACGCGGACGAACAGGGCAGGGAAGGCGGAGGTGTTGCTGAGCTCGGTGGTAAGAAACCAGCGGCCTCCGCGCAGCTCGGAGGTGGTGTTGGCGGTCACGCGTGCCTTGCCGAGCGTGCGGATCGCGCGGTAGTTCCCCTGCTCGACGCCGCGCAGGTAGAAGTTGCTCGAGCGCACGGCGCCATTCTGCGTCAGGGTCAGGCACAGGAAGTGGACCGAGCTTAGATTGTCGGGGTACGCAAGCGTAATCGGCGTGGCGGTGGAGTCCTCCGCGCTGTCGAGCGGCGCCGACTGCTTCAGCATGCTGGTCCCGTCCAGGTTCAGGATTTCGACCGTCGCGGTGAGCCCCGGCGCGCCGCCGCCGCTATAGTTCACCACCTCAATCGTCTCCGCGAGCGAGTTCCACTGAATGTGCAGCGGCTCCGCGCCCAGCTTCGAGCCATAGTAGGACGCGGTCGGCTGCAGGTAGAAGTCGTACGTCTGCCAGACGAACGACGGCCAGCATGGGTGGCTCATCCACAACAGCGTGCCGGCCCGGTGAACGCTTTGTGCTTCAAAGATGGCCCGGTAGGCCTCGTAGCTGATGATCTCGCCGAGCGCGACCCAGTCCTCGACGCTGGTCGCGCCGCCGTAGCCTTCGTTCATCAGGGTCAGGAAGGCCTCGCCGCCCTGTGCGCCCTGGTAGGTAAAATCGTGCAGGCCGTAGTCGAGCGAGAGCGGCCAGAGCGCGTCGTCGGGCATCATCAGGCACACGCTTTCGAGCGGCGGAATGGCCGGCGCGCCGATCTCCGAATGCACTTTCCGATCCGCGCGCTTGAAGTACTCGGGCGCAGTGAGCGCGCGGTACGGGCCGTGGCCGCTGACAGGGCCATCGGCCGAGCTGCCCACGTAGGGGATGCCGGGGTGGAGCTCGGCAAGCAGCGCGCGCAAGCCCGCGTCAAGCGTCTTGGGCGGGAACCACTCGTTGCGCCCGCAGTAGATGCCGATCGACGGATGCCGCCGGATGCGCAGCAGGAAGTCGCGCGCGTTGGCGAGGAACATCGCGTTGTCCTCGGGCACGGGGCCGTCCCATGGGTTGGCCAGCCAGAAGTCCTGCCAGATGAGGATGCCGTGGCGGTCGCAGGCCTCGAAGAAGGCCTCGTCGCCAATCTGGCCGACCCAGTTGCGGATCATGTTGAAGTTCATCTCGCGGTGGTAGCGCACGGCCGCGTCGTACTCGCGCGCACGGTAGCGCAGCATGGATTCGCCAAAGCCCCAGCTGCCGCCCTTCGCGATGAGCCGCCGGCCGTTGATGAACAGGTGCAGGTCGCCGCCGGTTTCGTCGGAGGTGATCTGGCGGATGCCGGCCTGGAACGTCATGCGGTCGATCAGGTCGCTGCCGCGCTGCAGCGTGAGCTCCACATCGTACAGGTGCGGCTCGCCGTAGCCCGCCGGCCACCAGAGCTCGGGCTTGTCCAGGCGGAGCTGCGGGTGGGTCTGGGGCGAAAGCTTCAGCGGCACTCGGCCGCCGGCGGGCACAACCACGCGCTGCTCGAACGCGACCGTGCCGAAGCGCCCGCGCAGCATGCCGGTGAACGGCTTGTCGCCATGGTTGACCGCAACACACTCGAGCGTCAGGTCGGCGTGGCTGGTGTCCGGCAGTACGGAGCTCACGAGCGGGTCCTCGAGCGTGACCACGCCGGTCTGCGCGAGCGTGATCTCCGCCCAGATGCCGGTGTTGCGCCCGCGGATTGTTGGGATCCAGTCCCAGCCGATCGACGCATGATAGGTAGGGTTATCCGCGCCCAGCGCACCGCCGTTCTTGCCCGTGCTCTGGAGCGTCTTCTGCTTGCAGCTCCCCGGCGTGTCGTTCTTGCGGATCAGGATCGCGAGCGCGTTCGTCTGGCCCGGCAGCAGCTTGCCGGTCACGTCGAACTGCCCGCGCAGGAAGCCGCCTTCCACGCGGCCCAGGCGCGCGCCGTTCAGGTACACCTCCGCCTTCCAGTTGATGCCGGCGAGCTTGAGCAGCATGCGCCTGCCGCGCGCGGGAGCAGGAGCGGGGAACTCGGTGCGGTACCAGAAGTCGGAGTAGAAGAAGGAGTCGGAGAC
>CAXUDC010000123.1:3444-10721 GCA_964249685.1 uncultured Acidobacteriaceae bacterium
TCAGACGAGCTGGGCCGCGTCATCAGCGCGCGGACGTAGCGCCCGCGGGCCGGGGTGGCGAGCTTCAGGTCTTCAAGCGAGTTCGTGCCGCCGGTGAGCGGCTGCAGGTCGCGCCAGGTCGCGTTGTCGTCGGAAACCTGCAGCCTGCCCTCGGCGGCGCGCGCCAGCCAGTGCAGCTTTACGTTGTCGAAGGAGAACGGCGCGCCGAGGTCGACCGAGACCCACTCCTCGTCGATGCCGGCGCTCTTCCACGCGCTGGTAAAGGTGTACGGACCGCCCAGGTTGACGCGCTGCGAGCCCAGGAAAAAAGCCATCTGGCCCAGTCGCCAGGAGATCGACGACGGATTGCCGGCCATCGCCGCTTCGGTGGTGCCGGCGTTGGCGGTACTTGCAGCGGACGTGGTCGGCTCGGCCATGGCGAAGACAGCCCGGTAGAAGCGTCCGCTGAACGGCTGGTCGAACGCGACCGACGGGTTCAACAACTGCGAGCCGCGGACGAGCTCGGGAGGGTAGTTCTCGGTCGGCAGGGGCTTGCCGCCGGCCGCGCTGCCGGCGTGGCGCCAGGTGTGGCCGTCGTCCGAGACCGAGACCGAGAACGACAAGGACTCGGGCGCAACGTGGTCCGGGACGACGACGAACAGCTCCATGCGATCGACCTGCGGCAGCCGGGCCGTGCCGCCCAGGTGCAGCTCGACCGTGGGGTTGCTGCTCGGCAGCTCCAGCACCGCGGACTGGAAGTGGTCGACGATGATCTCGCGCTGAGTCTTCGGCAGCACCTCGCCGTCGACCACGGTCGTGATCCAGGAGGGGAGGTCGGCATCGATCAGGCCGTCGGTGACGAGCTGCGCGGTCAGGTTGTAGTCGTAGCTCGAAGACGCAAAGGCCGGCCGCAGCAGTGCGAGATTGCGGTAGGGCGCGGCGGGGTCGAGCAGGAGCGTTGGCTGGAAGTTCTCCGCGGATGCGCCCGGGTAGAGGCCCAGCCCGCGGGTGAACGGCTGGTCGATCGCAGTCATGGCGGCCTCGCCGGGGTTTGCCAGGATGGCTTCGCTTGCCAGGGCGACGCTGGGTAGGGCGATGCTGGCACCTGCGAGGATGCCTGTCTTCAGAAACTCCCGACGTGTTGCTGCCATGCTTCTTCTCCTGCGTCCCCTGATCAAGTGGAACGTTCTGAAGCATATTCTCCTCAGGGAGGGTTTGCTTGTGTCGTTCCATGTGATCTGTGGGACAGCGCCTGGGCTAAAGCCCATCCCTTGCAAGGGTACTTATTCATGGGACTGAAGTCCCATGCTTTCACCCCAGTGCTTCCTCAGATCCAATACCGCGCCAGTCGAACCGCAGATCCCTGCGGGATGACAACAAAATACAACTGCAAGGGTCGCCTTTTGTTGTCATTCCCATTTCCATTAGCGATGCGGAGGCATCTGCGATTGGACGAACGGGCCGCTCAGGCAAGGCGCAGCCCGGCCAGACCCGGCAGCAGCGCGGCGCCGAGCAGTCCCGCCGCCGGTCCGAGCGCGGCCGGGCAGATGAAGATGCGGTCCGGTTCGCAGCGTTCGAGCTGGATCGGTTCGGCCAGGCGGTAGATGACGCTGTAGTCGCGGATCGCGCGGAACATGGCCGGCGCGAAGAGCCGCCAGCTGCTGGCCAGACCGCCGCCCACGACGATGAGCGGCAGGTCGAGCGTGTTGATCAGGTTGGCGATGCCGATGCCGAGATAGGTGCCGAGACGCTCGAAGACCTGGTGCGCGGATGCGTCTTCGGCTGCGAGTAAGGCGACGTCGAGCGGCGTAAAACCTTGCGGCTGCGCAGTCAGGGTGGACAGGGCGGTGGAGGCGTTGCCGGCAAGGACCGCCTGCTGCGCGAGGCGGATGAGGCCGTTGGCGGAGGCGTACATCTCCAGACAGCCGCGGCTGCCGCAGCCGCAGAGCAGGCCGCTGGGTTCGACGGTGGTGTGGCCCACCTCGCCGCCCATGCCGAAGCGTCCCTGCCAGACTTTTCCGTGGAGGATGAGCCCGCTGCCGACGCCGGTGCCGAGGGTGATCATGGCCATGGACGTGAAGCCGGTGGCGTGCGCCGCGCCGAGCTTCCACTCGGCGAGGGCGGCGGCGTTGGCGTCGGATTCGAGCACGACGGTCTGCCCGGTTGCGGCTGCGAGGGCGTCGCGGAGGGGGAAGTTTTCCCAGCCAGGAAGGTTGGGCAAGAGCCCCAGCACGCCCGTGCGCAGGTCGATGGGACCGGGACTGCCGATGCCGATGCCGAGCGTGTTTTCCGCGCCGCGCGCGCCGCCCTGGCGGCCTACGTCGCGGATGACGCCGGCGATCTCTTCCACGCAGGACTGCGGGCCGGTCGCGACGCGGGTGGGGATGACGGCGCTTGCGCGCAGTTGCATGACGGCGTCGAAGAGGCCGACTCGTATGCTGGTTCCGCCAAGATCGACGCCAAAGGCTAGGGGTTCATGGTTGGCCATGTTGGTCTCCTTTCTTGCGGCCATCTGGGCGAAGCAGTCGTGCTGGTCCGAACCGCAGATTCCTACGCTTCGCTCAAGGAATGGGGAATGACAACAAAAGGAAGGGGCACTTGTATTTTGGTTGTCATCCCGTAGGGATCTGCGGTTCGACTGGAGCTGGCTTGAACCGCAATTCCTCCGCTTCTTTCGGCAGCAAATCATGCATAGGTCTTCTCCAGAATCCTGATGTGGCGCGAGCGCCGGGTGTAGGCGGCCGCATCGAGCTCCCAAACCGAAGCGCCGGTCTGCGCGTCGCGGGAGACGAGCGCGAAGCCCAGCTTCTCATAATGGCCGGCGACCATGCCGTTCTTGGCGGTGGGCAAGTAGTACCCTAGCAGCCTACGCAGCTTGCGCGCCTGCGCCTGCTCCACCAGCGCGTCGAGCATGGCGGTCTCCATCTCCCGTTTGAGCACGCGGCAGCTCATCAGCCACAGCTCCAGGTGCAGTTCGTGCCCATCGGCCCGGCCGAGCACGACCGAGATCAGCCCGTTATCGCCGAAGCGGTCTGTCAACTTCCCGTACAGGCCGACGTGGTGCCCGTCGGCGGCGGCGGATTCGATCTCCGCAAGCGTGTAGCGCCGCGTGGTCAGGTTGAACTGGTTGGTCTTGTTGGTGAGCTGCGCGATGCGGTCCATGTAGGTCGGGTTGAAGACGTCGATCTCGGCGGTCATCTCGAGCGAGTCGAGGTATTCGCCGTAGTTGGCGAACTTCTGCTCGAGCGCCGCGCGATGTGAGTTCTCCTGGTAGAGCCGCGCGCGGGCAAGGTCTTCCTTGCCGAGCGAGACGAGCTCGAAGTAGCGGCCCTGTTCCAGCGCCGGCGCGAACTTTACCACCTCGCTGCCTACGTCCGGCACGGCCATGGACGGGATCTGCGCCTCGACGATCGCGCGCTCGGCGGGGTTGTCGTCCACGAACACGAAGCTGTCCACGCCGAGATTGAGCTCCTTGGCGATGGCCAGAATGTTATCGTGTTTGGGCTCCCAGTTGGCTTTGAAGGCGGAGAAGTGCTCGAGCTTCAACACTGAATCGGGGTGCTCGAAGCCGGATCGCGCGACGGCGTCGTCGTTCTTGGAGCAGACGGCGAGCAAGATGCCGCGGTTGCGCAGGCGCAGGCAGTACTCCTGGAAGGCGGTGTAGGCTTCGGCCATGGCGGTCTCGCGGCCGATCTGGATGCGGTCGACGCCGTCGTCGCCGATGACGCCGCCCCACAGCGTGTTGTCCAGATCGAGCACCAGCACCTTTTTGCCGCGGCCGTACATGGCCAGCACCAGCGCATGCAGGGAGGTCGCGATCGCGAAGCTGCCCTCCACCGAGTTGGCTAGCTTGTAGCTGAACCAGCGCTCCGGATCGAACCACTGGTTCATCCCGATGCGGGCCGCGATGGCGGCCAGGTCCTGCAGGATCAGCCCGGGTCTGCGCGCGCTTTCGAGCACCATCTGCCGGTTCAACTCCGCGATAAAACGCGTGCGGCCGCCGGGGTTGATGCCGTCCAGATTGCCCAGTGTGGCGAACTCGGGAAGCTCGAAGTTGTTCTGGATCACCTGGCAGCCGACGTGGTCTGCGAGCGACTGCCAGATGGCCCGGAAGCGGCTCATCTCGGCGTCGACGAAGCCGGGCAGCTCGTCCTCGGTGCAGGACAGCGGCGGGAAGGTCTGGAGGTTGCGCGAGGAGGTGTGCAGGTAGACGAGGTCGGGCTTGAACTCCGCAAGGGCGTGCGGCTCGAGGACGGCGTCCTCGTAGTACCGGCCGTACTCGGACTGGTGGAGGGCGGGGCGGAAGCCGCTGCCGAGCAGGAGCAGCTCCAGCAGATCGACCACCTCGTTGGTCGTCGAACCGCCGAGCACGGCGATGCGCAGATCGACGAGTCCGTCGGTCGCCAACAGCTGCCGCCGCAGGCCCCGGCGCTTCATCGACAGTTCGCCGAGAGTATAGTGCGAGAGATTCATGCCGTGCCGGAGCTCCGAGGGTGAGTTGTCTGTCCCGATGATACTGCAGCGGCCGTAGGCTGGAGGTGCCGACTCTCGAGGCTGCGCAGCGGCAAGAAGGTGACGCGCAAGGCGCAGGCGACGCCCGGAGGGTTCACGCAAATGGTCTTTGCGCCGACCATGCTGGCGCAGCGAAGCGTAGGAAGCCGCGGTTCGAACCATGCGCTCGCCTCTGCGCTCAGTCCGGGTTGCCGAGCAGCATAAAGCCCCAGACGCCCGTGTTGTTCTTCGTGGCGGTGATGGTGACGATGCCGCCCGCGTAAGCGCAGGCCGCCGCGCCGCCGGCCACGCTCGAGCCTTGCGCGGTCGCAATGCAGACCGGCATTGTCGTGTAGGCGAGCGCCACGCGTTGGGTGCAGGTCTTGCTTGCAGCCATAGAACAGGTGCCCCCGAGCGGGTTGGCCGCGGGCTGTCTGGGCGAGGACTGCGGACCTCCGCCGGCGCAAGGGGCTCCGGAGGAGACCATCTTGATCCCCGGAACGTTGGCGTCCGTCATGGCGGCGACGGCCGTCACACATTGCCCCGCGACGAGCGCGGAGGAGAACACATCGCGCGTGATCACCTGCGTCATCGGGCTCATCAAGCCGATGTACCCGGGACTGCCGATAGGGTCCAGACTGCCGCTCGAAAGATGCATGCCGCTGCCCTGAGCGCCGGAGTAAACATCGTTCGCCAGAACCCTTATCCCGGTGAAGATATCCGCGTTCAGCTTGGGCAGATGGAAGATCTGCGTACCGCAGTTATAGGTAAACTGCGTCACGTTTCCTTGCGCTGCGTTGGGCAGGTTATACAGCCCGATCACGCCCGCCGCGTTGCAGACGCCGATGTTGGTCATGAAGCCATCCGGCGCGTTGCCGATGTTCATGATGTTGTTGAAGTAGCCGGTCGCCATGTTGAACACGGTGGGCGGCACGAGCGGGCCGCCGCCGGAGCGGTAGTCGGAGTGCGGCGAAAGGCCGACGATGTCCAGCATGTCGTGACTGCCGCCGATGCCGTGCCCTTCCGCGGCGAGCACGAGATTGTAGGAGTGGGACTGGTAGTTTGAAGGCGAATCCTTGGTGACGTTGATGGACTGGCCGTACAGGTTGACGGCGTTCGCATGGGGCGCGGAGACAGTGGCCTTGGCCACGAAGGGGATGTCGTTGGTGGCGAGGGTCGGGTGCCGGCCTTGTGCGCCCGTGTCGATCACCTCCGTGCCGTGGAACAGCGTGAACGCGGAGGCCGGGCCAGGGGCAAGCGTCCACGCCTGGTCTCCGCCGAGCGGGATGCGGATCCAGCCACCGGCGTTCGGCATGCCGGTGATGATGGAGCGGCCATCGAGCGAGCCCGGCGCCGGGTAGGAAGTCATCATGCCATCGATGGTGAGGCTGGTGTGCGGCAGGACGTAGGCGCCGAATTTGCGCGAGGCGTCCGACGACAGAAACGTGCCGCACGTGCCGCCCTGGAAGAGGACCGGCACAAAGGCCCCGCCTTGATGGTAGGAGTAGCGCAGGACGGCGGTGAGCGTCGCGGTCGTGGCGGTCGTGGCGGTAACGGTGATGGCGGCCTGCTCGTAGTGGTCGTAATCCACGAAGCAGGCCAGGCCGGTCTGCAGCGAGGAGACCGCGGGACGCGTGAGACCGGGGATGGGCCGCAGGGTGGCGGTGATGCCCTTCACGGTCGTGTACGTGTTGGCGAGGCCGGGGACGACGCTGATGTCGGACAGCGTCGCGTAGCCGGTCGAAACCGGGATGGCGGAGGTGGTGGCGAGCTGGGTCAGGGTGGTGTTCTGGAACAGGGTGGAGACGCCGGTCAGTTGCGAGGCGGCAAGGGGATTGGCCGTCAGCAGCAGATAGCCGCCGTCGAGGAAGGTTGCGTCGGTGCCCTGGTTGGGGCCGGACAGCACGGGAGCCGTGTCGCCGGTGCCGGTGGTGGAGAGGACGGTTCCGGCGTAGTGCGGACCGTCCTCATAGTTGTAGAGCGACTGGACCACGCGACACTCGTCGCCGGGGTAGTGGCAGCCCCCTTTGCTGAACATGTAGAGCGATTGCATGGTCGCGTCGCCGATCCCGTTGTTGTGCATCGTGCCCAGCCACATCTGGTGGCCGCCGCGGGTGAACGTGTTGAACAGGTGCGCGTGGTCGTAATGGAAGATCGAATAACCGTCCGGATCGTTGCCGAGATAGCGTCCTGGTCCGCTCACGGTCAGCACCTCCTCATGAACGGAGTACTGCGCGCCATAGCCGGAGCGGGGAGGAAGGCTTGGAGGCACCGGGTTGGTCACGGAGGTGACGCGCGTCTCGCAGTCCAGCCCCGCACGTCCAGTGAGCATGGGCAGGATGCAGGTTACATTGGTCCCCACCTGCTGCGCGGCCAGCGGGGAGGCAAGGAGGAGCAGGCTGAAAAGAACAAGACGCATCAAACGTTCCCCGATCTGCGGCCCGCCCGCGAGGTGCCACGCCCACCCAGGCGGGATGAGCGAAGCATGTGAATCACCGAAGGGCCGTTGACTCTGAAGCTACAGCAACGTTGCAATTTACGTAAGATTGCTGTGAAGTGGATGTTCGCCGATGGCACCGCAGCTCACCTGTCGGTAGAAAGCCCGATCAGGATGCGGATCGCCTGCGGCTCCTTGCCGGCGGACTGCCCTCCCGGGCGGTCACGCTTCAGCAGCAGCGTCCAGGCCTGGCCGCCGCGGAGGGGCAAGGACCCTCCCCACTCTGTCGAAACGGAGGCTACTTCCGAAAGATAGTCGTCACAGACGTGGATGGCGTGCGACCGTTCGTCTGCGGAGAGGCAGGGCTGGC
>CAXUDC010000124.1:0-10530 GCA_964249685.1 uncultured Acidobacteriaceae bacterium
CTCTCCGGGCTCGAAGAGGTCCTCCTGCGAGGCGGCGATGTCGTGCGCGTGCGCGGCGATCTGGCGCAGGGGCGTGATGTCGTCCAGGACCCAGAAGCCGCGGCCGTAGGTGCCGATGACGAGGTCGTTCAGGTGGGTATCGGTGTGGACGGTGAGGTCGCGGATGGAGGTGCTGGGCAGGTTCTGCCGCAGGGTCTGCCAGTGGTCGCCGTTGTCGAAGCTGACATAGACGGTGGTCTCGGTGCCGGCGAAGAGGAGGCCGGGCTGTACGGGGTCGGCGCGGAGGCTGTTGACCCAGCTGCCGGTGCGCTCGTCCTGGGGCAGACCGTTGACGATGCTGGTCCAGGTCTTGCCGGCGTCGGTCGTGCGCCAGATCAGCGGGACATCGACATCGAGCACGGTGGGGGCGGCGTTGGCGGCGGACGACGCGTTGACGGCCGCGGCGGGACCGGCGGCGATGCGGCCGACGACGTACGCGGTGTTGACGTCGTCGCCGGCGACGATGGTGCTGAAGAGGGTGCGTGCCGGCTGCGCGGGGAGGTTGGAGACGTTGGTCCAGGTCTTGGCCTGGTCCATGGTGTTGAAGATCTGTCCGTTGCTGCTGACGGTCCAGATGACGCCGCGTTTGACCTTCGAGATGGAGAAGTCGACGAGGGTCGCCTCGCCGAGGATGCCGCGCTGGCCGAGGTCCATCTCCACCTCCGGGGTGAAGGTGCCGGTGGGCGGCGGCGTGGTGGTGCCCACGCCAGGCGGCGGGGGCGTAGGGCCGGTGGAGGGCGCGGGTGGCGGGACCAGCGGGGCGGTTCCGCAGGCCTGTTGCGGCGCGCCCTTGACGGTGGTCAGGTCGGGGCTGCCGGGCTTGAAGGTGTGGGCGCCGTCGCGCGTCACCATCAGGCACTGGTAGGCGACATAGAGGGCGGAGGGCTCAAAGGCGAGATCGAACTGCTTCTGGAAGTCGCGGCCGGCGTGGTACTTCAGGGCGTCGGCGCCGAAGTTGGGCGCGACGTTCTGCCACTGGCCGGTGGACATGTCGATCTTGATCATGCCGCTGCCGCCGCCGCCGGGTCCGTAGCCGACGCCGTAGATGATGTGCGGGTTTTTAGGGTCGGGCGTGACGATGCCGAACTCGGAGGAGGGCAGCGGGCTCCAATCGGTGAAGTTGACCTGGCCGAAGGTGCCGCGGCTGCGGATCATGACGGCGCCGGTATCCTGCTGGGCGGCCATGATCCAGTACGGATACTGGTTGTCGGTGGCGACATGGTAGACCTGCGAGATGGTCTGGTTATACCAGAGGCTCCAGGTGTGGCCGTCGTCAACGGTGACGCTGGCGCCCTGGTCGGAGCCGACGAGCATGCGGTGGCCGTCGGTGGGGTCGATCCAGAGCTTGTGGTAGTCCTCGCCGCCGGGCGCGCCCTTGAAGGGCTGGAAGCTGACGCCGCCGTCGGTGGAGCGGTACATGGCGGTGCTCATGGTGTAGAGGATGTCGGGGTTCTGCGAGTCCACGAAGACGCCGCTCGAGTAGGCGCCCTGGCCGTTGCCGATGCGGGTATCCTGGCCGGCCATGTGCTTCCAGGTGGTGCCGCCGTCGTCGGAACGGTAGAGCCCGGAGCCGTTTTCGATGTTGTTACCAACAATATACAAGCGCTGACCCCTGGTCTGCATGGCAACGGCGAGGGCGACGCGGCCTTCGAACGGCGGGATCTTGATCTGGGTCCAGGTCAAGCCCTCGTCCGTGGATTTGTAGGTGAGCGGCGGCTTGACCTTGACCGGCGGGCCTCCGCGGCCGGGGCCCGCGCCGCCGTTGCCCTGCGTGGCGGCGAGCATGACGTTGGGGGTGTCGAAGGCGAACTGCAGGTCGCGGACGCCGTCGTAGTCCGGGGTCTTCAGGACGCTGGTCCAGGTCTGGCCGCCGTCGGTGGAGCGGTAGAGGCCGCCGCCGTGGCGGGTGCTGTCGCCCAGCGCGGAGACGAGGACGAGGTTCGGTTTGTGGGGATCGACCACGATACTGCTGATCTTGACCGTGTCTTCGAGGCCGATGTGCTTCCACGTGGCGCCGGCGTCGGTGGACTTCCACATGCCGTTGCCCAGGCTGCCGCTGATGGGGTCGCCGGTGCCGGCGTAGACGATGCTGGCGTTCGAGGGCGCGACCTGGATGGCGCCGATGCTGTCGAAGCTGGTCTCCTGGTCCGAAAGCGGGAACCAGGTGACGCCGCCGCTGGTCGTCTTCCAGATGCCGCCCATGGGCGTGCCGACGTAGAACGTGCCGCTCTGGCCGACGACGCCGGTGACAGACGAGATGCGTCCACCATGGAAGGGGCCGACGTTGCGCCACTTGAGGCCGGCGTAGAGCTCCGGGCTTACCTGCGCGGAGGCGCTGAGGGCCAGGGCGCTGAGGCAGGTGGACGTCAAGAGTGTGAGGAGGCGGGTATGGTTCATGGTCGGGGTCCCTTTATGATGCGACTGCCAGAGGCGGTAGTATAGCGCGGCTGGTACTTTGGAGAATCGTTGTAACTGGGAGAAGAGACCATACCCAGGGGCTAAAGCCCGATTTCGTGGCTGAACTAGATGTCCGGGCTGAAGCCCGGACCTACCCCACGGAAGCCGCGGGCGCGGGCGCGTACCCGCAGGAAAATGGCGGCCGCGAGCAGGAGCGCGGTGGCTTCCAGGAAGAGCTTGCCGCCATCCAGAAGGTCGGGATGGCCGTCGCGCAGGTCGGGGTCGGTGAGGATGCTGTGCAGCAGCAACAGCACGGCGGCCGGATACACGAGCAGATGAAGGCTGCGCCAGACCTTGCGTGCGAGATGCGTGCGCAGCAGCGACGTGACCAGCACGATCAGGAGCAGGTAAAACGCGGCCGCGCCGGCGCAGTTGAGCTTGGGCTGCAGGTAGGAGTGGACCGGCCAGAGCAGGTCCAGCAGGCGAAAGCGCGGCGTGTGCAGCAGCAACAGGACCGCGGGA
Source organism: uncultured Acidobacteriaceae bacterium (assembly GCA_964249685.1). GTDB lineage: Bacteria > Acidobacteriota > Terriglobia > Terriglobales > Acidobacteriaceae > Edaphobacter. The sequence continues at coordinate 2,959 of CAXUDC010000124.1, forward strand.
TGCGCGACGACGCACAGGATCGCGCCGTACGCCGTCCAGCGATGCAGGGCAAACAGATTGATGCGCCGGTGCGGCCAGAGCCGGACGGGACTGTAGCGCAGAGACAGGAGCAGGCCGAGCAGCAGGTTCAACGTGACGAGACCGGTCGCGGCCAGGCCCAGGTAGGAGCAGAGATCGAGCAGGGTCATGCGGCCGCCGGGCTTCTGCCGTGGGGCGGGCGGGTGAGGAGGGGAATGAAAGGTGGCAAGAGCTTCGGCAGCGTGGGGCCTCGGTTGCGGTATGAAGTTGGAGCGTTTGTAATGTTGGCGCTGGCGACTGGGATGGGTGCGGCTTCAAGGGGAGACGTACGATCGTGCGCGCAGGTCTCACCTGGCGGCAAAGTCGTGGTATAGCTGATAGAACCATCTTGCATCAGGGCGGCTTAGGACGAGCGCGGCCGGGACCACGAAGGAGCTTTCCGATGACCTATTCTTCCAAGACGCTCGTTGCCTTTCTGCTGGCGTGCGGCGCGGTTCCCTTTGCGGGCGCGCAGCAGAACGCCGGTCAGGGCGGCGCGGTCAGCCCGGCCCTGTTCTCCGACATGCGCTGGCGCGAGATCGGGCCGATTCGCGCCGGCCGCACCCGTGCCCTGGCCGGCGTACCCAACCAGCCGGCCACGTTCTACCTGGGCGCGGTCAACGGCGGCGTGTGGAAGACGACCGACGCGGGCGACACCTGGCACAGCCTGTGGGACCAGCAGCCCAGTGGCTCGATCGGATCGATCGCCGTTGCGCTGAGCGACCCGAACGTAATCTACGTGGGCAGCGGCGAGGGCCTGGCGCGGCCCGATCTCTCGGTCGGCGATGGCGTCTACAAATCGACCGACGCGGGCAAGACGTGGCAGCACCTGGGGCTGCGGGACGGGCAGCAGATCGGGCAGATCGCCATCGACCCGGGCAATGCAGGCCGGGTCTTTGTGGCCGTGACCGGGCACCCGTACGGGCCTAACCAGGAGCGCGGGCTCTACCGCTCGACCGACGGCGGCAAGAGCTTCCAGCGGGTGCTGTTCGTGGACGAGTTCACCGGCGCGTCGGACGTGCAGATCGACCCCAATCATCCGGAGGTGGTCTACGCGGGCATGTGGGAGCGGCAGGAGGGCGCGTGGGAGAACGGTGCCTGGAGCGGCACGCATGGCGGCTTCTACAAGTCCACCGACGGCGGCGACCACTGGACGAAACTGACCGGCGGCGGGCTGCCGGACGGCATCCTGCAAGTCAACATTACGGTCTCGCCGGCAGATTCGAACCGGGTGTATATCGAAGCGGCGACCGGGAGCGGCGTGGGCCTGTACCGGTCAGAGGACGCGGGCAAGACCTGGGTGCATGCGCCCGAGGACGACAGCCGGCCGGAGGCGCGGATCGGCGGCGGCGACCTGCCCGTGCCGAAGGCGGACCCCAAAGACCCGAATACGCTGGTGGTGGCGAGCGTGGTGACGTGGAAGTCGACTGATGGCGGCCGCACCTGGTTCGGTCTGCGCGGCTCGCCCGGCGGGGACGATTACCAGAACGTCTTCATCAACCCGAACAACCCGAAGATCATCGCGCTCGCGAGCGACCAGGGCGTGATCATCTCGCAGAACGGCGGCGAGACCTGGGCCAAGTGGTACAACCAGGCCACCGCGCAGATGTACCACGTCACCACCGACAACGCGTTTCCCTACCGGGTCTGCGGCGGCCAGCAGGATAGCGGCAGCGCCTGCGTGTCGAGCCGCAGCAACGACGGCCGCATCACGTTCCACGACTGGCACCCGGCCGGGATCGAGGAGTACGGCTACGCCGCGCCCGATCCGCTCGACCCGGACATCGTCTACGGCGGCAAGGTGACGCGGTATGACCGGCGTACGGGCCAGGTGCAGAACGTGGAGCCGAGCCCGCTGCGCAGCTATCGCGTGCTGCGGACCGAGCCGCTGATGTTCTCGCCGGTCGATCCGCACCGGCTCTACTTCGCGACCAACACGCTTTGGACGACCGTGAACGGCGGCAAGGACTGGCAGCAGGTGAGCCCGGACCTGAGCCGCGAGGCCGGCTACGAGATCCCCGTTTCGCTCGCGCATTATAAGGATTCGCCCACCGTACGACCGACGCAGCGCGGGGTGATCTACGCGCTTGGGCTTTCGCCGGTGGACGGCAATCGCCTGTGGGCCGGCACCGACGACGGCTACCTGTGGACGACGGCCGACGCGGGCGCGCACTGGAACAACGTCACGCCGCCGGCGATGAAGCCGTTCTGGAAGGTCTTCAACATGGACGCCGGGCACTTCGACACGACAACCGCCTATGCCGCGGTGAACACCATGCGTCTGGACGATATGCGTCCGCACCTGTTCCGCACGCACGACGGCGGCAAGAGCTGGACGGAGATCGACAACGGGCTCCCCGCACAGGGGGCGACCAACACGATTCGCGAAGATCCGAAGCGCAAGGGCCTGCTCTACGCGGGCACGGAGACGCAGGTGTATGTTTCGTTCGACGACGGCGACCATTGGCAGTCGTTGCGCTTGAACATGCCTGCGACCTCCGTGCGCGACCTGCAGGTGAAGGACGACGACCTGGTCGCGGGCACGCACGGGCGCGGGTACCTGATTCTCGACGATGTGACGCCGCTGCGGCAGCTGGGCGCGAACTCTGCCGCCCGGCCGATGCAGCTGTATGTGCCGCAGACGGCGATCCGCGTGCGCAACGACATGAACCCGCCGACGCCCTGGCCGCCGGACATGGCGACCGGCGACAACCCACCCGACGGCGCGGTGCTGGACTACTATCTGGGCGCGAAGGCCGCCGGGCCGGTAATACTGGAGGTGCTCGACAGCCGTGGCACCGTGGTGATGCATGCGAGCAGCACCGACCCGGTGCCGCCGCTCGACCCACGTTACCCCGATCCCACGCTCTGGGCACGGCCGCCGCGCGTGGTCGAGTCCAGCGCCGGGCACCATCGCTTCCTGTGGGATCTGCAGTACCCGCAGGTGCCCGGCATGTCCACCGGGCCCGATGCCGACCTGGCCGTGCCCTACAACACGCCCGCGGTCTCGACCGCGCCGTGGGTCATGCCGGGAACCTATACGGTCCGGCTGACGGCCGGAAAACACACGGAGAGCGCGCAGTTCGCGGTGGTGATGGACCCTCGGGTCAAGACCCCGCAGGCCGAGTTGCAGGCGCAGTTCGATCTTTCGAAGGCCATGTACGACGGAACGCTCAGGGCGACGGCAGCGCTGCACGAGATCGCCATGTTGCGCGAGCAGTTGAAGGCGCGGGCTGGCCAGTCGCCGATTGCGGAGGCGGACAAGGCGTTGGGAGCGAAGCTCGATGCGCTTGCCGGCGCCGTGCGGCGGGGCGGGGGCGGAGGGGGCGGAGGGCGCGGCGGGCCTGCCGGGCCGGCGACTCTGGACAGCCTGCGTAGCCAGATCGCCCGCCTGGAGCATGAGGTGCAAAAGGCTGACGAGGCCCCGACGACCGCACAGGCGGCCGCCGCGAAGACCTCGCTGCAGCCTTTGGAGACGATGCTCGCGCAATGGAATCAGCTGAAGGCGACGGATCTGAAGACGCTCAACGATCAGCTTGTGAAGGAGCATCTGAGCGCCCTGAAGCTGGATACGGCGCGCATCGATCACGATGTGGAGGACCAGATCCAGGTGGGCGACGAGGACTGATCGGAGATGTTAAATGACGGTCAGTGCTGGGTCCATCTGCGAGGCTTTTCTTCTCTCGATACGTCGCTCCACGTACATCAGTCATCGCTCACGAAGCTTCCTGGAGGGTTATGTCGCGGTTGCGCCTTGCTGTTGCTCCTTTCGTCCTGTTGGCCGGCTCGCCGCTCTTTGCGCAGACGCCGGACACCGCCATCCTGCGCGGCAACATCGTGGATGCCACCGGAGCAGCGGTGGGCGATGCGCAGGTGCTGGTGCGCAACGAGCTTACCGGCGAGACGCGCACGCTCGACAGCAACGGTGCGGGTGCGTTTACGCTGCCGGGTCTGCCGGCAGGCGGCAGCTATCGCGTGGAGGTGACGCGTGCGGGCTTCGCCCAGGTGTCGGTCACGGGCCTGGCGCTGGCCGCGGGGTCGAGCGCCGCGGTGCGGCTGGTGCTGCGCGTCGCTGGCGAGATCTCGACGATCTCGGTCGAGGGCGCGGCGAGCGACGTGCGCATCGACCAGCCGCAGCTTGGCCTGGTGCTGGGCGAGCAGCAGGCGCAGAGCACGCCCCTGCCGGCACGCCGCATCACGTACCTGCCGCTGCTCGACGCGGCCAACCGCCCCGCGATCAACCAGGGCGACATCTTCATGAACGAAAACCTGTTCACCACCAACGGCGCGGGCCGGCGGCAGGCGCTGTTTGTAGCGGATGGCGCGAACGCTGTCGATCTCTGGGGCCGGCAGACGATCTTTACCAACATCCCGCTGATGGCCGTAGACCAGATCGCCGTGCTGACCAACAGCTTCTCGGCAGAGTACGGCGCGTCGACCGGCAGCGTCGTCAATCTCGTCACGCGCTCCGGCGGTGACCGCTTCCACGGGCAGGTGCTGGAGCTGTGGCGACCGGCGGCCGCGGAGGCACAGCTCGCAGGCTTTACCGCCGCCAACGCGACCACCGGCAACGAGATCACGAGCGACATCCTGGGCCAGACGGCGGCCTCGTTCTCGGGCGCGCTCGGGTCCAACCACCAGCTGCACTACTTCACGGCGGGCGAGTATAACCGCGAGGCCAAGGCCTCTCCCGTCACCTCGCCCATTGCGCCCGGCAGCTTTGTGGGCCATTACCGCGGATGGCTGGCGCTGGTGCGGCTCGACCGGCAGCTGAGCGGCGGCAACAACGTTTTTCTGCGCGCCAATATCGACAACTTCTCGGACTCGAACCCTAACGGCATCGTGGGCGGCGCGACGCTCGCGAACGTGGCGCGCATCTTCCGCCGGCGCACCTACACGGGCGAGCTGGGTGAGACCGCGGTGCTCAGCCCGCGGCTGGTCAACAACGCGCGGCTGCAGTTCCAGCTCGCGTCGCCCATCACCGAGTTCGACCCCGTGGTGTACAGCACGCAGTTCGTGGTGCCGGTGTCGTCCGGCGGCACGTTTACCTCGGGCACGTCGCAGAGCGCGCTGCTGCTCAACCGCCAGTATGAGTTTTCGGACACGCTGGCGGCGACGCTGGGGTGGCACCAGCTGAGCGTGGGCGCAAGCGCGATCGACGCGCACAACGGCGGCAACAGCAAGGAGTTCGGCGGGCCGATCTTCCTGGGGCGCTTCACCTACAACCCCTGCACCCAGGCCGCGAGCGTGTGCGAGAGCGCGGCCTACCTGAACAACCTTGCCAACGTGGCCAACTACCAGCAAAGCTACGGCAACGCCAGCTACCTGGTCGACGACCAGCTGTGGGCCGTGTTCGCGCAGGACGACTTCCGCGCGGCGCGCCGGCTGACCCTGAACGGCGGCATCCGCTACGAGCGCCAGACCCTGACCGATGCGAAGCTGAACTTCGCCCCGCGCGTGGGCTTTGTCTACGACCCGCGCGGCGACGGCTCGACGGTGGTGCGCGGCGGCTTCGGCATCTACTACTCACAGATTGTCGACAACTCCTTTGCCAGCTACGCGCTGGGCGAGCCCACGGGCGTCTTCACCTACACGGCGATGCCGGGCCAGGTGGGCTTTCCGACCAGCGTGGCGGCCGCGCCGCTGCCTGCGTTTCCGGCCGGAGCGGTCGCCCCGATCCGCAGCTTATATGTGCGCCCGGGCCAGCCCGCGTACCTGAACCAGTACTTCCCTACCGCGGTGCTCAACGGCTATCCCAAGGCGCTGCTCAACCCGTACTCCGAGCAGTACACGGCCAGCCTGGAGCAGCGGCTGGGCGCCGGCTGGGTGATGAGTCTGGATTACGTCGGCACGCACACGCTGCGCATCATCCGGCCGCTGGATGTGGACGCGCCCGCCCCCTTTGTCCGCACGACCACGGGCACGGGCCCGCTCAGCGTGCGCCCGGCGGGCGTGGCAAACTGCAGCCGGCCATACTGGGTCTATTACTACGCGCAGCGTAATGCGGTCTGCACCGCAGCTAATACCAACGCGCCGCCTTACAGCGTCATCCAGACCGACGTGAACGACGGCTACCTGCACTACAACGCGCTCGACCTGAACCTCCGCCACACGTTCAGCCGGCGTTTTTCGGCGCTGTTCAGCTACACGTGGTCGCACACGCTGGATAACGTGGACCCCGACACGACCACGCAGAACCCGAACGACGCCAACCTGACGCAGCACACCGAGTACGGTCCGGCGATCTACGATCAGCGCCATCGCCTGGTGGTGAGCGGCGTCTACGTGGCGCCGTTCAAGATCAACGTGGGCGGCGTGGCCACCGTGGCGAGCGGCTTGCCGTACAACTTCGTCACCGGCACTACGAACAGCGGCGACGCGGGCGCGACGACCGACCGGCCCGTGATCAACGGTGCCGTGATCGGCCGCGATGCGGGCCGCGGCAACGGCATCTACTCGCTCGACCCGTACGTGAGCCGCATGTTCCCGCTCTACCGCGAATCCGTCACGCTCGACCTGCGGGCGGAGGCGTTCAATGCGCTCAACCACGCCAACTTTGTCGGGTACAGCGGCACGTATGGCAACGGCAACGCGCCGGGCCAGGGGTTTGGCGCTCCGCTGTACGGCGTGACCAGCGAACTGCCCGCGCGCTTCCTGCAGTTCTCCGCGCGGGTGAGCTTCTGAACCCGCGCGCTGCATGGGCCCTCGTGTTTGCGGGCGCGACTCTGCATGCGCAGGGCAACTCGGCCACGATCGCGGGACGGGCGCTCGACCGCACGGGCGCGGCCGTTGCCGGGGCCACGATCACGGTGCGCAACACGGATAACAGCGCCGTGCGCACGCTGCCGGCGGGGCGTGAGGGTGCGTTCCGCGTGACGGGCCTGCTTCCCGGGGCCTACACGGTGGAGGCACACGCCGGCAGCCTGCTCACGCGGCGGCCCGTGCGCCTGACGGTCACGCTGGGCAGCAGCACGCAGGTTCGGCTGGAGCTTGGCCTTGCGCCGGTGAAGCAGACCACCACCGTAACCGCCCGCGCGGGCACGGTGGAAGGCAACACGGTGGCGCCGCCCGAGAACACGGCCGAGGCCTCGACGGGGAGCTTCCTGCCCGGGCTCACGGTGACGTACCTGCCGGACCGCGACCGTGACTTTACGCAATTTACCGACCAGGTGCCGGCCACGACGGACGATCCCGACGGCACCGGTGTCAGCATCGCCGGGCAGCGCAGTTCGGCGACCGCGTTCCAGGTGGACGGCACCCGCTTTGTCGATCCGCTGCTGGGCAGCCGGCGCGGCGCGCAGGATGGCGGCCTGCTGCTTCCGCTCAGCGCGGTACGGGAGTTCCAGGTGCTGAACAGCGGGGTCGACGCGAGCGTGGGCGAGAGCGGCGCGGGCCTGGTCAACGTGGCCACCAAGCAAGGCACCAACCGGGCGCGCGGCGACGCCTTCTACACCGGCCGACCGTCGCAGTTCACCTCCGGCGATGCGTTCGGGAACTCGCTCGACAGCACGCAGA
>CAXUDC010000125.1:0-10530 GCA_964249685.1 uncultured Acidobacteriaceae bacterium
TCGCCGTAGAGAGTGCAGTAGCCGACGGACCTGTCGGACTTGTTGCCGGTGGTGAGGACGAGCGCGCCGAACTTGTTCGACAGCGCCATGAGCATAAGGCCGCGGAGGCGGGATTGCAGGTTTTCTTCCGCCAGGCCGAAGGGCGTGCCCATGAAGAGGGGGTCGAGCGTGTGCATCGCGGCCTGGTAGTTGGGCTCGATGGGCAGGAGGTGGAAGGCGATGCCGAGACGCTCGGCAAGATCGCGGGCGTCGTTGCGCGAGCCGTCCGACGAGTACTGGCTGGGCATGCCGATGCCCATCACGTTTTCGGGGCCGAGCGCCTCGACTGCAAGGGCGGCTACGAGCGCGGAGTCAATGCCGCCCGAGAGGCCGATGAGGGCTTTCGAGAAGCCGCACTTGCGGACGTAGTCGCGGATACCGAGCACGAGCGCGTCCCAGGTGGCGGCGGTGTCGTCTTCTTGAAGAAAAGCGATAGCGGCGGGGGCTTCGGTGTCGAACAGGACGAGGTCTTCGGCAAAGGAGGCAGCCTGTGCGATGAGCTGACCGTCCGGGCCTACGGCGAGCGAGCTGCCGTCGAACAGGAGCGAGTCGTTGCCGCCGCACTGATTGACCATGGCGACAATGGCGGAGTGCCGGCGTGCGAGGGCGGCGAGCATGCCCTGGCGGACGCCGCGTTTGCCCTGCCAGAAGGGGGAGGCGGAGAGGTTGAGGATGATGCGATTCCCTGCCGGAAATTGCTGCATGAGGCGCTCGACCGGGTCTACGTTGTAGAGGCGCCGGGGCCAGTAGCCCTTGTCGTTCCAGGCGTCCTCGCAGACGGTGATGGCGAGCGGCTGGCCGTTGAGCTGGACGATGGACTGGGTGGCGGCGGGCTCGAAGTAGCGCTGCTCGTCGAATACGTCGTAGAAGGGCAACAGGGTTTTGCCCTGGGTGGCGATGACTTTTCCGCCCTGCATGAGGACGGCTACGTTGCGGATGGATTTGCCGTCGTGCGCGGGGAAGATGGGGAGGACGCCGCCGCAGAGGAGGGCGGGGCGGCCGGGGGTTTGCGTCCACTGGCAGACCTCGTCGAGAGCCTGGGCGGAGCGGGCGACGAAGGTGGCCTTGTCGAGCAGGTCTGCCGGCCAGTAGCCGCAGACGGCTAACTCGGGGAACAGGACCAGATCGGCGGCCAGGGAGTGGGCGCGCTCGGCGAAGGCGAGGATCTTGGCGATGTTGCCGGTGAAATCGCCTACGGTGGGGTTGATCTGGGCGAGGGCTATCTTCACTGGTTTAGTTTACAGCGGGGAGGAGAGAAACCCACTCATGACGGTGAAGCTGTCACGAATGGGGCACCCGGAGGGTTGGGGTTAGCTGCCGGTGCCGCTGAAGACTACGGCTACGGTGCGGGCCAGGATCTTGAGGTCCAGCCAGAAGCTCCAGTTTTCCACGTACGCGGTGTCGAGCGAGATGTAGCTGTCGAAGGAGGGGTCCTGGCGGGCTTCCACCTGCCAGAGCCCGGTGATGCCGGGCAGGACGTCGAGCCGGCGAAGATGGGAGAGCTCATACTGCTCGACCTCGGACGCGATGGGCGGGCGCGGGCCGACGAGGCTCATGTCGCCGCGCAGAACGTTGTAGAACTGCGGGATCTCGTCGAGCGAGTACTTGCGCAGCGAGCGGCCGACGCTGGTGATGCGGGGGTCGTCGGCGATCTTGAACAGGACGCCTTCGCGCTCGTTGCGGTGCGCGAGGTCGGCTTTGAGCCGGTCGGCGTCGGGCACCATGGTGCGGAACTTGTAGCAGTTGAAGGTGCGGCCCTTGCGGCCGATGCGCGCGGCCTTGTAAAAGACCGGCCCGCGCGAGCCGAAGCGGACCAGCAGCGCGATGACGAGCAGCACAGGCGAGAGCACCAGCAGGGCGAGCGAGGAGAGCACGATATCGAGCGCGCGCTTCATCAGGAAGGAGCCGATGGGAAAGTCGCGGCGGTGAAGCGGGATGGTGGGAAACTGGCCGATGTATTCGACCGGCGCGTTCCAGGCGAGGCCGTCGTAGAGGTCGGGCACGACGCGGACGTCGATGCCGGCGGCGCGCGCCTCCTCGACCAGGCCGACGACGATCTTCTTGTCGGCGGGAACGGAGAAGAATATCTCGTCGACGAAGAGGGAGCGGGCGAGCTGGAGCGCGTTGCGCACGTCGCCGATGACGTCTGCGTCACCGGATTCGGCCTCGCGCTCGGTGAGGGCGACGAAGCCCTTGAAGCGGAAGCCAAGATGGTTGAGCGACTCCAGGTGGTTGCGCAGCGCGTGCGCGACGCGGCCGGCGCCGACGATGAGGACGTTGCGGGTCTCGAGCCCTTCGCGGTAACGGCTGTACTCCATGTGGCGCCAGACCGCGCGGCGGACGCCGAGCAGCACCGCGGTGATGACGACCAGGTAGATGACGACGGTGCGGGGCACGGTGTCGCCGTGGCCAAGATAGAGCGCGCCGCAGAGCAGCAGGCCGGCGGTAAGGGTGGCCTGCATGGTCACGCGCTGCTCATGCATGCCGCTGCGGTTTTGGATCGGCCCGTAAAGCCCGTAGGAACGCGTGATCAGGATGAGCGTGACGCCGTACCAGAGCAGGTAATACGGCCAGGATTCCGGTGCGCTACGCAGGACGCTGGGGATCAGCGAGAAGGAGCCGTGCGCGGGAGCCACCGTGCCGAGTTGCAGCCGCAGCGCCATGATGGAGGCGACGAAGACGGTCAGCATATCGAGCGAGGCCCAGACAAGGCCCGTCACGGAGGGCCGCTGGAACAGGTTGCGCCGGACGAAGTTCGTCCTGCCGCCGTTCCGCCTGCCTGAGACGATGACCTGTTGTAGATAATCCGGTGTCGCCATCTGCTTCCCCGCGGATCCAACTCAGTCCGAAGCTCTGGTTCTGTAGAAAATATCTGCTTCGTTTCCAGCGCGTCGGTCGGTGTAAGGACTCATGATCTGCATCCCTCTTACAAATCAGACTTTCGCACCGGATTTGGAGGATGCCAATCCCACGAACAGGGCAGTTTATTCCTCTTACGGTGTCTGAACCCTAGCATACTTTGGTCGGGCAGCGCACACAATCCTTTGCAACGACCCAGCGAATCAGGCCGGCAGGACCAGCTCATCCAACGTCAGGAACTCCTGCAGGACAGGATCGGTGCTTCGCTGCATCTCCTCCATGGTGCCGAAGAATTTGGCCTCGCCCTGGTGCAGGAAGACGACCTTGTCCGCGAGCTTTTTGGCGAAGCGCATGTCATGCGTGACGACGATACTGGTCAGATGCAGCTGCTGTTTGAGCCGCTCGATCAGGTTGCCGAGCAGGTGCGCCATCAGCGGGTCGACCATGGTCGTGGGCTCGTCGTAGAGTACCGCCTCGGGCTGGCTGGCGAGCGCGCGCGCAATGGCGACCGAACGCTTCATACCGGTAGAAAGGTCCGACGGCAGCAGGTGGTCCATGCCGGCGACGCCGACCATCTCGAGCAGGCCTTTGACGACCTGCATCATCTGGTCCTCTTCCATGTCGCCGCGCTCGCGCAGGGGGAAGGCCACGTTTTCGCCGACCGAGATCGAGTCGAACAGCGCGCCGTTCTGGAAGACCATCGTGACCTTGCGGCGGATGGCCTGGAGTTGACGCTCCTTAAAGCCGGTAATGTCCTCGCCCGCGACCATGATCTTGCCGGAATCCGGCTTGAGGAAGCCGAGCAGCATCTGCAGCGAGACGGATTTGCCTACGCCGGAGCGGCCGAGGATGCAGAGGGTCTCGCCGGGATTGACACAGAAGTTCACGTGTTTCAGGACGTCCAAGTCGCCGAAGGACTTGGAGACATCCTGGAACGAGATGTAGGAGCCGGGCTGGTGATTGCGGGTTTCGGGGAGCTCCTCGGCGGCGGCCTCGTTCTGCGCGGCGGCCTGGTGCATGAAGTCGCCGACGGCCTCGGCGACGTCGGGTGAGACCTCGGCGATGAGGTCGGTTTCGGGCGCGGCCGGGTGCTGGCGCTCAAGGTCGCTGTCGGGCTGGCTCTTATCTTCCTGTACGTCTTTGATTGCCATCTACTTCCTTTAGAACCTGATCCTGGGGATTCGATGCGGGTGTTTGAAAATTAATTTCCACCGTTCATAAGTGTTGAATCTCGATCGCGGCGAACTCCTCCGGCGTGTTTACATTCGTGAACCATGCCGGCTCCGGCGCCTTCCAGTAGCGAAAGGAGCCGGTTGCTTCGACCGCGGCGCGGACCTTGCGGTTCCCTTTCAGCAGCTCCGCGCGGAGCACGGGCAGGGCGCGCCGGGAGTAGACGCCGCAGAGCGGTTGCAACTGACCGCCGGCCTGCGACAAGGTCACGAGCGCAGGGTCTCCGGCGGCGGTGAGCAGGGCTCGGAGTGCGTCGACTGGCAGGACCGGCATGTCGACCGCGAGGAACAGGTTCCGCTCCGTCGTCGTCTGCTCGAGCGCGGAGACGATGCCGCCCAGCGGCCCTTGCCCGGGGTACAGGTCCGGGACGATGCGGCCGTACGGAGCCAAGGCGGGCACGCCGCCTGCGATCGCGACCTCCGCGCAGACCTGGTGCAGCTTGCGCAGGCCGCGCTCGGCCAGGGTTTCGCCCTGGAAGTGGAGTAGCGACTTGTTGGTGCCCATGCGGGAGCTTAGGCCGCCGGCGAGCAGGAATCCGGAAACTGGGGTGAGGAGGTTCATTGGTTGGATGCGTCAGGGCGTAACCCCACGATAACCGCGATGGAGCCGCGGTGATCCTGGGCACCCCTAGATGCTCAGGAGCCCCATGAAGCGGACGATGGATTCGATCCCCCGGTGGAAGTTGCTGAGGTTGAACTTCTCGTTGGGCGCGTGCAGGTTGTCGTCCGGCAGGCCGAAGCCCATGACGAGCGTGGGGGTGTTCAGCACGCGGATGAAGTCGCCGATGATGGGGATCGAACCGCCGCCGCGGACGAAGACCGTCTCCTTGCCGAAGACCTGGCGCATGGCGTCGGTGGCGGTGCCGACGAATGGGTTGGCGGTATCGACGACGAAGGGGTCGCCCGAGTGGATCAGGCGCACCTGGACCATGCAGCCCCGGGGGACGATCGATTCCACGTAGCTTTTGAGCTGCTCGAAGGTCTCGGCGGGGGTCATGTCCGGCACCAGGCGCATGCTGACCTTGGCCATGGCCCTGGCCGGGATGACGGTCTTCGCGCCTGCGCCGATGAAGCCGCCGGGCATACCGTGGATCTCGAGCGTGGGCCTGGACCACAGGCGCTCAAGCACTGAGTAGCCAGGCTCGCCGGGCAGCGCGGAGGAGCCGACCTGCGCCTCGCGGTATGCCTCTTCGTCGAACGGCAGGGTCTGCCAGGCATGGAGTTCGGCGTCCGACGGCTTTAGCACCCGGGCGTAGATGCCGGGTACCAGGATTGTACCGTCCTCATCCTTCAGCTTTGCGATGATCTGCGCGAGGGCAAAGAAAGGGTTGGGCGCGGCCCCGCCGAACTGGCCGGAGTGCAGGTCCGTACGCGCGCCGTGCACCTCGAGCTCGGTGTAGATCATGCCGCGCATGCCGACGCACAGCGTGGGCAGGTCGGGCGCGAACATATCCGTATCGCTGACGAGCGCGACGTCGGCCTTGAGCCGGTCGCCATGCTCGCGGACGAACTTGGCGATGCCCTCGCCGCCGACCTCTTCTTCGCCTTCGATGATCACGCGCACGTTGACCGGCAGCGTGCCGCCGCCGGCGATCATGAGCGATTCGAGCGCCTTGACGTGCATCCACATCTGGCCCTTGTCGTCGACGGCGCCGCGCGCGTAAATATTGCCGTCGCGAATCTCGGGCTCGAACGGCGGCGACTTCCACTCGTCGAGCGGCTCGGCCGGCTGGACGTCGTAGTGGCCGTAGCAGAGGACCGTCGGTCTACCGGGTGCCCCCAGCCAATCGGCGTAGACGAGCGGATGGCCGTGGCGCTGGCCGTGCGAGGTCTCGATCAGCTCCACGTGCTCGAGGCCGATACGCGTGAGCTCGGCGGCGACGAACTGCGCCGCCTTGCGCACATCGCCGGCGCGCTCCGGGTCGGTCGAGATGGACGGGATGCGGAGGAGAGCCTTGAGCTCTTCGACAAAACGCTCGCCGTTGTCTTTGGCGAACGCGACTGCTGCGGTAAGGGCCATGGCTATCTTCCTGTCGGTGCGGTGGGCTGTCCGCCCGGGTTCCACGTCGGTTTGAAGTCGCTGCCGGCGAGCCAGCGGATGGGTTCGACGAGCGACTGGATGGCCGCCGTCATGAACGGCAGGTCCAGGTGGGCGAGATCGTCGTTCGGCTTGTGATAGGTCGGCACCGTGCCCCAGCCGGCGGCCGTGTGGGCGACGACGCCCTTCAGCGCGAGCGAAAAGTTGTCCGACCGCTGGAAGAAGTGCTGCTCCGGATACGGGTCCGGGCCGAGCAGCGCGCCGTGGGCCTTCAACGTCGGGCCGAGGTTCGAGCGCTCCCAGCCGGTCAGCAGCAACACGCCGGCCGGCATCTTCGGGTCCTGGTTGCCGATCATCTCGAACTCCAGGTTGGCGACCAGCGCGGTGAGCGGCACGGGCGGATGCGCGCCGAAGTAGGTCGAGCCCAGCCCGCCGAGCTCCTCGCTGCCGTAGCAGACGAACAGGATACTGCGCTTCAGGCGCGGTCCGGAGGCGAGCGCGTGCGCCAGCTCCAGCACGGCGGTGGTGCCGGCGGCGTCGTCATCGGCACCGTTGTAGATGCCGTCTTGCCCCGTCGGCACCTCGTGCGTGCCCAGGTGATCGAGATGCGCGGTGAGCAGCAGGGTGCCGCTCGCGGGGTCGATGCCGGGCAGGTAGCCGATGGCGTTGAAGGTCTTGCGGGTATCGGGTCCAGGCGCGTCGGCCAGGCGCATCCGCTGGCGGCCGTTGATCGTGACTGGCGCCACGTCCGCGCTTTGCAGGTAGCCGGTCATGCCGGGCGCGGGCTGCAGGCCGTAGCCGATAAACTCCGACACGACATAGCTGGCCGTGATCTCTTCCATGCGCGTCGCGCTGCCGCGGCCGCCCATGGCATCGGAGGCGAGGAACTCTTCGTGGGCGCGCACCCACTCCGGTTTGACCACCCAGGAGGGCTGCTGCGCGCTGCACAGCGCACCCGAGAACAAGACCGCTAACGCCAGCCACTTCCGCACACGTTCCTCTTTCTCACAACCCGTTCGGCACGCTTATCGTAACGCATTCAGCTTTCGATCACTAACTTCCTGGGTGCCCCAGGTCTCGATTCTGAGACCTGGGTTGGTGGCAGGGCTTGGAGACCGTATCGCTCCACCCACCTCTCAGAATCGAGAGATGGGGGACCCGGTTTGAGCCTTACTCTTACTCGGACAAAGGCACGGCAGGCTCAACCCGCCGTCCGCGGTGCCATACCGCCACGATCTTCGTCGTGTTGCGAATGTCCTCCAGCGGATTGCCCTTGAGCAGGATAAAGTCGGCGTTCTTGCCGGCCGCCAGCGTGCCCGTCTGGGCAGAGATGCCGAGCAGCGCCGCGTTTGTCTGCGTGGCCGCGCGCAGGGCCTGCATCGGCGTCAGGCCGGCGGCGACCATCAGGGCCAGCTCCTGGTGCTCGCCCGCACCCGGAACGCGGTAGACGTTCGCGCCGGAGTCCGTTCCGAAGCCGACCTTGACGCCCGCCGCGTACGCCTTCTTCAAGTTGCGGCTGGCCATCTCGAAGTCCTGCTGGTGGTGCGGCGTGTCTTTGTCCTTGGCGATCTGGTCACGGTAGTCGCCGCTCGAAAGCAGCGCGTAGGCCCCGTCGCCGGCGGCGCTTTGGAAGAACGGCGACTTCATCCACGGCTCCTGAAAGCTGTAGCCGAAGAACGACCAATCGACCGTCAGCGTGGGCAGGTAGTAGGTGCCGCGACGCTTCATCGCGGCGATCAGCTCGTCGTCGATCTCGGTGTCGCGAACCGAGTGCGCCAACACGTCGACGCCCTCGCCGACCAGCCGCTTCGCATCGTCGAGCGCGTACTCGTGCGAGGCTACCTTCGTCGCATGCTTGTGCGCTTCTTCGATGACGGCGCGCTCGATGCTGGGGTCCATCTTCGGCTTCGTCCCGTACAGGTCGTCGACCCAGATTTTGACGAAGTCGGTATGCCGCGCGACCGCTTCGTCGACGTCCGTCCGGGCCTGCTCCGGGCTGGCCGGCCGGGAGACGACCTCGCCCTCGACCGGCGGCGCGCCCTGCGCGGTGCCGATCCCGCGGTCCGCGACAAAGACGCTCGCGCCCTCCAGCTGCCCGGCGCGCTGCTCCTTGCGGACCTCGTAGATCAGGTCCTGGTTCAGCCCCAGCGCGAGCACCGTCGTCACGCCGTAGCGCTCGTACAGCCGCAACTGGTCCAGCACATGCTCGCGCGTGTAATATGCGGGCGAGTTCTTCGTCCCGTCCACCTGCGCCAGGTGCCCGTGCGCGTTGATCAGCCCCGGGATGACCGTGTCGCCGGTGCCATCGACCAGCTTGCCGCCGGGCGCGAGCTTGGGCGCGAAGCCCTGGCGCGCGATGCTGAAGATCATGCCGCCGTGCAGCGTGATCGTTGCGTCTTCAAGCGGCGCACGGCCCGTCCCGTCGATCACCCGCACATGCGTGATCTGGACCACGTCGGTCGCCGGCGGCACGACCGGCGGGCTATCCCCACCCTGCTGCGCCTGGGCGCCGAGCAACAACATCGCAAGCATCCACATCTTCATGTGGATGCACGCCGCCCGTCAGGGGATAGCCCGCTTCGCTTCATGCCACTACGCCCGCGACGTTTAGAAGGCTCCCTGGGCTGCGACCGCCACCGACTCCCATGCCTCCCAGGTAGCCATGCGATCGGCATAGGTCGCGCGGAACCTGCGCCAGGTTGTGGCTGCCGAGAAACAAACGCAGCGGTGGGTTTTCGGCGTCGACCAGCTTGAACATTGCGTCGACCGTAGCCCTGGGGTCGCCGCGCTTCATGCCCTTTATGCCCTCGAAGACCTGCGCCTTGAGGTCTGCGTAGACGTCCAGCCCGGCGGCCCTCTTGCCGGAGGACGGCCCGCCGAACTCGGTCGCGTAAGCACCCGGTTCTACGAGCGTCACCTTGATGCCGAAGGGCTTGACCTCGATCGCGAGGCTTTCCTGGATCGCCTCTAAGCCATCTTTCTGCGCTGCGGCAGCCAGTTTGTGCTGGAGCGGCCCGCCGCCCGGCCCGACCACTCGCCATCGCCTTCCCGGCCAGCGTCTCCACTGTTGCTCGCATGAAGCGCAACCGCAAGCCGGCCTCCTTTGTCGATCCTGCCTTGCCCGGAGCGGTGCCGGAGCCGTGGCAGCTGCTCGCCACCGCGGGTGAGATCGCCGCGCTCGAGCACCTGCAGGCGCGCGTGCTGGTCCCGCTCGAAGGCCGCACCGGCCTGATGGGCTTTATCGCGCTCGCGCCGCAGCCGGGCAGGACGCTTGCGCGGTCCGAGCTCGACTTCCTATGCGACCTCGGCCCGCAGATGGGGCGCGGGCTCGAAAACCGCGCAGTTCCTCCGCACCCTTACTGAAGAGGCCGTGCACCGCGACCACGCGCAACGCGAGCTGCAACTCTACCCCGGCGACCGCCTCATCGCGTACACCGAAGGCATCACCGAAGCCGTCGACCAGCAGGGCGCCGAGTGGGAGGAGGCCGGCCTGCTCGCTACGCTCGCCGCCAGCCCCACCGCAAGCGCGGATGAGACCGTAGCCCAGGTCCGCCGGGCTCTCGATGCGTTCACTACCGGCGCAAACCAGGTAGACGACATGACCCTGGTAGTCCTTCGCCGCCAGTAGCAACCAACCGGGTGCCCCATGATCACTTGAGCGAAGCAAAGGTTATCGTGGGGTGAGTCACCGCAATCCGCCCGATCCCGCAACCAAATCGACCCAAACGCGTCCGGCCCAATATCCCAGCAACTCCGGAACACTATAGAATAGAGGGCGAAGTCCAACACACACGATTCATGAAGCTGCGCCCCGTCCAACTCGTCTGCCTCGCCCTGCTGCTGGCCACCCTGCGCCTGGCGGACCCGGCAGCCCTGGCCCCGGACGACTTCGCTCTCCGCGCCGGTGTGCTCAACATCCTGCTGCGCACGGAGCTCGCCGAAACCTGTAGCAGGCCGGTGCCGCGCGCGCTGCGCACAAGACGTATTCCGGTCCCCGCAATTCGCGCAGCCCAGCCTGCCACCGCGCTTGCGGTGTCCGCAGTCGCCGCGCTCGAAGCTCGCTGGACCATGCCGCCACCCGCTCGCCACAGCGCCGCCGTGCAGTCCTTCACCAGCTTTGCTCGCGCCTAGCCTTCGCGCCCCTTCCTGAATCTGGCACCACCACGCGCGTACTTTCCGCGCCGAACGTCGCGTTTCCCCGCAAACGCCCAAGGACCTCCCTCCGTGATCAACTCCGTCATCGCCAAAGTCTTCGGCACCGCCAACGAGCGCGCCATCAAGAAGCTCACCCCCATCGTCGCGCAGGTCAACGCGCTCGAGCCCGAAATCGCCGCCCTGACCGATGAGCAGCTCCAGGCCAAGACC
>CAXUDC010000126.1:0-10522 GCA_964249685.1 uncultured Acidobacteriaceae bacterium
GACACCCGCCGCAAATTCAAACAGCTTCAGCGGGGTCGGCGGCGGCAGCATCGCCGGGATCAGAATCGCAATAAACTCCTGCTTTTCGAAGCGGTCCCGCATGCGTTCGTAGCGTTCGCGGTTGATACGCTTCAGCAGAAACAGCTCACCCCCGGCACGCCCCACAAAAAACGGAACCAGCGCCCCGATCGCCGAAGCGCCCGCAGCCACAAGGCAGTACAGGAGAAATCGCTGATGATTGTTGGCGACATACCCGATCACCACGCCATCCATCGAAACGGGGATGGGGATCAGGGCGGAATCGATCAGCGCCAACCCTCCCACACCCCAAACGCCCAACGGCTTCATCACAGCCAGCAGGGTCATTGAGAACTTATGCAGAAGCGCTATAGGACCGATCATCACAAAGGTCGATTCTACCCGCTACGATCGGCCCGCGTTCCCGCGGCACCACAGTCCACGACCTGGCGACCCTGCGCGCTTTGATCTCTTAGCCCCCCGCGTCGGGGGCCATCGCGTGCTCCGTCTTCCCCGCGACCAGGTCCAACGCATGTGGCAGCAGCGGCAACACCGCACGCAGGCCGCTGACCGCGCCCGCTGGATTGCCGGGCAGATTGATCACCAGAGCGTCGCCCACGATGCCGCTCACCCCACGCGACAGGGGGGCAAACGGCGTCTCCAGCATGCCCTGTGACCGGATCAGCTCCGACAGCCCAGGAACCAGGCGATGACAGACCGCAAGGGTCGCCTCGGGCGTGTTGTCCCGCGGCGAAAGACCCGTCCCACCAGTAGTCAGCACCAGGGAGGCCCCGCCGACCAGGGTACCCAGCCGCGCAACGATCGCCGGAATATCATCCGGCACCACCTCAACCTGCAGCACGACGGCGCCTTCGGCCTCCAGCACGGAGCGCAGCGCAGGACCGGAGCGGTCCACCTGGGTGCCCCCAAAACAGCGGTCACTGACCGTCAGCACTGCGGCTGTGCGGCCCTGCAGAGGGGGAATTTCCATCTTCTCAGCATAACGAAGCCGCGGAGGCTGACGGAATGGGCAGCGGATGAGAAAATTGGGTGGGTACTCAGGCGGGTCGCCAGGCGGCGCAACCTTCACCGCGCCTCCTTCGTCAGAAACTCAGCAGCCCCATGGCCGTTCCCTCATCTCCTCCACCGACCGACGACACCGAGCTGCGTTCCTCGCGGCGGTCCGCCTCATCGGCAAACGCCGACTCCAATGGTCACGGCGCGAACGGTCAAGCTCCATCTGATCCGGACTTCGACGGTTCTTCCCTCCCTCCTGACGATCCGGATGCGCCGCTCTCCTTTGTTCCGCGCACGCCCCTCAGCGCCACAGTCCGCCCTGAACCGTTGCGCGTTCGGACGAGTCGCTACGGCGAACTTGAGGCGCATGAGCTCGTCAAGCTGCTGGACACCATCGAGGATGAACGGGCCCGCTCCCGTTTTCGCGAGTCGGTTTATCTCTCCATCTTCTTCTGGATCGCCCTGGCGCTGGTTGTCTTCTTCGGGCCCAAGTACCTCTGGCATGCGCCACGGGTGGTCCTTCCGTCCGAGGTATTGCGGTCACGCGAGCTGACGCAACTTACCGCACCGGTGCTCACGGCGCCGCGGCTTCGCTCGGCGCCGCCGGCCGTCGATAACCACACCCTGGAGCACCTGCGCTCTAATGAGCCCAAGGCGCCCGCCGCCCCGCCGCGCCCCGCGGAACCGAAGCTTGCACCGCGCACTGAGACTCGTCCTCTGCCCGCTGCACCCACTCCCAATCTGCAGCCCGCGACCGCCCCACCCAATCTGCCGCCGGCGCCCGTGCCGCAGCCGGTCACGCCGCGCCAGCCAACAGCGGTTCCGGATGCGCCACGCCCGCAGCCAAGTCGTCCAAACTTCAACCAGGTCCCTTCATCCGCAGGCGATTCCATCGAGCAGGCGTTGAACAGCGCACGGAGCGGGTCCGGGCACGATTCCGGCGGCGTAGCGTCGCGCAGCCGCAACGGGTCGGACCTCGGGATGGGTCCGGCGGAGATCCTCTCCGACACGCAGGGCGTCAACTTCAACCCATATTTGCAGCGCATCCTCCACGAGATCTACGACCAGTGGATCCCGCTGATTCCGGAAGAGGCGCGGCCACCGCTGATGAAGCAGGGCGTCACGATGTTGCGTCTCCGCATCCTGCCCAACGGCACGATCGACTTCATCGGCATCGATGGGTCTACACATGACCAGGCACTGAACCGCGCCGCCTGGGGCTCCATCACCGGGGTGGGGCAGTTTCCGCCGCTGCCGTCGCAGTTCCATGGACCCAACCTTGAGCTGCGCATCCACTACCTCGTGAACCAGAAGACGGAATAGCGGCATGTCTGCTCCTCCTCCCTCACCACATGAAACAGGATCGCAGGCCCACCTGCCCTTCGCCGCGGCGGGAACCCCCTCGCAGCACGGACATCCGCCCCAGGCGCCTGCCCTTTCGCCAGCAGCCGCTCGCGCCGCAGCCGACCGGCGCACCTGTCTTGGGGACCGTGAGGCCGCCGAGCGCCGCAGTATCTGGCGTGGGCTTCTCGTACTGGCCCTGCTCGCGCTGCTGTTCAGCTTCTGGCGTGCCGGGCTCAGCCGCGTGTTTTTGCCCGGCTGGTGGCGACAGTGGTGAGCGGCACCACCGACCCCACTTCGCTCCATCCCCTCATCGTCATAGCCGGACCGACCGGAAGCGGCAAGTCGGCGCTCGCACTCAAGCTGGCTGCTGCCATCAACGGCGAGATCCTCTCCTGTGACTCCGTTGCCATCTACCGCGGCTTGGACATTGGCTCAGCCAAACCTGGTCCTGCCGAGCAGGCGGCAATCCCGCATCATTGCCTCGATCTCCTTGACCCGGATGAAGCGGCAACGGCAGGCGACTACGCCCGCGCCGCCCGCGCCGCCCTGACAGGCATCGCCGCACGCGGGTACCTCCCGATCGTAGCCGGGGGGACCGGCCTCTACCTGCGGGCTCTGCTCGACGGCCTGGCCCCGGCCCCGCCCCGCGACGAAGCTCTTCGCGAGCGCCTGCGAGCCCACCACAACCGACGCGGCGCGGGCTCACTGCATCGCCTGCTCCGCCGCTTCGACCCGCACGCAGCCGCCCTCATCCACGCCAACGACACCCCCAAGCTCATCCGCAGCCTCGAAGTCACATTGCTCGCCCGCGAGCCGCAAACCCGGCAATGGGGTGCCGGACGAGAGGCCCTGGAAGGTTTCAATGTCCTGCAGATCGCCCTGGACCCACCGCGTGCCAAGCTATACGCCCGCCTCAACGCGCGGGCCGCTGCCATGTTTGCCGGCGGCCTGCTCGAGGAGACCGCGGCGCTCCGTGCACGATTCGGCGAGAACGCCCGTGCGCTGGGATCACTTGGCTACCTTCAGGCGCTTGCCGTGCTGCGCGGCGAGATGACCCTCGCAGAGGCGATTGCGACTGCCCAGCAGGGCCATCGTAACTACGCCAAGCGGCAGCTCACCTGGTTTCGCCGCGATCGGCGCCTCGTCTGGCTGCCAGGCTTCGGTGACGATCCTGCCGTCCAGGTCGAGACGCTTCGCCTGGTCCGGGCGCATCTGAACGAGAGCGCCAGGGCGCCATCAGCGGAGTAACGATTTCATGGCAGAGGTTCGGGGTACTCAAGCTACCCGCGGCGTGCGCATCGACAAGTGGTTGTGGGCGGCCCGCTTCTTCAAAACGCGCGCCCTCGCCGTAAAGGCCTGCGAACTCGGCCGCGTGCAGTCTAACGGCGTAGTCGCTAAACCAGCCCGCGAGGTCAAGCCCGGCGACAAGCTCGCCATCACGACGGAGGGGGGCGTGTTCACGGTGGAGGTGGTCGCGCTCAGCGAAGAACGCGGTCCCGCCGCCGTGGCGCAGACCCTCTACACGGAGTCGGACACAAGCCGCGCCGCCCGCGCCAAGGCCCAGGAAGAGCGCAAGACCATGCTCGCCTTTGAACGCCTACCCGTGTTGAAGCCGACCGGCCGCGATCGCCGTCAGCTAAGCCGTCTGCGCGGCCGCGGTTAACCGTCGGGCTAGCCCGACGCGCTACGATAAAGTGTTTGCCTTCTTTGCCTGAAGGCGCTCAAGGAGTCACCCGCCGCACCATGTCCGTCTCTCCCCTGCCCTCGTCGATCCCCGGGACCATGCACGCTCTGGTAAAGCCGGCCCCCGCGCCCGGCATGGAGATGCGCGAGGTCCCCGTCCCCACCCTCGGGCACGACGATGTGCTCATCGCCGTCGAAACCGCCTCCGTCTGCGGCACCGATCTGCACATCTATCACTGGGACGAATGGGCCCAGCACCGCATCAAGCCGCCCTACATCCCGGGACACGAATTTTCCGGTACCGTGGCCGCCATTGGCGACCGCGTACACAACGTGCAGCCGGGCGACTTCGTCTCCGCCGAAATGCACATCGCCTGCGGCCACTGCCTGCAGTGCCGCACCGGCCAGGCGCACGTCTGCCAGTTCGTCAAGATCCTCGGCGTGGATGGCGACGGCGCCTTCGCCGATTACGTCCGCATCCCGGCCACCAATGTCTGGAAGCTCGACCCGGCCATCCCCCGCGACTTCGGCTCACTCTTCGACCCGTTCGGCAACGCCGTGCACACGGTGCTTTCGGGCGCCATCGCCGCGCAGACCGTCCTGGTCACCGGTTGCGGTCCCATCGGCCTCTTCTCCATCGCCGTCGCCAAAGCCTGCGGCGCCGCCCGCGTCTTCGCCATTGAACCTAACGCCCAGCGCCGCGCCCTCGCGCAACGTATGGGGGCCGACACCACCCTCGACCCCGCAGACCCCACCACGGAAGCCATCGTCAAAGACGCCACCTCGGGCAACGGCGTCGATGTGCTGCTCGAAATGTCCGGCCATCCCTCCGCCATCCGCCAGGGCTTCCGCCTGCTCCGCAACGGAGGCCGTGCCTCGCTGCTCGGCCTGCCCTCCAAGCCCGTGGAGCTCGACCTCGCCGACGCCATCATCTTCAAAGGCGCCACCGTACACGGCATCAACGGCCGCAAGATGTACGAAACCTGGCTACAGTCCGAAGCCCTGCTGCGCGACGGCGGCATCGATCTATCGCCCGTCATCACACATCGCTTACCGCTCGCCGACTTCGACAAAGCCATGCACCTGCTCGAGTCCGGCAAGGCCAGCAAGATCCTGCTACAGGTCAGGCGATAGCTTGCCGTAGCTCAAGCTTGCAGAATCTCTCGTCATTGCATAGAGAGCGGTCTGTTGTTGGTTACCATTGAGTCGCACGGAGCCGGGCGGGGCTGATGGTGCATGTCTGGCATCTACGCGACCCAGCGGTAACCGAGGTATACGCGCTAACCTACGCCGAATCTCTGAAACTCCTAGAGGTACGTGGGCATACTCGATCAGCCTCCTGGTTGGACAAAGGGCTCTATTCGCTTACGGTGAACACCGCATGGGCGGAGCGACTAAAACCGTTTCGCATGACCGCTGAGACCTGGCCTGACCGCATCAGAAGAACGGCAGCGGCGCAAGCAGCGGAGCAAATCGCAAGCTAGGGGTGTTTGATCGCTGGACGTTATCTCGTCCGGCGGCAACAACCGGCTCGTGTGAAGCAAGCGCGGGACCAGACAGCCTGATGAGAGGTACCATCGACATCAAGATGAGTTCCGCAACTCTGACCCCGCCGCCGTCGACCGCCGCCCCCAAGCGCCCACAACTCGCGCATCTCACCGCGGCGCTCGACGACCTCCGCGCCCGTGGCACGTACTTCCGCCTTCGCGTGCTCGATGACGAGCAGGGTCCGGTGTGCCACTACGACGGCCGCGAGGTCATCAATCTCGCCTCCAATAATTATCTCGGCCTTTGCAATCATCCCAAGCTGCGCGAGGCCGCCACCAAAGCCATCGCGGACTTCGGCGTCGGCTCCGGCGCCGTGCGCACCATTGCGGGCACCATGCGCATTCACATGGAGCTTGAAGAGAAGATCGCCGCGTTCAAGGGCGTCGAAGCCTGCGTCGTCTTCCAGTCCGGCTTCACCGCCAACGCCGGCACCGTAAGCTCCATCCTCGGCAAGGAGGACTTCATCCTCTCCGACGAGCTCAATCACGCCTCCATCATCGACGGCGCTCGCCTCTCCAAAGCCAAGATCAAAGTCTTCCGCCATAAGGACGTCGCCCACGCCGAGGAGCTTCTCCAGGAGATCCAGCACGAGCCCGGCCGCAAGCTCGTCATTACCGACGGCGTCTTCTCCATGGACGGCGACATCGGCCCCGTCGGCGCCCTTGCCGACCTCTGCGAGCGCTACGGCGCCATCATGATGGTCGACGACGCGCATGCCTCCGGCGTGCTGGGCCGCAATGGACGCGGCAGCGTCGATCACTTCGGCTGCACGTCCAAGGTCGACGTACAGGTGGGCACGCTCTCCAAGGCCATCGGCGCGCTGGGCGGCTATGTGTGCGGGAGCCGCGATCTCATCGACTATCTCTACCACCGCGCACGGCCGTTCCTCTTCTCCACCTCGCATCCACCCTCGGTTGCCGCGACCTGTATCGCGGCGTTCGATCTGCTGGAGAACGAGCCCGAACGCATCGAGCGTCTCTGGAACAACACACGCTACTTCCAGGATCAGTTACGCTCGGCAGGGTTCGACATTGGCGGCCGCAGCACGCCGGCCAGCGAGACGCCCATCACGCCCATCATCCTCGGCGATGGCCGCAAGACCATGGAGTTCAGCCGCGCCCTTTTTGAGAAAGGCGTCATGGCCACAGGGATCGCATATCCAACGGTGCCGGAAGGCAAGGCGCGCATCCGCTGCATCATGACCAGCGAACATACCCGTCCGCAGATCGACGTTGCACTTGAAACCTTGTCGACCGTGGCGAAGTCAGTCGGCCTTCTGTAGCGCCGCAGGTGCCGGCAGATTGACGGTACCCTAAGCAGCTTTCCTGGCCAGCGACGGACGGTTTGCATGTTCTGTGCTGACCGTCGTGATCAAACGTTCAGCACGCTGTAACAGCATCTCTTCCAGGATCAGGGCGCTCGCACACACGACTAGTGGTATCAGCTCACCGAATACCCTGGTCTCAATCAGGATGCCGTAGGCGAACATAAACACCAGCCAGAACGGCATCAGCCACAACCAGGCCTGCAGGCGCGGGTCGGAGATGCGACGCCGCCCAAGCAGAACCAGGGGCAACAGAAAGCCGCAGGCGCTCACCAGTTGCGGCCAGGCCTGCGGCACCAGCAGCGATTTCACGTTCCAGTTCAGGCGCGGATAAAACTCGGAGCGATTGTGCGCAAACAAATGGCGCACAAAGATCTCCCACCCAATCCACGCCGCCAGCAGGAAAAGCACCGGCCCAATGGTGCGCGGCCGCAGCGTCCTCTGCCACTGAAACCGGCCGTCTTTGAACGCGGCGTCGAGCAGAAACAGCGGCAACAGCAGCAACGTGGTTTCGCGGTTCACGGTAGCCACCAGGAACAGCGCCACAAACCAGCCCCAGTGCCAACGGAAGTAGATCAGGTACATCGCCGCGGAGAAGAAGGCCAGGCTGGGAAGGTCGTAAATAAAGCGGAAGTTCTGCACCGTATGCAGCACGTACGTGGCGCCGCACACCACCAGCAGCAGTGGATAGATCAGCGGCGTAAGCAGCTGCCGGCGCGAGCTCGCCTGGTACATCCTGGTCGTCAGATAGCCCGTTACCAGCAGGCACAGAACACCGACCCCGGCCTGCAGCAGCACCTCCGGTTGCACCGGCTTGGGGAACCAGAAGCGTGAGAGTGCAAACGGAGAGCTGAGCGACCGTAGCAGCGCGCTGCGATGCGCCAGCCGCAACGGCAGCATCATCAGGCATCTGCCCTGAAACGGCATGCGCTCACGGCCCTGCTCGTACAGCAGCGTGTTAATGTACGGCCGCGTGAGCCAGAGATAGCACCACACAAGCTGGACCGTCGCAAGAACGTAGATGGCCAGCAAAAGATAACGCCTGTTGTCATGCCTCTCTTGCAAGATCTGGCCCTCCTCCACATCGAAATCGGTCTGATCGCTTCCGACTCCGTCCCCGCCTGCTGCTCCGTATTCAGATGCCCGCGCAAACCCGCTGCCTGCCTCTGCCCGCGAAATTGGCAGAAGATCGCATGAAAACCTTCACGGCATACATTGCTCTCTGGCTGTTCCGCATCACAATGGTCTGGCGGCGGGCAAGTTCCGCGCACGGAGTCCACATGGCAGATCAGCAGGCATTGCAACAGAAGTATTCTCCGGTAGGACAGGTCATCACCGATTTCAGCGACGACGGCGCAAAGATCGACGGCATTTTCATGGACGGCGAAAAGCTGGTGCTCAAGTGCGAGGTACCGTCCAAAACGGTCTCCAACTTAGTGTGGGACACCATTAAAAAGTGCGATCCGACCTACAGCGATTTCGAAATCCAGATGACCGTCACGGGTGGCGATGACCAGCCGTACACCATCAAGGCAGGCGACAACCTGAGCAAGATCTCCGAAAAGTTCTACGGCACCGCGAACAAGTACCAGACCATCGCGCAGCACAACAACATCTCCGACCCGAACCACATCCAGGTCGGGGAAAAGATCAACGTGCCACCGTTGTCGTAAATCCGAGGGGCAGTGGAGGCCGCCTCCTAGGCCGTGCCTCCGCCGCCGCCCAGATGCCCCAGCGCCATCCCGATCGCATACGTCACAGCACCTTCCAGTGCGCCAATCCAGGTCATCTCAAAACCGCTCGCCCACCACGAGCGCATGGTGATCAGTGACTTCGACGCCCCTACAGCAAAGTGCGCGATCAGTGACACCACGGCTGCAATTACCACTGCGCGCAGACCCGACGCAAAAAAGAACGGGATGATGGGAATGAAGGCCCCGACCGCCGTGGACAGCGCGCCAGAGATCGCCGAGGTCCAGGGTTTGCTTAATCCCTCCTCCGTTATGCTGAGTCGCTCCTTCGCGAGCGCCTGCGACAGCCGCTGATCGTCCGCGCCAAGGTGCTCGACGACGCGGTCGGCATCCTCCTGCGGCAGCCCTCGCACCTGGTAGGTCAGCGAAAGCAGCTCGCG
This sequence comes from uncultured Acidobacteriaceae bacterium, assembly GCA_964249685.1. Classification (GTDB taxonomy): domain Bacteria; phylum Acidobacteriota; class Terriglobia; order Terriglobales; family Acidobacteriaceae; genus Edaphobacter. Next base: position 9,066 of record CAXUDC010000126.1, read on the forward strand.
CGCCTCCACCGGATTCAGCCGCACCGCCTCTTCTTCCTTGGCCAGGGCAGCCTGGTAGATCTCGCGTTCACTCTTCGCGGCAAGGTACGCCCCGGAGCCCATCGAAAGCGCACTGGCCACCATGCCGGCCATCCCGGCGATTAGCACAAAATGGCTGTTGCCCAGCGTCGCTCCGGACACGCCGGACACAATACCGAAGATCGAACCCAGGCCGTCGTTCACACCATAGATCGCGTCACCAACCCAGCTGCCCGCCTGCACGCGTCCTGTCCCGCGCCGCTCCAGCAGCTTGTCCAGGGCTTGCTGTGCATCGGCCGCGGTTCGGCCAGCCGCGGGCCCCACGGACAGCTTGCTCAGCACACGGTAATGATCCTTTTCGTCGCTCAGAACGCGATGCAGCACATAGAGACTGCCGGGATCCTCCAGGCGCTGCAACTGCTCGCCATACTTCGCAATGTCATGGCTCTCATCGAGCTCCAGCTGGCGGTACGGAGAGCCACTGCCCGCATCCACACTCTCCAGCGACGCCCGCGCCGCCGCTTCGTCGAAGCGCGGCACCGCGCCACCGACCGCGTGCAGGCGGTCCGCCCATAGGTCCGCGTGATGCTTCTCCGCATAGGCCAGTCCACGCAGCGTGCGTCGCGTCCCCGCGTCCCCCTCCCGTTCAGCGAGGTGACTGTAGGTATAGAAGCCCTGCATCTCGGCACGCCAGTTGGCCTGGAGCGCCTCGATCAATTGGCTTTGCTTTGCGGTTGCAGTCATGCTCGGCATAGTTCCTGTGATGCGGTTCGCGCCGCAACTCATGCGAAAAGGATAGGCGCAGCGCGGGCCGCAAACAGAGGGGCCCGGAACCGTAGTCCCAGGCTCATAACGCAGCAGAGCCGCCGCTACTTTGTGGCGAGCGTCAACTGCTGCTGGTACTCCTCGTACGGTCCCTTGTGGTCGGTGATGTGGAAGTCACTCGGCCCGCCTTCAAAGTGCCAGATACGGGTGCCGGCTTCTTCAATCAGGTCCTGATCGTGCGTCACGAGAAACACCGTGCCCTCGTACTTCTGGATGGCCTGGTTCAACGCGTTAATGCTCTCGAGGTCCAGGTGATTGGTCGGTTCATCCATCACCAGTACATTGGGCTTCTGCAGCATGATCTTGCAGAACAACAGCCGCGCGGCCTCGCCACCGGAGAGCGCATCGGTCTTCTTCATGCCCTCTTCGCCGCGGAACAGCATCTGCCCCAGGATGCCGCGAATATCTTCCTTGGTCGCCTTTGGGTCGTATTGGTGCAGCCAGTCCGCCGCGGTCATACCCAGTTGGATTGAGCCCTTGTGGTCCTGCGCAAAGTAGCCGATCTGGACCTCGTGGCCCCACTTCACCGTGCCGCTGTCGATCGAAACATCCTTCTCTTCGATCCCCGGACCGTTGGCCAGCAGCGCCTTCAGCAGCGTGGTCTTGCCCTGCCC
>CAXUDC010000127.1:0-6612 GCA_964249685.1 uncultured Acidobacteriaceae bacterium
GGTGATCATGGGGCACCCCGTGAGCTAGCGGACGCGGCGCTGGTGGGTGGAGGGGATCTGCATGTCTTCGCGGTATTTTGCGACGGTGCGGCGGGTTACATTGATGCCTTGAGCCTTGAGCTCGGCGGCGAGGTGGTCGTCGGTCAGGGGCTTGCGTGGGTTTTCGTCCTCGATGAGCTTCTTGACCTTGCGCTTGAGCAGGACGAGCGGGAGGTCGCCGCCCTCGGGGCCGTTGACGCCTTCGGAAAAGAAGAAGCGTAGCTCGTACACGCCTTGCTGGGTGTGGACGTACTTGTTGGCGACGGCGCGGCTGACGGTGGAAGGGTGCACGCCGATCTCCTCGGCGACCTCCTTGATCATCATGGGCTTGAGCGCCTGCTCGCCACGCTCGAGGAACTCGCCCTGGCGCCGGACGATGGCCTCGCAGGTGCGGACGATGGTGTTCTTGCGCTGCTCGATGTTGCGCAGCAACTGGATGGCGCTCTTGTAGCGCTCCTTGACGTAGTCGCGGACCTCCTTTTCAGTCTGCTTCTGGCGCATCATGCGGCGGTAGCCCTGGTTGAGGCGCAGAGTGGGCATGTCCTCCTCGTTCATGACGACGACGAAGGTGTCGTCGCGCTTGACGAAGGCGACGTCGGGCTCGATGAGCCGGGTTTCGGAGACGTTGTAGCGCTGGCCGGGGCGGGGGTCAAGGGTGCGGATGAAGTCGACGGCGGCGTTGACGTCGTCGGCAGACTGCCCGCAGCTTTTGGTGAGCTCGCGCATGTCCTTCTTCTGCAGCAGCGGCAGGCAGTTGGCGATGATGTGCTCGGCGATATCGAATACCTGGCCGCTGCCAGCGTCCTTGCTGCGTGCGTCGTGGCGCAGCGCGCGGACCTGGATCAGGAGGCACTCGCGCAGGTCGCGTGCGCCGACGCCGAGCGGGTCGAGTTGGTTTATGAGCTCGCGCGCGTGGACGACGGAGCGCAGGCAGGAGGCGTAGCGGGGGTCCTGAATGGCGGCCGCGGCGACGGTGTCCAGCACCTCCGGTTCGGCATCTTCGAACGCGCGCTGCAGCCGGGTCTTCAGGCCGCGCTCGAACGGGATCGGCTCCGGCCGGGTACTGGCCTTGAAGGCCGCGGCAAGGGCTTCGGCCATCTCCTCGTCGGTGGTGGTCAGGTAGCCGTTTGAGTCAAGATTGCCGATGATGAGCTCGGCGGCGGCGCGTACCTCCTGCGACAGCGTGGCGGAGCCGAGCTGCCAGATGAGGTGATCGGAGAGCGTGCTGGGCTGCGAGAGGAAGTGCTCGAAGGAGGGCTTGTCGGAGTCCTCGAAGTTCGAGGACGCAGTCTTGAAGCCGGGGTCGAGATAGTCATGGAAGTAGCTGCCGAAGTCGATCTCGTCGAACGGGTCCTTCTCTTCGCGCTTGGCCTCTTCGGCGACGGCCTCGACGGAGCGCTCGCGGTCGCCTTCGATCCCGGTGCGCTCGTCGAGCGAGGCGTTCGACTCCTCGAGCTCCTCAAGCACCGGGTTCTCGATCATCTCGGAGTTGATCATGTCCTTCAGCTCGAGCTTGTTGAGCGCAAGCACGCTGACCATCTGCACCAGGCCGGGGGTCAGCACCTGCCGTTGCGAGACCTTCAGATTCAGCTTGGGCTGCAGATACACTCAGGGAACCTCATTCAAGTTTTGCGCTTCACGAGCCGATAAGCAGTTGGCGTGAGGTCAGTCTACACCCATCGAAAAGTTCGTGCAGGCCGCAATTGACGCGGGTTCTGTGAGCTTTCTGATGAGGAAATTCTTACCTGCGCAAGTACGTAGAAAGGTTCGTGGCGAGCCGAAGGCGAAAAGCAGATCCCTGCGGGATGGAGAAACAAGAGGTCATTTGTTCTCATTCCAGGCCGGCGCTCAGTTCATGGAGAAGTTGTCGCCCAGGTAGATCCGCCGCACGTCGGGGTTGCGGCCCAGCTCGCCCGGCGTGCCGGCGGCGAAGATGCGGCCCTCCGCGATGATGTACGCGCGGTCGGTTACGGCGAGCGTCTCCTTCACCTGGTGGTCCGTGATGAGCACGCCGATGCTCATCGCCTTAAGCTGGTGGATGATCTCCTGCAGGTCGAGCACGGCGATGGGGTCGATGCCGGCGAACGGCTCGTCGAGCAGGATGAAGGCGGGCTCGATGGCGAGGCAGCGCGCGATCTCGACGCGCCGGCGCTCGCCGCCCGAGAGCGCATAGCCGCGGGTCTTGCGCACGTGGCCCAGGTTGAGCTGCTCGATCAGCTTCTCCGTGCGCGTGCGCCGCAGCTCCCAGTGGATGTTCTGCGCCTCCAGCACGGCGAGGATGTTTTCCTCGACCGTCAGCTTGCGGAAGACGCTCGGCTCCTGCGGCAGGTAGCTGATGCCGTACTTGCGCGCGCGCAGGTACATGGGCAGCCGGGTCAGGTCGGTGTCGTCGACCATGACCTTGCCCGCGTCCGGCCGCACGAGGCCCACGATCATGTAAAAGCTCGTCGTTTTTCCCGCGCCGTTGGGGCCCAGCAGGCCGACCACCTCGCCCTGCCGGATTTCGAGCGAGACCCCGCGCACCACCTCGCGCTCGCCGTACGACTTGCCGATTTCTTCCGTCTTCAACACCTTCGTCACTGCCTGGCCCTCGGTTCCGAGCGTACACGACCGCCGTCGCCGCCGACGACCTCCACGCTCTGGTCGCCACGTTTGAAGCGCAGCTGCGCGCCTGTGACGGTGCCGCGCACATCGTCCACCAGGCGGGGTGGAACGGCCCTGGTGCCGGTCAGGACGTAGGTTTCATCGGCCGCGGTGTACACGATCTTCTCCCCCGTAGCCTTGCTGCCCGGCTGCTCGAGCTCGACCGCACCCGTGCCGATAACGCGCTCTACCTTACCGCCGAAGAGAGTGCCGGCCGGGTCAGCCGGGGCGGCCGCGGCGGCGGGCGAAAGGAATACGGTGGCCTCCTGCGCGCGCATCGTGCCGTCCGCATCCGCTACGCGCACGAGCCCGGTAAAGACCGCCTGGCGCAGCGCGTCGGTGTACGTGAGCCGCTCGCTGACGATGCGCACCGGCGGCTGCGGTTTCGTGCCCGGCTTTGCGGGCTCGCTGACCAGGATCGTCCGTACTGCATCCGCATCGAAGCCAGTCCCATGCGCCACCACTACCTTCTTCGTCCGGTCGAAGTCGAGCACCGGCGCCTCCACCTGCGAGCCGCCCTGCCACATCCTGGCCTTTGCGCCCGGTGCCGCAGTAAACTCCGTCACGCCCGTGTCCTTGTGCGAGACGGCGGCGGCCGCCAGCACATGCATGGGCTCGGTTCCCGGCTTGCCCGAGACATAGCTTACGCGCACCGAGCCCTTCGCCTGCGCGACACCAGTGCCGCGAAACAGCTTCACCCAATCGGAGTAGACGGCGCTTGCTGCATCGCTTACCTGCGCGCTGCCGGAGAGCGTCAGGCTGTCGTCCGCGGCCTCGTACACTCCCTGATCGGCGTGCGCATGCTCCACCTCGGCGGCGTTGCCGGGCTTGCTCGCGGCGGCCTCGCGCACGATCTCGACCGAGCCTGTCTGGACCGCGCGCGCGAGTTCCATCCTGGCCCGGGCCGACGGCTTGAGCTGCACGTCTTTGAGCTGCACGTCGAGCCGGTCGCCCGTGCTGGTCTCCTTCGCCAGCAGCTGTCCCCGAGCGTCGTAGGCGTCGCGCTCCACCGACGTCTGCCGGAAGCCGTCGAGCCCGGTCAGTTGCGCGCCGTTGAAGCGCCCGGTGAGCGTATTCGCGCGGATGCTTGTGGCCGTGATGCCCTGCCCCGCGCCGGGCTTGCTGTTCACCACGCGCAACCGTGCACCCTCCGGGCCCGTCGCGGAGGCGCCTGCAAGCGCAAGCTGCTGCTTGCCGCCGCCGCTGAAGTCGAGGGACACCTGCTCACCGTTCAGCCGCCGGCTGTTCACGCCCGCGGTCTCGTCTAGCTGCACCGCACCCACCAGCACCGCATGCCTAGCGCGGCCGAGGCCGTCGAAGGCGACCTTGACATCCTGCGCGCGGCCCTGCTGCTGCCGGGCCGGCGACTCGCTTACAAAGCGCACGCCGCCGTAGAGATGCCCATCGACCGGCTGGCCCTCCGCGTTCAACGTCGTATCGAGCCGGTCCGCGTAGACCTTCCCGAGCCCTTCGCCGGTGAGCTGCACCTGCCCACGCGCCTCCACATCCTTCGGCTTGCCTTCTGAAGTCGTGTGCACGGTGGCCTGCGCGGCGGATACGCTCTGCGAGCCGCTGTCGGTTGCCGAAACGTACTTTGGCGTGTCCAACAGCAACGTATTCTGCGCCCGGTCCATCTCCGCCCGCGTTGCCGTCAGGACGATCGGACGCTCGTGCCCGCGCTCTCCGCGCAGCCCGCTGATCCTGACCGCCGACCGCAGAATCAGCACGTTCGTGTTCGAGTAGTAGGCCGCGCCCACGGACTGACCGACCAGCCCGCCGGTGGCAAACTCCACCTGCTCGGGAGTCTCCGCCGTCCCTTCGTTTGGGCGAAAGACGAGGCCGTTTGTCTTCACGTGGATCATGTGAGCTTCGTCCGTGGCGCCGTCGCCGGGCGGGGCGAGGTCAATGAGCGCCTGCCCGACCGCGCGCAGGATGCCATTCTTCTGGTCGTACTCGAACTCCTGCCCGTGGATGCGGTCGGCGCGCGTGCCGCTCGCGCCGTAGAGGACGATGCCCACGTCCTTGAGCGTGATCACGCCGTTCCGGTGCTGCAGCTCCTTGGCGGCATGCACGGTGAAGACGGTCTTGCCCTTGAGCGATTGCGAGTACGTAAAGCTGTCCGTCTCCTGCACGATATCGATGCCGAGCCGCTTTTCGAGGTTGGGCAGGAACTCCCGCGCCCTGCGTTTCGCATAGCCGATGTACCCCACCAGCACGGCCACCAGCAGGCCCGCGACGACCACAACCCCCCAGCGCAGCGATCGCATCGTAAGCGCCATCAGTCGCGCTCTTCCCCGGCCTCGGCGTCCGATCCCGCGCCGGCAGACCTCGCCCCGGGTACGGATTTGCGCAGCAGCAGGCCCATGGAGCGCTGCAGGTTCTGCGGCGTAATGATACCCACGATCCGCTCGCCCACGATGACAGGAACCAGCTGCGACGACGTTCCCGGCGCGCCCGTTACCCGGCCCAGCACCTCGCCCAGCGAGTCCCCGGGGGCGGCAGTCTGGAACGTGCGCGCCATGATGCCCTGCACGTAGCCGTTGCCGCTCGATTCGAGCGCCTGCAGCACATCCAGCCGACCCACCGCGCCCACCATATTGCCCGCGCGCACGACCGGAAAGACATCCTGGAGTGTGTGCCGTGCCTGCACGACCGCGTCCTCGAGCGTCGCCGACGCGCTCAGCAGGGAATACTCGGACAACATGACATCGCTCGCCCGCACGGTGTCGGCGCCGGCCTCGAGCTGCAGACCCTGCCGCTCCACCTGTGCGCCCAGCAGCATCGCGAGCCCGGCCATGATGGCCCACCAGTTCCCTGCCACGACGCCGAAGACGACCAGCCCCAAGGCCAGCGCGGGGCCGATCCGGGTGAAGGTGCGCAGGGCATTGTTGCCGCCCGCGCGCATCATCTCTCCCTGCACCACGCGCCCGGCGTCGAGCGGCCAGGCCGGCAGCAGGTTGACCGCGGCCAGCAGCAGATTGACCCAGACCGCGGCGCGCAGCAGGTGCTCGGGCGTCACCCAGCGGGTCTGGAAGAGCACCACGCCCGGCGCGACCGCGAGCACCAGCCCGGCCAGCGTCAGGCCGAAGAGCGCGCTCGTGAGCGGGCCGACCAATGCCATCGTACGCTGCACGCGCGGCTCGCCCATGCGCTTCATGGCGTCGGTCGAGCGATAGGACAGGATGCCGCCGGTGGGCAGCAGGAGCACGCTGCGCAGCTCGATGCCGAACCAGGCCGCGGCCATGGCGCGCGCGATCTCCCGGACCAGCACCGCGAGCAGCACCAGCAACCACAGCATAAGGCCGCGGAACGGATTGCCGCCGAGCGAAGTCGACCAGACCACAGCCAGGAAGAGGAGAAAGAGGAAAAACGAGTGCAGCCGCACCTCCACACCAAACACTTTGCCGACCGGAAGCGACCACCCTTGCATACTCCGATTGTAGCCCCACCGGCTGGGTGCCCCAGGGCTCAACGCGCTAGTAGACTACGAGGATGCGCGTCATCGCCGGCCAGTACCGCTCCCGCCTTCTCGTCTCGCCGCCCGGCACGCTGGTCCGGCCCACCAGCGACCGGCTCCGCGAGACACTCTTCAACATCCTCGCGCCGCGGCTGGAAGGCTCGCGCTTCGTCGACCTCTACGCCGGCACGGGCGCTGTCGGGATCGAGGCGCTCAGTCGCGGCGCCACGCATGTCTGGTTCGCGGAGAAAGCGCCACCGGCGCTTAAATCGCTGCGCGCGAACCTGAGCTCGCTCAAGCTGACGCAGGGCTACACGCTCGATGACCGCGGCGTCACGCAGCTGCTGCAGAAGCTCAGCGTTCAAGTCAACCTGATCTTTCTCGACCCACCCTACGAGGCCGAAGACGAGTACAACCAGACGCTCGGCTTCCTCGGCAGCGCGGCCGGTCGCAAGCTGCTCGCGCCGGAAGCG
>CAXUDC010000127.1:6712-10334 GCA_964249685.1 uncultured Acidobacteriaceae bacterium
CCCGTCGCCAGATCCACCACAAACTCCAACTCCTTGTCCGCCATCAGATCCCACCCGAATCCCCGCAGCTCGCCGGCAGAGACCGACTCCACCCGGACTCCCTCCCACGAAAGCCGCGCCGTCTCCCATGCCAGCCCCTCGCGCCCCCACGCCAGGATCGTCTGGAACCCGACAAACAGCAACAACCCAGCCGCAACCACCGGCACCACCCGCACCACCGGCTTCATGTCCAGCAATGTACACTCCTCCGGCCGGTCCGCGGGCGCGAGATACGCGTATCCCCCGGCCAGCGCGCAGAGCTCCCCCGGCCGCGGGCAGCCGAAGACGCCGGTCGGCATCGACGGATCCCTGAACCCGAGCGCACACGTCACCAGATAGCTGCCGCCCGCGGCCGGCCGCACCATCAACCGCAAGGCCCCGCGTGCGAGTGCATCTTCCTCGCCCGCGATGTTCCGGGGCCAGACGTACTGCCGGGCCGGCGCAATCAGCGGCGGCAGGGCGAGCACGTCCGCCGACCAGTTCCGCTCAAACTCCATCGAGCGCCTCCGCGAAGTCCGCCAGCAGGTCTTCCTCTGCCTCGCATCCCGCGCTCACCCGCAGGAACCCCGGTGCCACCGCGTCATGCCCCCAGCGCGCGCGCCGCTCGGCCGTGGTCGCAATGCCGCCGAAGCTCGTCGCCTCTGTTACCAGCCTGGCCCGCACCAGGAACCGCGCCGCCGCCGCCTGGTCGCGCAGCGTGACCCCCAGGACTGGCCCGAAATAGGCCATCTGCCCCCGCGCAACTTCGTGCCCAGGATGGGTCTCGAGCCCCGGGTAGAACACCTCCAGCCCGCGCCCGGCGAGCATCCGCGCAAGCGCCAGCGCATTCGCGCAGCTCCGCTCGAGCCGCAGGGGCAACGTCGCCAGCGAGCGCAGCGCCAGCCACGCCTCCATCGGCCCCGGGATCGCGCCCACGAGCGTCCGGTAGCGGTCCACTCTCGCCAGAAGCTCCGGGTCCCGCACCGCCACGTGCCCCAGCACCAGGTCGCTATGCCCGCACATCGACTTCGAATCCGAGCAGACCGAAAAGTCCGCGCCCAACTCCAGCGGCTTCTGGCCCAGAGGTGTCGCGGTGGTATTATCGACCGCGACGAGCGCCCCGGCCGCATGCGCCGCCGCAGACATCGCCCGCAGGTCCGTAATTTCGAGCAGCGGGTTGCTCGGCGTCTCGAGCCACACCAGACGTGTGCCGCCCAGGTCTTCAAGCCCCTCGCGGACCCTGACCCCCATCGGCTCCAGGAACTCCCGCAGCAGCGCGCGCCCGCCAAAGTACGCTCCGCGCGGCACCACAACCACGTCCCCCGGCCGCAGCACCGTGCCGAACACCGCGCCCACGGCGGCCAGACCCGACGCAAACACCCTCACCCCGCCGCCTTCGAGAGCCGCAATCGCGTCCTCAAGGGCAGCCCACGTGGGATTATGCGCTCTCCCGTACGTGTATCCTTCGCCGTCCGGGTTCCCCGCCAGGTGAAACGGCGAGGCAAATACCGGCCCGGCATGCAGCGGCTCGCCCGCCACCGCGCGCGTCAACGTAGCCCGGATCACCTTCGTCTCATCCCGCATAAAACTCCCAGGGTGCCCCATTCATCACGGCTTCCCCGTGATGAATGGAGCTAATCATCACCATCACCAGCTTACCCGCCAAAGTGCTCCCACCCCCCCGCGCGCAGCTCTTCTCCCCTGAATCTGACGCCCGAGCCCGCCACCACCGTCCCGATCCGCGTCACCTCCACGCCCGCAATCCTTCCCGGCACCCTTTCGCCGGCGGCAAACAATAGCTCATAATCCTCCCCGCCATGGAGCGCCTGCGCGAGCGTGGCCCCGTCGGCCACGGGCACCCCGGTTAACTCCGCGCCGACGCCTGAAGCCTCACAAAGATGCCGCAGATCCGTAGAAATCCCGTCGCTCAGATCCATGCAGGCCGAGGCCAGCCCCCGCAGCTTTAGCCCCACCGCGATTCGGGGCTCCGGAAAGCTCTGCGCCCCGCGCGTGCCCCGCACCCCCGCGGCCATCGCCGCCAGCTCCACTGCCGAGGCCCCCAGCCGCCCCGTGCAATACAGATCATCCCCGACCCGGGCCCCGCTCCGCAGCAGCGCCCGCCCGCGCGGCACCGCACCCGTCACCACGATATCGGCCAGCACCTCCGCGCCCATGGCCTGCGCCGTGTCACCGCCGGCCAGCGTGACGTCAAACCGCTCCGCCAAGCCACGCAGCCCACCAAGAAACCCATCCACCCACGCGAGCTCAAACCCGGCCGGCAGCGCCAGGGACAGGAACGCCGCCAAGGGCCTGGCCCCCATCGCCGCGATGTCCGACAATCCCCGCGCCAGACAGCGATGCCCGGCCGACTCCGCCGTGTGCCAGTCCCGGCGAAAGTGCCGGCCTTCGAGCGAGAAGTCCGTCGTCACCACCATCTCGCACCCGCGCGGCACGGCGAGCACCGCGCAATCGTCTCCGATGCCCACCCGCACCGCCGCGCCGGCCGCCGGCCCGCCGGCCCGGATCCGCTCAATCAGCTCCAACTCCCGCATCGTTCCCCCTGCTGCTTCCACTTGAACACACTTGCCCCTGCGAACCATTCTTGGTACCTTTGGAAGGTTGGCCTAAAGCGTTTCGCCAACCTGAATGCGATTCAACAAACCGCATTCCATCTGAAGCAGCAACGCGAGGACGACCCTTTGCCTACGAAAAAGCGCTTTTACATCCTTTTCGTAAGTCGCGAAGAGGACGGTTCCCTCAAAAAAGTTCCCATTCCCCTGCACTACGCTTACGTCTTCGTTGCGGCGGCGGCCATCGGGCTCTTTACCGTGACCGGCCTGGCCGGGTCCTACTCCCGTATGCTGATCAAGACATCACGCTTCAACCAGCTGCGCCAGGACAACCAGGCGCTGAAGCAGAACTACGCGCATCTGGAAAAGCAGGCCCACGAGAAAGACGTCCAGGCGGCCTCCCTGGGCTCGCTCGCGACCGAAGTGTCTGCCCTCTACGGCCTCACGGCGGGTAAGCTGTCGACGGTCAGCATTCCCTTCCGCGGCAAAAAGGGCAAGGAAGTCGCCGCGCCGCTCGCCCCCACCACCACGATCCCGGAAGAGTCCTACTATAAGTCGCTGGACGCCTTTTACGCGCTGCGCACCTCCGCGCTCTCGGGCGACGCGACCCGCATCCTCGCCGTGCCCACCGACGTCGGCCGTATGCCGAACCCGCTCATGCCCGGCCACGACGTCGCTGGGCTGGGTCCGGAAGGCGCGGAGGGCCCCAGCCTATGGCCCGTCGACGGCGAAATCTCCTCCTCCTTCGGCGAGCGCGAGGACCCCATCCTCGGCAATGGCGAGGGCGAGTTCCACCCTGGAGTCGACATCCGCGGCCCGCTCGGCACGCCCATCCACGCCACCGCGGACGGCGTCGTGACCAACGCCGGCATGGTCAACGGCTACGGGCGCTTCGTCGCCATCGACCACGGCCACGGCCTGACCACCGGCTACGGCCACATGAGCGGCTTCGCCGTGACCACGGGAGAGTCCGTCACCCGCGGCCAGATCATCGGCTACGTCGGCCACTCCGGCCGCACCACCGGCAACCACGT
>CAXUDC010000128.1:0-10269 GCA_964249685.1 uncultured Acidobacteriaceae bacterium
CTTTACGACCTGGTACGCGATCAAGGAAGTGTGGACGCATGCGACCAGCATGAGGCCGGAAGAGGACACGATTACGGTCCACAACGGGTTCTTCACGCCGCCCTCGCCGGCGCGGACGTCGTGCTCGCCGCCCTCGTCGGTGATGTCCGCGGCGAACCCGCACCAGGGCGACTTTTCGCGTCTGCTCGTCTCGGACTACAAGCGTGCGTACGCCAGCCGTGCCGGGGTGGTGCTGGTCAACGTCGCGCCGATTCCGGCCTGCGACCAGAACCTGGCGGCCTACGCGGCGGAGCTGCAGGGCATCACGTCGAACTCGCTACTGCCGCTGCCGATCGGGCTTTTCAATGACGGCCGCCACTACACGGCGCGCGGGTCTGAGGTAGTCTCGACGTTGATCTCAAAGGAGTTGAACGCGGTTGCGAAGAGCAATCCGTCGATCGACGACCGCGTTCCACCCACCAGGTCGGTGGCTGTGCTGCGCCGGGTCAAACTCAGGATGCGTCGCTAGGCTCCAGCCGGATGGGCTACCATCAGGCCAGACCTTCGAACCTGCCATGCTCTTCAACTCCCTTCCGTTTCTCTTCCTTTTTCTGCCGATTACGCTGCTGGGCTTTCACCTGTTGGGCCGCTATGGCCGGCGTCCGGTGATCGCATGGCTGGGCGTCGCGTCCGTGGTGTTTTACGCGCGGTGGAACCAGCACTTCGTCTTCTTTCTGCTGGGCTCGATCCTGGTGAACTACTGTGTCGCGTTCCTGATCGGCCGAGCCCCGGAGGACTCGCGGGCGCGCAAGCGGCTGCTGTTTGCTGGCGTGGCGGCTAATCTGGCTGCGTTGTTCTACTTCAAATACCTGTTCAAGACGATGTTGCTGCTGCTACACCTGGGGCTGCGGGGCGTGGAGCCGCACGCGGTGCTGCTGCCGCTAGGGATCTCATTTTTTACGTTCACGCAGATCTCCTACCTGGTCGACCTGGCGCAGGGGCAGGCGGAGCGGCAGGATTTTCTCTCGTACCTGCTGTTTGTGACATTTTTTCCACACCTGATCGCGGGGCCCATCCTGCACCACAAGGAGATGATGCCGCAGTTCGGCAAGGTGGTGCCGCCGGAGGACGAGGCAAAGAACCTGGACCAGGCGCTGACACCGGTGCCACCTTCGCGTCGATTTGCGCTCAAGGCCCCCGACGTTTCGCTCGGGATGACGTGGTTCCTGATGGGTCTGGCGAAGAAGGTGCTGATCGCCGACCAACTCTCGGGCGTCGCGGACGCGGCGTTCCACTCCGCCGGAACGCTGACCGCGTTCAGCGCATACACGGGCGTGATTGTCTATTCAATGCAGCTTTATTTCGACTTTTCCGGCTACAGCGACATGGCGCTAGGGCTGGCGCGCATGTTCTCGATCCGCTTCCCGCTCAACTTCGACTCGCCCTACAAGGCGACCAGCGTGACCGAATACTGGCAGCGCTGGCACATGACGCTGACTCGCTACATCACGCTTTACCTTTACAATCCGCTGCTGCTGGCGGTGCAGCGGCGTCGCATGGCGGGGGGCAAGAAGATCTCGCGTAAGGCGCTGGCAACGCCCGCCGGGTTCACCAGCATGGTCGCCTACCCGACCATCGCGACAATGCTGCTGACGGGCCTGTGGCACGGCGCGGGCGTGCAGTTCCTGGTCTTCGGGCTGATCCACGGGGTGTACCTGACCGCGAACCAGGCCTGGCGTCACTTCCGCCAGCGCATCCACAATGCGCCCGCGCCCGTGCCGCCGACCGGTCTGCTACGCCTGCTGCAGATGGCCGGGGTGTACCTGCAGGTGACGTTCGCGCTGATCTTCTTCCGCTCGACTTCGATGCATGCGGCCCTGGCGCTGCTGCGTGACATGACGGGAGCGCACGGGCTGGGGTCGTTCGGCAGCGTGCTTGAGGGGTCGCTCGCGTTTGCGCTGTTCCCAGTCGTCTGGTTCATGCCGAATACGCAGCAGATCCTCGGGCAGGAGACCGCGACCGAGTCTCCGCTGCCCGGCCCCGCGGCACCGACGACGATCGCTCATGAGCAGGCCCCGACGTGGTTCCCGCAACTGCGCTGGCACCCCAACGTGGGCTGGGGACTGTTCATGGCGGCGCTGTTCTTTGCCATCCTGGTGAAGCTGGATGAGAAGGCTACGTTTTTGTATTTTCAGTTTTGAAGCAGGGTAGTTCCTGAGGGTTACGTGCGGGTCCGGACCGCAGATTCCTCCGCTTCGCTACGGAATGACAACAAAAGGCAGCCGTTGTCTTTTGGTGTCATCCCGTAGGGATCTGCGGTTTGACAGCCTCTGGGGTTAGGGACGCTACAAAACGCAAGTTTCCTGCGGGAATGACAAACAAAGAGCGACAAGCCTCTATTTGAACAGTTCCAGTTTCGTATGCTCCGGCACCATGCAGCGCACGAAGCTGGCGCCCTCCGCGCTGCTGGCCGTCACCGAGCCAGGCGGAATGACGACCGCCTCGCCAACGCCGAAGCGCACGGCATCGATCGCCGCCGCGCCCTTGATGCCGACCACGCAGCCTACGCCGTCCATCGCCATCTCGATCACCGTTCCCGGCGCCAGGTCGAAGCGGTCGACGATGAAGTACTTCTCATCGATCAGCCGCTGGAACTCTCCCTGGGTAAACGATTCGACCGCGCCAGCCTTGGTCTTGGGCTTGATCACGGCGAGACCCTCCTCCAGGTGCAGGTCGCGGTCGCGCCCGTAATCGAAGAGCCGGTAGGTGGTATCGGACACCTGCTGGACCTCGAGCAGGGTCAGGCCAGGCCCGATGGCGTGCACCGTTCCCGCATCGACAAAGATCATGTCGCCTTCCTTGACCGGCAACATGTGCAGGAGCGATTCTAGCGTCCCCGCCGCCAGCGCCGCGCGCACTTCGTCCATGCCGGTGCCCTTGTTCAGTCCACAGGCAACGGTCGCGCCGGGCAACGCGTCCAGCACGTACCAGCACTCGGTCTTACCGCGCGGCAGACCCAGCTTTTGAGCCTGCTCGTCGTCCGGGTGTACCTGGACGGAGAGCCGTTCGGCGGGAAAGAGCATCTTGACCAGCAGCGGAAACTCGCCTTCTCCCAGCGTGCCCGTGCACTGCGCGGCCAGATCGCCGAGCGTGCGTCCGTCGTCATCCCCGCCGACGATGACGCAGTCGTTGCCCGTCAGCCAGGCCTCGCCTACCTTCTCGGTCGTGCCTGTCTCGGCGAACCATGGCGACAGGTCCAGCTTGCCCCAGACGCGTTCGGCAAAGGTCGGCTTGAGCTTGAACGGCAGCAGGCCGTAGTTGTTCGTCATCCTGGCGGTATCAGTCGTCGTCATCTTTCCTGGCCTTCTTTCTCTTCTCCGTCAGCATACCCGGAACGGGCGTATCGCCCATAGCGTCCTGCCATAGGATGACGTTGAGCTTCTGCGCGTCAGCCCGGTCGGCGTGGGTAAAGTCCATCCTGGCCGAGGCCGCGGCGCCGGGCGCAGTCTTCTGGTTGGCCTGGTAGATGAGCCCGTTGTCGCGGTTGCGCGTGTCGGCGACAAAGGCGGGCTGGTCGCCGGCCCCGGTAAAGAGCGAGCCCATCATGCTCGAGAGCGCGTCGTTGTTGTTCATCGGCGGCAGGCCCAGGATCGTCTCCATGGTGCGGACCATGCTAACGGTGGAGTAGAAGCGGCTGTCGACGAATGGCCCTTTCGGAGCGTATTTGCTTACGATCACCCCCAGCGAGCGATGCGCGTCCACGTGGTCGGCGCCGTTCTGCGCGTCGTCTTCGAGCAGGAAGAACGCGGTGTCGTCCCAGTAGGGCGAGTGCGAGATCGCCTCGACCGCGCGGCCCACGGCCAGGTCGTTGTCGGCGACGGACGACTTCGGCGTGGGGCTGCCGGGCGTGGTGCCGGCCGTGTGATCGTTGGCCAGGCGCAGCATGATGAAGTTTGGCATGCTGTCGTGACCGGCCTGCCGGTCGGCGAGCCAGCCCTCCAGATGCTTGAGGAAGATGCCGACGCGGATCTGGTCGGGGATCTTCAGGTTGAAGTCCGGGGACTCCGGGGCGAAGTGGCCGACGAGCTCGGGCTTGGTGGGCCGGTTGGATTCGATGAGCGGGATGGCCCACGGCCAGAGATTCTTGCCGCCGCCCCAGACCGCCGGCAGCGTCTCGCCCGGCTTGACCTCGTTGCGCTGCGAGCACGGGGTGCCGTCCAGCAGCGGGCCCTGTTGCGAGTCCTGCTGGCCGCCGCCCTTGCGGTCGTTGCAAAAGGTCGTGCTGATGAACTCGCCGAAGTGGTAGAGGGTCTTGCCATGGCGCGCCAGGTTGCCCCAGAGATAGCCGCTCTGCGGCTCGTTTACGTCCGGGATGTGCTGCTCGAGCGGCAGCCCCGCGCTGACGACGCCTTCAAAGTCGTACCCGCGCTGGCTGCCGCGATAGTTCAGCTGCCAGGTGCGCTCGAGATAGTCGGTACCGATGGCCGTGTTCGACCACACGTGCCCGTCGCCCGAGACCTCGGCCGAGTCGTAGAAGTTATCGAGCACGCCAAACTGCAGCGCCAGCTTATGCAGGTTCGGCGTCACCGCCTCGCCGTACATGGCGAGCGCCGGGTCGCCGTTGCCCACCGGCTTGCCGTCCGCCTGCAGGTCGCCGAGCACCTGGTCGTAGGTGCGGTTCTCGCGGATGATGTAGATGACGTGCTTGATCGGCCCGCCGCCGGCCGCAAACTGCGGCTCAAACTGGATGCGCTCGGCCGCGGCCTTCATGCGGTTGTCCTCGAGCGCGGCCTGCGTCATGGGCTTCAGCTCCCTTGCGGCCACGGTCTCATCCACCACCGCGAGCGAGCCATGCAGCAGCGTGGCGATGTAGGTGAACGGCCGCATAAAGCCGCGGTTGTCCTTGATCTCCGGCGTGGCCGGCTGCGGGGCGGAGTTGGGGCCGGTGCCGGTACCCTTGCCGGTCGCGATGTAGAGCTTGCCGCCGGCGCTCGCGACCGACATCGGCAGCCACTCGGTCGGGATGAAGCCGATGGGTTCGACCGGGCCCTTTACGGATTTGCTGCGAGTCAGTTTGCGCGTGTCGAGTACCGCGACCGCGTCCGAGCCCATGTTCGCGACGTACACGCGGCTGCCATCGGCCGAGACCGCAAGCGACTCCGGCTGCGCGCCGTAGAAGCTCTGGCCGGGGAGGCGCACGTCGAAGTAGCCCTTGAGGGCAAAGCGGCCGGCGCTCAGGTCGACGGCGGCCACCATGTCGCGGTTGCCGAGCGCGACATACATCGTGCCGCCGTCCGGGCTCATGGCGAGCGCGTCGGGGTGCGAGCCGGGGCGGACGGGATCATCATTCCGGAGCACGGGCAGCTTGCGCTTGACGATGCCGCCGGTCAGGTCGAGCTCGACCACCTCGCTGGCGTTCCAGAGCGCGATATAGCCGCGGCGACCATCGGCTGAGACCGCGATCGCGAGTGGGTAGGTGCTCGGTACGGCGTCGCTTTCGGCCAGGTCGAAGCGGGTCAGGATGCTGCCCGTCGCGGGGTCCATCAGGAGCGCGTCGTCGGAGAGATTGTCGGCCACGAGCAGCTTATCCGCGCCGCCCGCCGCGTGCACCAGCGCGATGCCCGCCGGGTAGGGTATGCCCTTGGTGCCGTCCGGGGTCGGCGTACCGTCACGCCCACCGCCAAGCTTCGTCATCCGCCCGGGCGCGAGCGGCTGCAGCGGAATCTTCAACACGCGTTCGCGGGTAATCACGCCGTCGGCAAAGCCGTAGACCTGCACGCCCGAGCCGGTGTCGCCCACCTTTTTGCCCTCGGGATCGGCACCGGAATCGATCGACCCGTACAGATGCCTGCCATCGGCCGAGAACGCCAGCCCGGAGAACAGGACCTGACCCGAGCGCAGCAGCGTGCGCGTGTCGGGCGACTCCACCAGCTTGCCCGTGCGCGTGTCCAGCACCGCGAGCGCCTGAAAGTACTGGCTCTCGAACGAGCCGTACCCGCCGTTCACCGTCACCACGTAGCCTCCGTCCGGCGAGACCGCCATCGCCACCGGCAGCGAGCTCAGCTGCTGCGGCCCACCCGGAACGATGCCGTGTATCTGCTTGCTTGTCGGCAGGTCGATCGTGCCACCCGCGCGCTCCACCGGGGCCTGCCCCCACGCCGAAACTCCCAACCCCCCTACCATCACCGCAGCCCGTACCAGCTTGGTCATCATCGTCACAGCCTATCAAAGCCGGGTCAACGTGCCATTACAAAAGTCTTACAACGCCGGTACGTCCATCCTGCTAGCGTTGTTCGTAGGCAGTACAGAGGAAAAGACACACATGACTCCTGGAACACTTTCGCCCGAGACCGAAGTAGCCGCAACCGAGCCCAGCAACAGTAGCTACGGAGCCTTCCAGTCCGCCGCCATTGAGACTAACGAGGTCCTTGAAGCCCGTCAGCAGAGCGAGATGCAGGAGATGTCGAACGCCAAGCCGCGCTCCTCCGCCGACGTTATCCGCAAGCAGGTCAAGCAGGACCTGCGCATGGGCCGTGAGCACCAGCAGGGCCGCGTCAACTGGATCACGACCATCGTCATGGGACTGTTCCACGTGGTTGCATTCCTGGCCGTGCTGCCCATGTTCTTCTCGTGGAAAAACGTCGCCGCGTTCTTCGTCATGTACTTTTTCGCGATCAACCTGGGCATCGGCGTCGCGTACCATCGCCTGCTGACGCACCGCGGCTTCCGCACGCCCAAGTGGGTCGAGTACTTCGTCACCGCCTGCGGCACCATGGCGCTTGAGGGCGGACCGATCTTCTGGGTCGCCACGCATCGGGTCCACCACCAGAATTCGGATCAGGAAGGCGATCCGCACACGCCCGTCGACGGCACGTTCTGGTCGCACGCCGGCTGGATCCTGTCGGGTCGCGCCATGCACTCCGAGACCGCGCTGCTCGGCCGCTACGCCCCGGACCTGACCAAGGACAAGGGCCACGTCTTCCTCTCGAAGTACCACTGGCTTGCGCTCACGCTTACCGGCTTCGCGCAGCTTGGCCTGGGCGCGGTGCTCGCGGCCCCCGGCCACCGCCTGGTTGGCGCACTCGGCATGATGATCTGGGGCACGTTCCTGCGCGTCGTCATCGGCCTGCACAGCACGTGGTTCGTCAACTCCGCCACGCACCTTTACGGCGCGCGCCGCTTCGATACCCGCGACGAAAGCCGCAACAACTGGTGGGTCGCCATCCTGACCGGCGGCGAGGGCTGGCACAACAACCATCACGCGCACCCCGTCAGCGCGCGCCACGGCCTCGCCTGGTACGAGTTCGACATCAACTACTACTGCATCTGGCTGCTCAGCAAAGTAGGCCTGGCGAAGAAGGTTCAGATCGCCAAGTTCGACCCGATGAACCCCAAACCCGCCGGCAGCAACTAACCAGGACACCGGCACCCCACTCCTCGCGCACTTCGCGAGGAGTGGGGTGCCTTAAAGCCACATTCCGGCGTGCGTCTACTGCCTTTTCCTCCTGCAAACTGCCTCACCCTGCCCCATACTGTTTCTGTGAACTTCAATCGTCGCCGCGGAGCCATCGCCACGTTCATCACGCTCGGCGTGCTGCTCACCGGGCTGACGATCACGCTCAACATCACCTGGATCCTGCTCAACAAGGCCCATGCCCTCTACCTGATCCTGGGCGTCATTCTCTTCGCCTTACTGGTGGCCGGCGTGGTCCTCAACACCGTCTTTCTGGTCCGCGAGATCCGCCGCAACGAGCGCCAGGACTCCTTCCTGAACGCCGTCACGCACGAGCTCAAGACGCCCATCGCGAGCATCCGGCTCTACCTGGACACGCTTGAAAAGCGCCAGCTCGACGAGGCCCAGCGCAGGAAGTTCTACGCCATTATGCACGCCGACTCCGACCGCCTGCTCGCGACGGTCGAGCAGGTCTTGAAGGCCGGCGAGCTCGGCCAGCGTGCACGCCACGCCAACCGCACCGTAGTCGACCTCGCACCGCTGGTCGAAGAGTGCATCGCCGTCACCCGCCAGCGGCACCGCCTCGCGCCCGACGCGATCACGCTCGCCCCTGTCGCCGGCGCGGTCAAGCTGCGCGTCGAAGGCATCGCCGAGGACCTCCGCACCGCCATCCTCAACCTGCTCGATAACGCAGTCAAATACAGCCCGACCGGCCTTACCACGCTCAGCATCCGCTGCACCTTGTCGATCACCCGCTACACCTTCGTCTCGCTCGCCATCCAGGACCAGGGCCTGGGCATCCCCGAGCGCGAGTTGAAGCGCATCTTTAACCGTTTCTACCGCATTCCGGGCATGTACGAGGTCAAGATCAAGGGCACCGGCCTGGGCCTTTTCCTGGTGCAGAACATCGCCAAGCAGCACGGCGGCTCGGTCAAAGCCACCAGCCCCGGCTCGAAGCTCGGCACTACCATGACCCTGACTTTGCCGCTTGCGAAGTGATCGCCACGCCTGCGTCTTTCAGCTATGATCTACATCATGAAACCTGCAACTGTCATCATGGACGCGAACGGAGCGCTTACCATCCCGGCAGAGATGCACGCGGCCCTCGGTCTGCACGATGGCACACGACAGAGCATCTGGTGGCTACGGAGTTCTTACCGCCAAATCCTCCCATCCTCAAGCCCAAAGCAATCCAGTGACCACTCCCCTCATCCTCCTCGTTGAAGACGAAGACCACCTCGCCGAAGCCCTCCTCTTCAACCTCGACGCCGAGGGCTACCGCACGCGCCACTTTGCCGACGGCGATGAAGCCCTGGCCTGGCTCCTCACCACGCAGGAAGACCTCGGCGCCATCCTGCTCGACGTCATGCTTCCCGGCGCGGATGGCTTCACCATCGTCCGCACCCTGCGCGAGCGCGAGCTGTACTTTCCGGTCCTGATGCTCACCGCGCGCTCGAAGCCTGAAGATGTGCTCGAAGGCCTGAACGCCGGCGCCGACGACTACCTGCCCAAGCCCTTCGACCTCGAGCTCCTGCTCGTCCGCCTCAAGACCATGCTCCGCCGCGCCACCTGGCTGCGCCCTTCGCCCGTGCCGCCCCCGCCCAAACCCGCGCAGGACGTCTACGCCTTCAATCAGCGCGAGATCCGCTTCGACACGCTCGAACTCGTAGCGCCAAACCGCACCACGCACCTGACCCTGATGGAGGCCGACCTCCTGCGCCACTTCACCGACCGCGAGGGCCAGATCGTCTCGCGCAAGGACATCCTCGAGCAGGTCTGGCGCCTGCAGCAGGACACCGACACGCGCGCCATCGACAACTTCATCGTGCGCCTGCGCCGCTACATCGAGGACGACCCCTCCGAACCCCGCCATCTCGTCACCGTCCGCGGCATAGGCTACCGCTTCCTGGCCAACCCCTAACCGGGGTGCCCCATGATGTACCGCGGTCTCATCGCGGTCATCATGGGCGTAATCCCCAGCCAGACCGCACCCGTCTGTTACCCTAGCCTAAATCCTCCGACGGGTACCAACCATGACCGACGCTCCCGCTGGCCACGTGTTGAAAAAACAGCTCCGCCTGCGCGACCTCGTGCAGATGCAGGTCCTGCTCGTCGTGGGCGTCACCTGGATCGGCATTGCCGCGCACCAGGGCGGCACGCACATCCTCTACTGGATCGCCGCCATCGCCGCCTTTTTCCTGCCCTCGGCGGCAGTCGTCGGCTACTGCGTCAGGATCTGGCCGGAAGAAGGCGGCGTCTACCAGTGGACGCGCCACGCTTTCGGGCCGTTCGCCGGCTTCATGAGCGCGTGGAACTTCGGCGTCTGGGCGCTCCTCACGGTGTCCAACCTGGGCCTGCTCTCCGCTACCTCGCTCGCCTACGGCCTGGGCGCAAAGTTCGCCTGGATGGCCGAAAGCCATGCCCTGATCACTGCTCTCAACGTCGGCCTTTTCGCGGTCATCCTGCTCATCTGCGTGCCCGGCTTCGGCATCGGCAAGTACGTCTCGCACTTCGGCACCGCCGTCATGGTGCTGGTCAATATCGTGCTCGCAGTGCTGATCGTCTACCACCCGCATACGTCGACCGCGCACCCACACGTCAACCCGCAGCCTGTGTTCAGCTTCAAGATGTCCGCCGGCATGCTGTCGATCCTCAGCCTCAACCTCTTCTCGAAGATGGCCTTCAACGCCCTCACCGGCCTCGAGCAGGTCGCGGTCTTCGCCGGCGAAACCCGCGACGCCGCCAAAGCCATTCTGCGCTCTGCCTGGATTGCCGCTCCGCTGATCGCCGCCATCTTCATCCTCGGCACCGCGTCGCTCCTCACCTACATCCCCGCG
>CAXUDC010000129.1:0-10259 GCA_964249685.1 uncultured Acidobacteriaceae bacterium
GCATCCTCCGGCGTCAACTGGTCCAGCTTCGTCGCCACCTGCGCATCCACCGTGCCCTTCGGCAGCGCTTTCTGCCCCGCCTGCTGCGCTTCAAACTGCTGCTCGGTCTCGTACCCCACCGTGTAATCGGCGTCGTAGCCCCCATCCGAGCGCACCTGGTCCAGCAGCGCTTCGATCTTCGCCGTGTCCACCGGCCGGTTCACCAGCGGCGCAAAAATCTGCTGCACCGCACGCTCGGCAGACGCGTTCGGAGCCGTCACCCGCACCCGCAGCACCGGCCCCGCCGCCCCCCGGCGCAGGCTCGCGCGATGCACCAGGTACGCCGCCCAGTCCGCGTCCGAAAGCGAGTACACCCGCAGCGCCGCGCCATTCGCCTCAGCCGCCGCATATCCGCGTTTCGCCAGGTCCACCGTCTTCAGGTAATCCGCCGCGCCAAACCCCTTCAGGTCCGGCATCACGACCACGTTCGCGCCCTTGCGCTGCTCGCGTTCCGCACCTTCGATCGCCACCGAAAAGCTCCGCCCCAGCACCCCCAGCAGCGAGTTCAATTCGCCCTTGCCCACCGGCGAAAGCGGCAGCGACACCGCCAGCACCACGTCCGCCTGCATGGCGTGCACGGTGCTGGTCGGCAGGTTGTCCAGCACGCCGCCATCCACATACTCATGCCCGTTTAGCTCAAACGGCTGAAAGATCCCCGGCAGCGAAACCGACGCGCGAATCGCATCCGGAATCGACCCGCGCGCAAACGTCACGTACTGCGCGGAGTTCAAATCTGTAGACACGCAGCGCAGCGGGATCGGCAGCGTGTTGAAGTCCGTCTGGTCGTCATAGCGCAGAAAGTGCCGGTCCAGAAACGCGTTCAGCCCCTGGTCCGTCAGCACCGCGTTGCGGAACGACACGCCATGCTTCAGCCCGATATTAATCCCGTTCGGCAGCTCGCGCGAGTCCTCCCGCCGCCGAAACGACCGCGACTGGTAGCTGTTCGAAAATGAAAACACCGCCGCGAACACCTTGTCGTCCATCACATGCTGCAGCTCGTCCGGCGTAAGCCCCGTGCTGTACAGCGCGGAGACCATGCAGCCCATCGACGTTCCCGCCACCACATCGACCGGAATGTGGTTCTCCTCAAACCACTGCAGCACGCCAATCTCGGACAGCGCCAGCGCGCCGCCACCCCCCAGCGCCAGCCCGATCCGCGGCCTGGCAAACACCTTCGCCGGAGCCACCGCGGGATCGATCGCGCTCAGCGAGGTCTGCGTTCCGGCAGCCGATTCCTTCGCCTTGCCCACGGCTCCGCCCGCCGACTTGTTGTCGCCGTTCTGCTCAGCCGTCGCCGGCGCCTTGCCGGACGTAGAGCCATTCGCCGCCCCCGTCTGGACCACGCCCGGCAGCTTCGGCGGCGTCGGCACGGAGGGTGTCTGGGCAAAGAGAACAGTAGAGGCAACAACATGCAGTGCCAAGGCAACAAGCGCGCCCGGTTTTACAATCAACATGCATACAAGGTTACAGAAAGACAGCACCCCCTGGCGACCCAAGCGCACCAGCAACGCTAAGGAAACTCTAATGCAGGGCATCGCTAACTTAGAACTTGGATGGAAGCGTGGGACTTCAGTCCCACGAACAAGCTAACGCAACAAACGGGCTTCAGCCCCGGCGCTCTAAACGGAACCTGATGGATAGATTCAATCAGACTCTGCTTAGCTTTGTCTCTATACTTTGTTTTGTCATTCCCGCAGAGAATCTGCGTTTGTAGCCCACTAAACCCAAAAGACAATCAGCATCACGCCGCCCCACACCCACAACAGAATCCCTACATCACCAAAGCCAGCTTCTCCAACTCCTCCTGCAGCCGCGGCAGCGTACAAGACACCACCTCAATCGAAGTAGCCGCAGTCCGCGCCTGCGCCGTCGACACGCCATAGCCATGCTGCATCAGAAAACCCGCAAGCAGCTCCGCAATCTGAAACGAGTCCAGCCCAGACTGCTTCAACTCATCGTGCAGTGTCTTGAGCTCATGCGGCGGAAACTTCTCAAAGCCAGTCATGCACCATAGGATGCGTTTTATTTCAGAACCCGCAGACTTTGTTTACACCCGTTTCACAGGATGAGTTTGACCATTGCCTCGTTCGTGTAGTTCTTTATTCTAGGGCAGAAAACGCGCCAAACCACGCTCAGGATGACAGGGTTACTCATCCGGGCTTGTATAGGTCGATAGAGCCTAGTACGTGAAGAAGTCAATCACTGCTTTCAGCCATCGCCCGCGAAGCAATCAACACCGGCAAGCTGTCCACAATCGGATAGCGCCGATGACATCCTGTGCAATCGATCCAGTCCTCCCCCAGCAATAACGCCGCATGGCAGACAGGGCAGGCAAGCAGGTGAAGGTGCTGGGCGAGAAGCGCGCGAGCGGGCATGCTCTAGTGTAGATAAAATCAAGCCATGAGCAATCCGCAGGTACTGGATGGCGTCGCCATCGCCGCCGAGATCAAGAGCGAAGTCGCCCTGGAAGTCGCCTCGCTCAGCGCGCAGGGCGTCACGCCCGGGCTCGCCGTCATCCTCGTCGGCCACGTGCCGGCGAGCGAGATCTACGTGCGCAGCAAGGTCAAAACCTGCGGCGAGCTCGGCATCTACTCCGAAATGATCACGCCGCCTGAGACCGTCACTACCCAGCAACTCCTCACCATGGTCGCCGATCTCAACGCGCGCGATGAGATCGACGGCATCCTCATCCAGCTCCCGCTGCCCGCGCACATCGACACCAAGCGCCTGCTCGAAGCCGTCGCGCCCGCCAAGGATGTCGACGGCTTCCATCCCGTCAACGTCGGGCGCCTGCAATCCGGGCAGCCTGGCCTCCAGCCCTGCACGCCCGCGGGCGTGATGGAGATGCTGCGCCGGCGCGAGCTCGACGTCGCGGGCAGGAACGCCGTCGTGCTCGGCCGCTCGGACATCGTCGGCAAACCCATGGCGATGCTGCTGCTGAACGCTTCCGCAACCGTCACCATCTGCCACAGCAAGACCGCCAATCTCGCCGCGTTCACGCAGGCCGCGGACGTGCTCGTCGCGGCCATCGGACGCCCTGGCTTCGTCACCGAGGACATGGTCAAACCAGGAGCGATTTTGATCGATGTCGGCATCAACCGGGTTTCAGACGAGCGCAAGCTGCAGGAGTTCTTCGGCGACGACCCCAAACGCGCCTCGACCTTCGCCAAGCGCGGCTCGGTCGTGGTCGGCGACGTGCATCCTGCGGCTTTCGCGGTCAGCTCCGCCTACACTCCGGTTCCGGGCGGCGTCGGCGCGCTCACCATCGCCATGCTCATGTCGAACACGGTCAAAGCGGCTAAGCTGCGCAGGGAGCTCTGATGCGAGTAGGACTTACGGGTGGTTTAGGAAGCGGCAAATCCACCGTTGCGGCCATGCTCGCCGCGCACGGCGCGCACGTGCTCTCCGCCGACGAGCTCGGCCGCCAGCTCATGCAACCGGGCGAAAAGGTCTTCGACGCCATCGTCGCGCGCTTCGGTCCAGCGGTGCTTGCAGCTGGCGGCTCGCTCGACCGCGCCGCGCTGGCGCAGATGGCCTTCCAGGGCGGTCGCGTGGAAGAGCTAAACGCTATCGTTCATCCCGCGGCGATCGCCCTGCAAGGGCACCTCGCCGAGCAGATCCTGGCCAAGGATCCGGAAGCGATCATCGTCGTCGAGTCCGCCTTGATCTTCGAGACCAAATATGGCGGCAAGTGGCGCGAGCGCTTCGACCGCATGGTGCTCGTCTGCGCGCCCGACAAGCTCAAAATCGCCCGCTTCCTCGCACGAACGCCCAACGGCGATCAGGTCGCGCTCGAGGCCGAAGCGCGCCGTCGTCTGGCGCAGATGATCCCGGATGGCGACAAGGTCCATCGCGTCAACTACGTGCTGCGCAACGACTCCACGCTGGACCATCTTCGCTACCAGGTCGACCGGCTCTGGTCGTCGCTCGTTTAGTCTGGTCAGATGAGTTTGCCGATCGGTTTGGCGGATGTGCTGGCGGCGCGCGAACGCGTGCGCGGCCATGTGTACGAGAGTCCCTGCGCCCGATCGGAAGGGCTGTCGCAGAGGACCGGACAGCAGGTCTACCTGAAGCTCGAAAACCTGCAGATGACGGGCAGTTTCAAGGAGCGCGGCGCGCTCAATCGGCTCTCACTGCTGACCGCTGAGGAGGCTGCGCGCGGCGTCGTCGCGGCCAGCGCGGGCAACCACGCGCAGGGCGTCGCGTACCACGCGACGCGGCTCGGCATTCGCTCGATCATCGTGATGCCGCTCGCGACGCCGCTCGTCAAAGTGACCGCCACGCGCGGCTTCGGCGCGGAGGTGATTCTGCACGGCGCCAACTACGACGAGGCCTGCGTGGAAGCGACGCGGCTCTGCGAGGACGAAGGCATGGTCTTCCTGCACCCGTTCGACGATGCAGCGGTGATGGCCGGACAAGGCACGATCGGGCTCGAGATGCTCGAGCAGGTTCCAGGCCTTGAAGCGCTCATTGTGCCAATCGGAGGAGGCGGACTGATCGGCGGAATCGCATGCGCAGTGAAGGAGACGAACCCTGCGGTGCGCATCATCGGCGTGCAGACCTCGCGCCTGCCTTCGATGCTTGAGGCGGTCGAGCACGGCGGTCCGATCACGATCGAAGCGGGCACGACGATCGCCGATGGCATCGCGGTCCGGCGCGCGGGCAACGTGACTTATCCCGTCGTGGAGAAGTATGTCGACGAGCTCGCGACGGTCGACGAGGACGAGATTGCGTCCGCGATCCTACTGCTGCTGGAGCGGGAAAAGACGCTGGCCGAAGGCGCGGGCGCGGCCGCGCTCGCGGCGCTGTTGCAGGGCAAGACGTCGCTCAGCGGGCGCAGCAATGTCAAGACTGGCGTGCTGGTTTGTGGCGGCAACATCGACGTGACGCTGCTGGCGCGGATCATCGAGCGAGGTCTGGTACAGGATGGCCGCATGATTCTGCTGCGCATTTATCTGCTGGACAAACCGGGCGCGCTCGCGGAGGTGACGACGCTGCTGGCGAAGCAGCGTGCGAATATTGTGAATACGCTCTACAACCGCGCGTATTATGGAGTCAATCTAGGTGATACGGCGATCGATATTACGCTCGAAACGCGCGGGCGCGAGCACGTTGCGGAGCTGCTGGCCGCGCTTACCGCTGCAGGGTATCGACATAGCAGGGTGCAGTGACTCCCCCCTCCCCGTTTGATTCTAAGATCTTCATTAGGTTGGGGTTAGATTCAACTTTGATCTGGGGATTTGTTGCATCGGTTTTGGGGCAGCTGCTTTTGTTCATGAGTCTTCAGTTGTTAGTTTTTAGTTTTCAGTGAGGCGGGTTTATGGTTGGTTGCGTTTTGTGGATGGCTTTGGGGATGCAGGCGCAGTCGCCAGCCGCGATGCCGGCGGCGACGACTACCGAGGCGGCGAAAGAGGATCCGGTGGTAACGGCGTGGGAAGGTTGCGGGGTATTTTTTGAAACCTTGAGTGGTGTGGTCCCACTTATCGCGGTGGAGCTGCGATGAATGGGGCACGGGATTCATTTAGTCCTCGGTTAGGTCGGGGCCTCGGGTGGGGATGTGGGGTGGGGTTAGTTTTACGGCTTTGCCGGTGCGGGCGGACTCGTAGATGGCGTCGGTGATGCGCTGGTCCTGCAGGCCTTCCTCGCCGGGGGTGTGGGGTTGGAGGTTTTGCTGCACGCATAGGGCAAAGTGGTCCATCTCGGCGGCGAACTGGTCCTTTTCCTCGAGTGCGGGCTCGTGGCCCATCTCCATTTTTTCTTCCTTGTTGTAGTAGGAGAACTTCATCTTGATGCCGTGATAGGCGAAGGCGGGATTGAGTTCGGCGTAGGCCTCCGTGCCTTCGATGCGGAGGAACTGGGATTTGTGGGCGTTATAGGCGGAGTTGAAGATGGCGGTGAAGCCGGAGGGGAACCTGGCGATGACCTGGCAGGAGGCCTCGACTTCAGCGAAGCGGGGGTCGTCTTTCGGCTGGTAGGTGGTGGCGAAGATTTCGGTGGGCTCCTCGTCTGAGAGGAAACGCGCGGCGTTGAGGCAGTAGACGCCGACGTCCGGCATGCAGCCTCCGCCGGCAAGCGCCTTTCTGAGCCGCCACTGGGTGGGATCGCCCTGGTTCTGGGTGTTACTTGCGATGAACTGCTGGAGCTTGCCGAAGCGGCCCTGGCGGATCATCTTGATCAGGGCGCGGTCATAGGACTCGTATTGGCTGCGGTAGGCGATCATGAGCTTGACGCCAGCGGCGTTCGCGGCGGCGATCATCTGCTGGCACTCCTTGACGCTGGTGGCCATGGGCTTTTCGCAGAGGATGTGCTTGCCGGCCCTGGCACCGCGAATCGTGAACTCAGCATGCTGGGAGTTGGGCAGGACGATGTAGATGACCTTGACTTCGGGGTTCTGTGCGAGCTGGTCGTAGGTGCTGTAGTCGTAGACGGCGCTGGGCTTGATGCCGTACTGGGCGGCTACCTTGAGTGCCTTGGCGCGGTCGCCGGAGATGAGCGCGACGGGCTTGCAGTACTTCGATTTACCCATGGCGGGCAGGATCTGGTCGAGCGAGAGGCGGCCAAGGCCGACGATGGCGTAGCCGGTCCGCTGGTCCTGCGCTTCCATGGGGCCGGGCGTCTTTTCGGGCTGCTCGGTAGCGGGATTGTTGATCTGGGAGAGCTGGACGTCGTTGCCGGCGTTGGGCTTCTGAGCTTGCGCAAGGCCGGTGGCGGCGAGGGTAGCGGCGGATTTGAGGAGGAAGCCGCGGCGGGTGTTGTCGGTGGTCATGCCGCTTTGGGATGCGGTGGGGGTGCTGGGGGATGTCTTGTGTGGACTGGTCTGGGTGGTGGATACCCTTCAGCTATCAGCTATCAGCTATCAGCTATCAGCTATCCAGCTATCCAGCTATCAGGCTATCTGCTATCTGCTATCTGCTATCTGCTATCTGCTATCATGCCGTCACCTATGCTCGATGGGGTTGTGGATTCGGGTGGTCGCACTCATCGCAAGTGCGCGATGAATGGGGCACAGGATTGAGAAGGTTCGGGGTTAGCGGTCGATGGTGAGGTCTATGTTGAACTCGTTCTTGGCGTCGAAGGAGCTGATCGAGCGGGTCTTGCTCTTCTTCTGGTCGACCTGCGCCCAGAGATCGTAGTCGGTGCCCTGCAGGAGCTGGACGAAGCGGTAGCTGCCGTCGTCGGTGGAGATAGCGCTCTTGACGCCGGAGGTGCGGCCATCGCGCAGGTAGACGACCGCGCCCTTGATCGGCGAGCCGGCCTTGTCGAGCACGCGGCCCTTGGCGATGCGCTCCACGGGGCCGCGGTCCTGGGCGGCGGCCGGTTGCAGGAGCGAGCCGGCGGGGAGCAGCGAGAGGCAGAGGCCGAGGGCGAGAGCGGTGGTAAGGCGACGGGCGTTCATGGGTTACTCCGGTGGTGCGGGCGCTACGGGATTAGACACGGGTGCGGGGGGAAGGATGCGGTTGTGCGGGGAAGCGGATCAGGCGTCTTCGTCCTCTTCGTCGTCCGAGCGTGAGAGGTCTTCGTCGTCGTAGCCTTCGGCGTCGACGGGGGCGAGCTCGAGCGGGTCGATGGCGACGACTTCGAGTTCGGTGCCGCACTCGTCGCAGGTAACAGTTTCGCCGACGTCTACGGCATCTTCATCTACGTCGAGGGGGTTGTCGCATTCCGGGCAAATCTTGGCCATGTCATTTCTCCTATTGCGTGGTGCTGGTGCGTGGTGTTGGGGTAAGTACGATTGGCCTTGAGATGTCGAAAACGCAGTTGGCGTTCGCCGACGGGATGCGTTTTATGAGTCTCGGCGCCTGCATACCTGAGACGCAAAGTTTAGGGGTGTGGATTCGGCGAGTCAGCAGGTATTATCGACAAACCGAAGTGTTGCGAGGGATTTGATGATGCAGAAGCTCTACGGTACCGTGCTGGCTGGTTGGTTGTTGTCGGGCGCGGGGGTCCTGGCGCAGGGGGCGCCAATCGCGGTGGCACCGGCGGACCCCGCGATTGCACGGGCGATTGCGACGATTGCGCCCGAGAAGATTCAGGCGGACATCGCGAAGCTGGTGACGTTTGGCAACCGCTCCACGTTGAGCAGCATGGACACGGACCTGCCCGCGGGTACGGGCGCGACCGCGGCGGCGGACTGGGTGTTTGGCGAGTATACGAAGATCTCGGCCGAGTGCGGAGGTTGCCTGGAGGTGAAGCGCGACGACTTTGTGGAGCCGGCTTCGACCGCGACGGGTTCCCGCATTACGAAGCCGACGCGGATCCAGAATATCTACGCGGTACTACGCGGGACGGACGCGGCGCAGGCGGGGCGCAAGGTGCTGGTGACGGGGCACTATGACTCGCGCAACTCCGACAACTTCAACACGCATGACCGGGCGCCGGGGGCGAACGACGACGCGAGCGGCGTGGCGGTATCGCTCGAGTGCGCGCGGGTGCTGAGCAAGCTGAAGTTTCCGGCGACGATCGTGTTTGTGGCCGTCGCCGGGGAAGAGCAGGGGCTGAACGGGAGCCGGCACCTGGCGAAGCTGGCGCGGGCGGAGGGCTGGGACCTGGAGGCGGTGCTGAACAACGACATTGTCGGCGGAGACACTACGCCGGGGCAAACGGGCCAGAAGAAGGACACGGTGCGGGTGTTCTCTGAGGGCGTGCCGGGGCCGACGACGACGGACCAGCTGCGCGGGATCCAGACGCTGGGGTCGGAGGGGGATTCGGCCTCACGGGAGCTGGCGCGGGCGATCGTGGAGGTGGGGCAGAGCTACTTTGGCGTGGGATTGCCGAAGAACGTGATCTGCCGCAGATGCCCGCCGCCGTTTCACCCCGTGCTGATCTTCCGGCGCGACCGCTTTCTACGCGGGGGCGATCATACGAGCTTCAACGCAGAGGGCTTTGCGGCGGTGCGGTTTACGGAGTGGCAGGAGAACTTCGACCATCAGCACCAGACGCCGCGGACCGAAAACGGCGTGGAGTATGGGGATTTCCTGAAGTTTGTGGACTTCAACTACGTGGCGCAGGTGGCGAGGCTGAACGCCGCGGCCCTGGCCACGTTTGCCAGCGCGCCGGGCGAGCCGCAGGAGGTGAAGATCCTGACCAGGGCGCTCGACAACAATACCGAGCTGACGTGGACGGCGGCTGTGGGTGCTCCGGCAGGGACGACGTACGAGGTGGTGTGGCGGGATACGAGCGCGCCGGCATGGACGACGGCGTTGTCCGCGGGGCCGGCGATGTCGCTGAAGCTGGCGATTTCGAAGGACAATGTGGTGTTCGGCGTGCGCAGCGTGGACGCGGGCGGGCATCGCAGCCCGGCGGTGCTGCCGGCGGCGGCGCGGTAGGGGGCAGCGACGAAGGGCGGATGGCTGACAGTGCGCCGCTCGGACTATGATAGAGGCACGATGGCTGGTCCTACTACGCTTGCGCTTCCGCCGTTTGCCGGGGCTACCCGGAAGCTGGTGCTGTTCAACCTGGCGGTCTTCTTCGGCGACGCGTTGCTGAGCCTGGTGCTGCCGGCGAAGCTGTACGTGCCGCTGGTGGCGCACCTGGCGCTTTCGCCCGTGGACGTGGTGCATGGGCAGGTGTGGCAGCTGGGCACGTATGCGGTGCTTCCGCTGGGGCTGGTGGGGAGCCTGTTTGCGCTGCTGACGCTGTGGTTTGTGGGGTCTATGCTCGAGGATGTACGCGGCGCGCGCTGGGTGGAGGAGCTCTACTGGACCTCGGCGGTGGGCGGCGCGTTGCTTGGGGTGGCGATTGCGTTCACGCGCCTGTTCGGGCTGCGGCCGGAACTGGCGGTCGGGATGGGGCCGTACACGGCGATCTACGGACTGCTGGTGCCGCTGGCATTGCTGCTGGGCGACCAGGAGTTTCTGCTGCTGTTTATCGTGCGGGTGAAGGTGAAGTACCTGGTGGCGATCTACATCCTGATCAACCTGGCGACGTTGCTGAAGTCCGCCAACGCGTTTGGCGCGCTGCTGCAGCTTGCGGGCGCGCTGTGTGGGTTCCTGTTCCTGCGGTTTGTGCCTAGGCGCGGGCTCAGCCACGGGGTGCAGGAGCAGTATTTTGGCATGCGCAATGAGTATTACCGGAACAAGCGGCGGCGGGCGGCGCGCAAGTTCGAGGTTTATATGAAGGCGCAGAACCGGGAGGTCCACTTTGACAAGGACGGGCGGTACGTGGACCCGGATGGGCATGGGGAAAAGCGGGATCCGGCGGACAAGCGTTGGATGAATTAG
>CAXUDC010000130.1:0-3556 GCA_964249685.1 uncultured Acidobacteriaceae bacterium
CCGCAGGTGCAATCAAATCAGCAGGTTACAACTTCTTTGAGGACGCAACCGCGCTCGACTTCTACCCCTCCGAGCCGCGCTTCCAGATTACCTACCACTTCCTCTCGCATAGCTTGAAGCAGCGCGTCCGGCTAGTCGCAAAGCTCTCCGGCGAGAGCCCGTCGATCGACTCGATCGTCTCCGTCTGCCCGTCGGCCAACTTCTACGAGCGCGAGATCTTCGACCTCTTCGGCGTCCACTTCGGCGGACATCCCAACCTCACCCGCATCATGATGCCCGAGGACTGGCAAGGACATCCGCTGCGCAAGGACTACCCAGTCGAGGGCTACAGATAATGGCAACCACGCTCGCACCGGACCAGATCGACCCCAGCATCTCGGACGTCGTCAACGATTCCGCAGCCCATCAAGGCGGCAAGGATCCGTCGCAGGACAACACGATGGTCTTGAACATGGGCCCGCAGCATCCGTCTACGCACGGCGTGCTGCGCCTGCTGCTCGAGATCGACGGCGAGACGGTGGTCAAGTGCGCGCCCGATATCGGCTATCTGCACACGGGCATCGAGAAGACGTGCGAGGCGAAATTCTACCAGCAGGTTGTGCCGCTGACCGACCGCATCGACTATCTGTCGCCGATGACCAACAATCTCTGTTACTGCCTGGGTGTTGAAAAGCTGCTCGGCCTCGAGGTTCCGGAGCGCGCGCAGTGGATGCGCGTGCTGCTGAATGAGCTGACGCGGATCTCGTCGCACCTGGTCTGGCTGGGCACGCACGCACTCGATATCGGCGCGCTGACCATGTTCCTTTACTGCTGGCGCGAGCGCGAGGACATCTCGCGGATCTACGAGAACGTCTCCGGCCAGCGCATGATGAGCTCCTACTTCCGCATCGGCGGCCTGTCGCTTGAGCCGCCGCTCGACTTCTTCAAGCAGGTGCAGGACTTCCTGACGAAGATGCCGTCGAAGATCGACCAGTATGAAAACATGCTGACCGGTAACCCGATCTGGATGGGCCGGTTGAAGGGTGTCGGACACCTCTCCGCTGAGGACGCGATTGCGCTTGGCGTCACGGGACCACCGATGCGCGCGTCCGGCGTCGACTGGGATCTGCGCCGCGACATGCCGTACTCGAGCTATGAGAAGTTCCAGTTCAAGGTGCCGATCTCGCCGGTGGGCGATGTCTGGGCCCGCTATGAAGTGCGCATTGCGGAGATGCGCGAGTCGCTCAAGATCTGCCAGCAGGCGATGGATGGAATGCCTTCTGGCCGCATTGTGGCCGACGCACCAAAGATCATCCTGCCCGACCGCGAGCAGATGAAGACCCAGATGGAGGCGCTGATTCACCACTTCAAGATCGTAACGGAAGGCTTCGGCGTTCCGGCCGGCGAGGTGTTCCAGTCGGTCGAGTCACCGCGCGGTGAGATGGGATATTACATCGTCTCGGACGGTACCGCGAAGCCTTTCCGGGTGCATATGCGGAATCCGTCGTTTGCCACGCTGCAGGCGCTGGAGACGATGTGCAAGGGGCGGTTGCTGGCGGATGTGGTGAGTGTGATTGGGTCGATTGACATTGTGCTTGGGGAGATAGATCGCTAGCATGGAAGCCCTGCTCAGGACGGAACTGTGGACGTCCTGGGCGTCCATGCTGCGGGTTTACTCGGCGGCGCATGGGCTTACAAGTGTGCGGCATGCGGTGGTGGAGGTGGGTTCGGAGGAGATCATTCTGCGGGTGGAGCCTCGGTGGGTGAGGTTTACGCGGGATGCGATGACTTCAAGCAATGGTGGGTCGGTTCCCTTTTCGATTGCGGAGGATGGTTCAGTTTCAATTGGAGATGTAACCGAAGAGATGGATATGGCGGCTGAGGGTGTAGCTCGACGTTTGCTGCTTGGTTGATTGGCTAAAAACAATAATCCTGAAAGTAGGAGCTGTTTGCCCAGGTGGAGTCTGGTACTGTTCTCTCATCCTGATTTGCTCCTGTAGGCCATCGATGAAACCTGTTCATGCCTTTGCGTGCTTGAGCCTTGCTCCACTGATGCTGAGCGCAACCGGCTGCCTGCGCGTAGCGCCGAAGATGCCGAAGACGCTCGCCTCGCCGGTACCAATTATTTACGCGCCCGGTGACTTCCAAAGGAACGTGAACGCCTACCGCGCGGACGTTGCCGCGGGGGCACTGGACAGGGCGAAGGCTGAGCGCGATGAGATTTGCTACCGGGTGATGGCGCAGATCGAAGCGGCTTACAGCCAGTTCGAATCGACCACGCTGACCAGCCGCGCGGGGTTCCAGACCGGCGGCGACGCGGCGCAGCTTGGGCTTACGGCCGCGGCCACGGTGGTAGGAGCGGCCGGGGTGAAGGACATTCTGGACGCGACAGCGGGTGCCCTGCAGGGAACGAGACTTTCGTTCGACAAGAACTTTTTCGAGCAGAAGACGACCGAGGCGCTGATCTCGCAGATGCGCGCGACGCGCAAGACCCAGCAGGCGGCTCTGCTGGTGAGCCTGAACCAGTGCAGCGTGCAGGACTATCCGTTGGAGGCAGCCTGGACCGACTTGATCCGGTACTACCACGCCGGCACGATTCCCTCGGCGCTGGTTGATATTGCCAGCAAGGCCGGGGCCGATGACCAGAAGGCAGAGCAGCACCTGACAACGGTGGTGAGCCAGCTGACGAAGTCCTTTGTCAGCATTCGCGCCACACGCGAGTCGCTGGCGAAGGATATCGCGTCGTCCGACCCGGCGACGGTCGCGGCCGCGACAACGAAGCTGACGCAGATCCTCTCCGCGCTGAACCTTACCCCGAACTCGACCGATCCCGGCGCGATGCTACAGGCGCTGACTAATTACATGGCGCAGGCGGTAGATGACGACGCGAAGCTCGCCGCGCTGACGGCGGCCATGCAGGCCACGCAATCCCCCCAACCCTGACACGAGGAAGTTTATGACCGGCACAGTGCCAATACCCGGAAGTTTGACCCTGCAGGAGCTTGCCGACAAGCTGAACCGTCATGAGCAGCTAGGATCGGAGCAGGTGACGGGGCTGGGCATGGACCCGACCCACGCGCGCAACCTGCTGACGACCATCGCGCAGGCGCAGCAGTTAAAGCCGCTGGTTCTATGCACGGCGGGAACGGACACGCCGGGGGACAAGATCCTGTCGGCGACGGTGTACGTGGTGGGCGTCGCGACCGACATTGACGTGTATCGCTCGACGTAAGTGCATGCGCGGCGCCCGGTTCTCCATCGTGCGAAATCGGGGTCTGGGCAAGTGACCGGAATGCGGTACTCTGGTGTTACCACTTTTGGAGAATCATGGCCGCGATTGCTGAATCCATTTTCACTCCCGAGACGGCGTCCCGTTTCGATCATCTTGCTACGATCTACCCGCTGAAGCGCTCGGCGCTGGTGCCGATGCTGCTGTATGCGCAGGATGAGCTTGGCTATGTGACCGAGGCCTCGATTCATGAGATCGCCAAGCGCCTGGATCTGTTCGATCTCGATGTGCGCAATGTGCTGAGCTACTACTCGATGCTACGGACCAAGCCGGCGGGCAAGTATAACG
>CAXUDC010000130.1:3566-10183 GCA_964249685.1 uncultured Acidobacteriaceae bacterium
GCAGGTTTGCACGAATATTTCCTGCATGCTGGGTGGCGGGTACGAGGTGCTGGACCACTGCAAGAAGACGCTCGGCATCGGGCACAAGGGCGTCACTCCCGATGGGCTTTTCTCTCTGGAAGAGGTTGAGTGCATCGGGGCCTGCTGCTGGGCGCCGGCGATGCAGGTCAACTACGACTTTCATGACGACCTCTCGCCCATCAAGGTGGACGCGATTCTGCAGGACTACGCGGAAGGCCGCGGAAAGGACGTGAAGTAATGCCTACCAACGTTTCGCACCCGGATGAGGCGATGGTACTCAAGCGCCGGTTTGGTCAGGGCGCGGCCAATATTGACAAGTACCTGGAGCTCGACGGCTACAAGGCCGTGCAGCAATGCCTGGCGCAGTCGCTTGAGGCGATGCCGGGCTACATTATTGACATTATGAAGGCCAGTGGGCTGCGTGGGCGCGGCGGCGCTGGCTTCCCGACCGGGATGAAGTGGTCGTTCGTCCCCAAGGTGAGTGAGAAGCCGAAGTACGTGCTGGTCAATGGCGACGAGTCCGAGCCTGGGACCTGCAAGGACCACGTGATCTTCCTCGAGGATCCACATGCGGTGATCGAAGGCACAATGATCGCGGGGCTGGCGATTGGGTCGAAGCTGGGCTTTATCTACCTTCGCGGGGAGTATCGATATCTGCTGAAGATTGTGGAAAAAGCGGTCGCCGATGCGTACGCGCGCGGCTTTCTGGGCAAGAATATCTTTGGGTCGGGCGTCGACTTCGACATTATTACGCAGACCGGCGCGGGGGCGTATGAGGTTGGCGAAGAGTCGGCGTTGATGGAGTCGCTTGAGGGAAAGCGCGGGGTTCCGCGCATCAAGCCCCCGTTCCCTGCTGTGGTCGGGCTGTATGGTGGGCCGACGGTGATCAACAACGCGGAGACAATTGCGAGCGCGCCGCACATCCTGCTGATGGGCGGGGAGGCGTACGCGAAGCTGGGATCGGAACGCAACGGCGGAACGCGGCTCTTTGGCATCTCCGGGCATGTGGAGCGGCCGGGCGTGTATGAGCTGCCGATGGGGTACAACCTGCACGACGCGATCTACAAGGTGGCGGGCGGGGTGAAGGGCGGCAAGAAGCTGAAGGCGGTGGTCCCCGGCGGGTCTTCCTGCCCGGTGCTGACGGCCGATGAGCTGCAGGTCGGGCTTGATTTCGACCAGATGGGCAAGGCCGGCACGATGCTGGGCTCGGGCGGGATCGTGGTGCTGGACGAGACGGTTTCGATGGTCGAGTTTGCGCTGCGCGTGATCAGCTTCTACCAGCATGAGTCCTGCGGCTGGTGCATTCCCTGCCGCGAAGGCACGGACTGGATCAAGAAGACGCTGGCCCGCGTGTATGCCGGCGGAGGCAACCGCAAGGATGTGGATAATGTGCAGTATCTGGCTGAAAACATGATGGGCCGGACGTTCTGCCCGCTGGGCGATGCAGCCGCGATGCCGACGCTTGCGTTTGTGAAGAAGTTCCGCCAGGAGTTTGAGGACTATATCGATGGCAAGCGCGCGGGCACGCCGGTGATGAGCGAGCCGGAGCTGGTGGGAGCGGGGCATTGAAACTGAATCGGTTTTTCCTGGTGCTGGCCGGGCTGGTGCTGCTGCTGGGCGTGCTGCGACTGGTAAGTGTTTTCAGTGTGAATCATAGCCCGGACCAGAAGATCTTGTTGGGTAAGTCGAAGTAGCAGCAGGCAGGGTTGAAATGACTAGAATGTATTGTGTGGTTTCTGAGAAAGGCAAGACGTGCCGGGGTGCCTTTGCACCTGACATTCCAGGCGCTAACGGAATGGGCGACACACTTGAAGAGGCGCACAAGCTCGATCGAGGGGATTGTTTCTATGCTCGATCATCAACTAGAAAATGCGTTGCCGATGCCAGAATCCACGTCAACCAGTGTCGACTTCTCCGAGTTTGATCCTGACCCGGCTTCAAGCCATTACGTCATCGAGTGGCTCGGTATTTGGCTTCCCGAGCACACTGCGACCCAACACATCGAGCAACAAGCCGCCTAAGGACACGATATGCCAGACGTCACCTTTACCGTAGACGGAAAGAAAGTCACCGCGCCTGCGGGCACGCTGCTGATTGAAGCCTGCAAGACCGCAGGCATCGATATTCCGGCGTTCTGCTACTACCCGGGCCTGTCGTTGCAGGCGGCCTGCCGGATGTGCGTGGTGCGCATTGAGAAGATGCCGAAGCTGCAGACGGCGTGCACGACGCCGATCGCAGAGGGCATGGTGGTGGCGACCGAGACGCCGGAGATTGCGCAGGCGCGTAAGGCGACGCTGCAGTTGCTGCTCGGGAACCACCCGCTGGATTGCCCGGTGTGCGATGCGGGCGGGCAGTGCGAGCTGCAGGATATGACGTTCAAGTATGGCGCCGCGGAGAGCTTCTACGCGGAGCCGAAGAACCATCGCGAGGAGCAGAAGTGGTCGCCTGTGGTGTACTTCGATCGGCCGCGCTGCATCCTGTGTTATCGCTGCGTGCGGATGTGCGGCGAGGGCATGGATGTGTTCGCGCTGGGAATTCAAAACCGCGGATCTTCGTCGATCATTGCGCCGAACTCGCCCGCAGCGGAGAACCCGGACGACCTGGCGCATGTGGATTGCGAGCAGTGCGGCATGTGCATCGACGCCTGCCCTGTGGGCGCGCTGACCTCTGGCACCTACCGGTACAAGACGCGGCCGTGGGAGATGAACCATGTCTCGACCGTGTGCACGCATTGTGGCGACGGCTGCAAGACGACGCTCGGCGTTCGCTCGACGACGGATGGCGCGGAGATTGTGCGCGGGGACAACCGCGACAAGTCGGGGATGAATGGCGACTTTCTCTGCGTGAAGGGCCGGTATGCGTTCGATTTCGCCAACCACGCCGACCGGCTGACGACGCCGCTGGTGCGCAATGCGAGCACGGGCAAGCTCGAATCGGTGAGCTGGGAGGTGGCGTTTACACATGTCGGCAAGCGCCTGAAGGAGCTGCGCGACACGCGGGGCGGGGACTCGATCGGGGTTGTTGGCGGCAATCGCCTGACCAATGAGGAGGCCTACCTGCTGCAGAAGTTTGCGCGCACGGTGCTGAAGACGAACTCGATCGACCACCATCGCACGGCGGACCATGTGACCTTCGCGCAGGCCGTGGCTGCGGCGGGAGTCAAGACCGCTTCCCTGCGCGACACGTTGTCGGCGAAGACGATCCTGGTGGTGGGCGGCGATCCTTCGAACCAGTCGCCGGCGACGGCGTGGAATCTGCGCTCGAACATCCGCATCAACGGCGCGAAGTTGTATGTAGCCAATACGGAAGAGATCAAGCTGCGGCGGCAGGCGAAGGCGTTCGTCAAGCTGCAGCCGTTTGGCTATGGCGCGCTGGCGGGCTTTCTGGCCGGTGACGACGCGGCGGGTGCCTCCGCGGTCGCGAATGTAGACGCGCTAACCAGCCTGCGCGAGACCCTGAAGGGCTCCGACGGTTTGCTCATTCTGCTTGGCTCCGAGCTTCGCGGTGCGGATCTGAAGCAGATGGTCGCCTTTGCGGCTGCGATCCCGGGCTCGAAGATTGCGCTGCTGTCGGATTATGTCAACTCTCGCGGCGCGGCCGATATGGGCCTGCTGCCTGACCTGCTGCCCGGCTATACTGCGCTCGGCGACGCGGCCTTTGCCGAGTACGGCGCGCCCACAACCGCCGGCAAGGACATGCTGGAGATGTTCGACGCAGCCGCGGCTGGACAACTTTCCGCGTTGTATGTCGTCGGCGCGAACCCTGTGTTGCGTTACGGGATCGATCCGGCGGCGCTCAAGGACACCTTCGTCGTGGTGCAGGAGATGTTCCTGACCGAGACCGCGGTGCTCGCCGATGTGGTGCTGCCGGCTGCCAATCTTTATGAAAAAGCCGGCTCCGTGACGAACCACTATGGCGACCTGCAACTTGTGACCAAGGCCGCCGACCGCGCGGGCGTGCGCTCGGACTTTGAGATGCTGGTGCGCGTGGCTGACAAGATGGACGCTCACATCCCGACGCTGATCCCGTTCGGCACCGGACAGCGCACCGCCGGCCTGCTTGGCGACATGGGCCAGACGCGCGGGGCGCAGTCGGGCGAGGCCGACCGCCATGCTATCTGGCTCACCAGCCACAACATGGAGCCGCGTTTGTCCCCGTTCGATCCGTTCGCCATGCTC
The DNA here is from genome assembly GCA_964249685.1 of uncultured Acidobacteriaceae bacterium. Lineage (GTDB taxonomy): Bacteria > Acidobacteriota > Terriglobia > Terriglobales > Acidobacteriaceae > Edaphobacter. The sequence continues at coordinate 7,766 of CAXUDC010000130.1, forward strand.
GACGAGATCCAGCGACTGGTCCACGGCTATGGCGACGTGCTGAGGCTGCAATTGCTCAGCGGCAACGACCAGCATCTGGAGGCTACCGCTGCCCCCGCGCAGACGCAGTCCCGCAAGGACCTCGTGCTGCCCTCCGGCGATAACCTTTTCACGTCCGGGACGCTCGGCCATTACTCGCCTATGCTGCTCGATCTGCAGGAGAATGAGAGCCGTAAGCTGCCTGTGCTGAACCAGACCGCGGCTGATTGATCGTGGACGAGAGTACGGATGCCGAGTTGCTGGCGCATCTGCAGGCTTTGGAGGAGTCGCTTCTGGTTCCCGCGGTGAGGAAGGATTTGGGACAGGTCGCGGCTCTGCTTGCTCCGGAGTTTGTCGAGTTTGGCAGCTCTGGAGCCGTGTTTACGCGCGAGGACACTCTGGATTCCCTTGCCTCTGAAATGTCCGGGGTTATCGAGGCGACGGGATTTCGCATGACCAGCGCTTCCCAGGACGCCGTCCTGCTCACCTATACATCGGTCCGGGTAGTCCCTGGCCAGGCGGCGCGAAGCGCCTTGCGAAGTTCTCTCTGGGTACGTCGTCCCGTGGGCTGGCAGATGTTGTTTCACCAGGGGACGCCCACCGGTGAAGCCCGGCGTACCGAGGCGGAAGACTTCGGTTATCCTACAGTCACACCTACGTACCCTCAGGATTGATGTCACCCGATGAGCCACCTTACCGACTTCCAGACGTTCCTCCTCTTCTCGGTCCTCAAGATCGTCGTCGTGCTCGTCATCACGCTGACAGCGGTGGCCTACACGGTGCTGCTTGAGCGCAAGGTTCTCGGCCGAATGCAGAATCGCTGGGGCCCTTCCCGGACGGGTCCGTTCGGCCTGCTGCAGCCGCTCGCGGACGGCATCAAGCTCTTCCTCAAGGAAGATCTCACGCCCATCCTCGTCGAGCGCCCGCTCTTCCTCGCCGCGCCGATCATCGCGCTGGGTTGCGCACTGGTCTCCATCTCGGTCGTCCCCTTTGGCGCGCTCACCTACTATCATGGCGTCGATCTGTTCGAGATTGCCAACGTCAACATTGGGCTGCTCGTAATTCTGGGCGTTACTTCGATCGGGGTCTACGGCATCGCGCTCTCGGGCTGGTCGTCGAACAACAAGTTTTCGCTCCTGGGCTCGCTCCGCGCAACTGCCCAGATGATCTCCTACGAGCTCTCACTGGGCCTTGCGCTGGTCGGCGTCGTACTCCGCGCCGGCTCGCTTAATCTGCGCACTATCGTGGACTCGCAATCCGCTCATGGGCTGCTGAGCTGGAACGTTCTCGGCGGCCTGCAGATTGTCGGCTTCCTCGTCTACCTAATTAGCGCTTATGCCGAGACCAACCGCTCGCCGTTCGACCTGTCGGAGGCCGAATCCGAGCTCGTCGCGGGCTATCACACCGAGTACAGCTCGATGAAGTTCGCCATGTTCTTCATGGCCGAATATGCCAACATGATCACTGTCTCCTGCGTCGCCACGCTGCTCTTTTTTGGCGGCGCCTCGAGTCCCTTCGGTCATCTGTTCGACCACTTTCTTACCGGCTTCCTCTTCCAGGCCGTGCTTCCGATTCTGTGGTTCGTCTTCAAGATCTTTGCTTTCCTGATTCTGTTCATCTGGGTTCGCGCCACGCTGCCGCGTTTCCGCTACGACCAGCTGATGAGCTTCGGCTGGAAGTTTCTGCTGCCGGTGGCGATGGTCAACATCCTGTTCACTGCGCTGGTGCTGGCATTGCACGGGAAGGCATAAGCACCCTCCGGTCGTAGCGCAGCATCAGTCGAACCGCAGATCCCTACGAGATGACAACCACCTCTGCGCTCTGTCCTGCTTTACAATCATCAAGATCCCCACGGTTCACGGAGAGCCAAGCCACCAGATGCAACTCGCCCTCTTCATCATCTTCGCCGCGCTGGCCCTTGCAGGAGCTCTCAACCTGCTGCTGCAGAAGCACCCCATCAACTCGGCCCTGTCGCTGGTCGTCGTCATGATGTCGCTCGCGGTGCTCTACTGGTCGCTCGGCGCGGAGTTCCTGGCAGCCGCGCAGGTTATCGTTTATTCGGGTGCCATCATGGTGCTCTTCGTTTTCGTAATCATGCTGCTCAACGCGGGTGAAGAGCAGAAGACCACGGGCAGCCGCGCCGCCTACTTCGCGGGGATCCCGGGAGCTACTGTCGTCTTCTGCCTGCTCAGCTTCGTGTTCCTGTCGGAGTCGAAGGCGATCGGCAACGCGCACCTGGGGGGCGTACTCTCAAACGCAACCAACAACATCACGCAGATCTCGGAAGTCCTGTTCACCCGCCTGCTGCTCCCCTTTGAAGTCACGTCGATCCTGATCCTCGTCGCGATCCTCGGGGCGGTCGTGCTCGCGCGCAAGGAGGAGAACTAATGCTGAATACCG
>CAXUDC010000131.1:0-9757 GCA_964249685.1 uncultured Acidobacteriaceae bacterium
TTTGCGCTTCAGGGTTTCCAGTTCGTCGAGGGTTTTGGGCCAGTCCTTGCCGAGCAGGCGGGAGAGGCTGCGGTCAGCGAGGAGCTTGCCTTCGGTCTGGCAGGGAGGGCAGTAGTTGGTCTCGTTGTCGGCGTAGCGGATACGCTGGATGGGGGCTCCGCAGCGGGGGCAGGGCTGGCCGAAACGGCCGTGGACGGCCATGTCGGGACGGAAGGCGGTTACTTTTTCGGGGAAGGCGTTGGCGGCTTCGGCGAGGAAGCGGTCGCGCCAGAGAACGAGAGTGGCCTGGGTGGCTTTGTAGAGTTGCGTCCACTGAGCTTCGGTGAGCTTGGCGGTGGTGGCGATGGGCGAGAGTTGGGCGGCGTGGAGGATCTCGTCCGAGTAGGCGTTGCCGATGCCGGACAGGATGCGGGGATCGGTGAGGGCGCGCTTGAGGGTGCGGTTTTCGGCTTGCAGGCGCTCGCGGAAGGTTTCGGAGGTGAGGGCGAAGGGGTCGAGGCCGCCAGGGTCGAGGTCGTCCGGAGTGCGGGTGACGTGGAGGGAGGCTCGGCGTTTGGAGCCGGCTTCGGTGAGGGTGAGGGAGCCTTCCGGGAAGTCGAAGGCGGCGAGCGTGCGGCGCGGGACCAGCTTGACGCCGGGTTTGGCCCAGTGCAGGCGGCCGGCGATCATGAGGTGCAGGACGAGCGAGATGCCGTTGGCGAAGGTGAAGACGATGCGCTTGCCGATGCGGCGGAGCTCCGTGACGGGCTGGCCTTCGACGGCGGCGAGCGGTGGGTCGGCGGTGCGGAGGAGGAAGGAACTGCCGAGGCGGACGTGCTGAAGGGTTTGGCCGAGGACGCGAGAGCGAAGAGCGGCGAGGTAGGCTTCGATGTCGGGGAGTTCGGGCATGGGTTTCCGCAGAGTATACCGGGTCCTACCCATCCCGGTGAGGCTGGGATGGATGGAGCACGGAGTGTGGGCTGGATTTAGAATGCGGGGATGGGGTCCGGGTTTCAGTTCGGGGTGCGGGTGGAGTTTTCTCCGGAGCGGGCGGAGGAGGTGCTGCGCTCGGTGCCGGACCGGCCGGGAGTCTTTGCGCTGCGGGGGGAGCGGGACGGCGACGAGCCCTACCTGACGCGAGCGGCGGATCTGCGCCGGCGGTTGCGGCGCCTGCTGGATCCTCCGGCGGCTGCGCCAGACGGATCCATGCTGCAGTCGAAGCGGTTAAACCTGCGGGAGCGGGTGCGGTGGATCGAATATACCGTGACGGGTTCAGAGTTTGAGTCGCTGCTGTTGCTCTATGACGCGGCGGCGGCGTGCTTTGGCGTGGCTGTGGCGCGCAAGCGGCTGAAGCTGCATACGCCTTATTTTCTGCGGCTTACGCTTGAGCACTCGCACCCGCGGGTGTACTCGACCAACCGGCTGAGCGTGAAGGGGCTGGGGCGCACGTATGGGCCGTTTCCCTCGCGGGCGGCGGCGGAGCGGTACTGCGATGCGGTGCTGGACCTGTTTCGGCTGCGGCGTTGCTACGAGGATCTGCAGGTGCATGCGGAGCATCCGGGCTGCGCATACGGGGAGATGAAGAAGTGCATGGCACCTTGCAATACGTCGTGCTCGGCGGAAGAGTATGCGGCGGAGGCAGCGGCGGTGGAGGCGTTCTTTCGCACGCAGGGCGAGTCGATGCTGGCGGGGATTGCGGCGGAGCGGGAGCGGGCGTCGGCCGAGATGGAGTTTGAGGCGGCGGCGGCGGCGCATGAGCGGTATGCGAAGGTGAAGGCGGCGGCGGGGCTCGCGGATGAGCTGGTCAGGCCGGTGGGCGAGCTGCGGGCGGTGGTGGTGCAGGCGGCTGCAGGCGGGGAGCTCGAGGCTTGTGTGTTTTTGCTGGAGGGTGGGTGCTTGTATGGGCCGGAGAGGATGTCCACGCTGGGGGTGAGGGCGGTGAAGGAGCAGACTTCAGTGGGGTCCAGTCTGTTTGCGCAGCCGCTGATGCTGCAGGCGGTGCCGCTGGGGGCGGAAGAGGTGGTGGATTCGCCGGAGGTGCGGGCGGGGCGGGTGTTGGAGGTGCTGGAGGGTAGGGTTGCGGGTGCGGGGATCATACCCGTTCATCGCGATGAGGCTGCGATGAACGGGGCACGCGGTTCTGCGGTTTTCAGGGATTTGGGGGTGGTCGGGGATCATCTGTCCTTGTTTCGGCGGTGGTACTACCGGCCTGAAAAGCAGCGGGCTGGGGAGGTGTTTCTGCCGAATGCGGATGGGAGCTGGCCGGTAAGGCGGATTCTGCGGGGCGCTGCGCGGATGGCGCTGGGCGAGCCAAGGGCGATGGCGGAGACGGACCGGGCAGGCGTTGCGGCGGCCGCGGTGCAGGTGAAGATGCTGCATGCGGGGCGGGATGGGGTTGAGAGGTTGGTTCCGGTGGTAGCGAAGCGCGGACGGCGGGGGAAGGCGGTGACTCCGGCTGAGGTGGGGAATGTGGGTGAGGGTTAGGTTGGCGCCCACGATACCGTGGTGCTTGAGGGGCAGTCAGGGCTAGCGAAATAAAAGCGAATATTTTTCTTGGAAGTGTCACTTGGTTGCGGTATGCTTCGTCTTACGTGGAAGAGCTTGCCGCAAAGGAGAAGCATATGGCACAGGGAATGAAGTTTACGGGGCAGCCGCGGGTGGCGCTGGCGGGAAGTGAGCGGGAGCCGTACCAGCCGTCGGAGGCTTTGCAGGCGGCAGCGGTACCGGCGCGGGTCTTGCGGACTGCGCTCACGGTGTCGGTGCTGGTGCCGCGGCGTACGCCCTTGCCGGCAGCTGACGCAGGGGTCCGGCTGTCGCAGGCGCAGTTTGCGAAGGTGCATGGGGCGGACCCGGCGGCGGTAAAGCAGGTGATGGCGTTTGCGGCGGAGTTCGGGCTGCAGGCGGAGGCGCCTGCGGCGGGCCATCGGGCGGTGCGGCTGACGGGGCCGGAGGCGGCGATGGCGAAGGCGTTTGCGGTGACGTTCGAGCATCGGGGCGAGTTTCGCACGCGGGCCGGGGCGATCATGCTTCCGGAGTCGCTCGCGCCCAGCGTGGAGGCGGTGCTGGGGCTGGACAACCGGCCGCAGGCGACGGCGCACTTCCGCGTCGCGAAGCCGCGCGCGACCAATGTCTCCTACACGCCCGTTCAAGTGGCTGCGGCGTACGGGCTGGCCGCGGGCGCGACGGCCACGGGGCAGACGATTGCGATTCTAGAGCTTGGGGGTGGGTTCCGGACCGCGGATCTGAAGGCTTATTTCAAGACGCTGGGGCTGCCGGTGCCGGTGGTAACGGCCGTTTCGGTCGACAAGGGGAAGAACACGCCAGGAACCGCGGACGGCGCGGATGGCGAGGTGATGCTGGATATCGAGGTGTGTGCTTCGGTCGCGTCGGGGGCGAAGATCGTGGTGTATTTTGCGCCCAACACGGACCAGGGATTCATCGATGCGATCTCGGCGGCGGTGCATGACACGACGAACAAGCCTTCGGTGCTGTCGATCTCGTGGGGTGGGCCGGAGTCGAGCTGGACGGCGCAGGCGCGGACGGCGCTCGACCAGGCGTGCCAGGCGGCGGCGACCCTGGGGGTGACGATCACCGTCGCGGCCGGGGACAACGGATCGGGTGACGGCGGGACGGGGAACAACGTGGACTTTCCGGCCTCGAGCCCGAACGTGCTGGCGTGTGGCGGGACCAAGCTCGCCGCAAACGGGACTACGGTTGTGAGTGAGGTGGTGTGGAACGAGGTGGCGGCCAACGAGGGCGCGACGGGCGGCGGGGTAAGCAAGTTCTTTCCGCTGCCGGCGTGGCAGAAGGGCGCCGGGGTTCCGGCCGCGCCGGCTGCGGGCGGCGGACGCGGAGTTCCGGATGTGGCCGGGGATGCGGACCCGGCGTCGGGCTACACGATTCGCGTCGACGGGCAGACGACGGTGATCGGCGGGACGAGCGCGGTGGCGCCCCTGTGGGCGGCGTTGATTGCGGTCGTCAACAGCCGGGCGAAGAAGTCCGTGGGGTTTGTGAATCCTGCGTTGTATGCGGCGAAGGGCGTCTGCCGGGACATTACGCAGGGCAACAATGGGGCATTTGCGGCGAAGGCGGGCTGGGATGCGTGCACGGGGCTGGGGTCGCCGAACGTGCCCGCGCTGCTGCAGGTGCTGGTGCCGGCGGCGGTGAAGGGGAAGAGCAAGTAGACTGAAGTTGCAATTGGGAGGAGTTTGTCTTTGGTTGAGCTTGCGTTTTCTATTCTGGCGGCGGACTTTGCGCACCTGGCGGATGAGATTGCCGCGGGGACCGAAGGTGGCGGGAGGATCGTGCACGTGGACGTGATGGACGGGCATTTTGTGCCGAACATCACGTTTGGGCCGCCGGTGGTCAAGGCTATTCGTCCGCTGACAAAGCTGCCGCTGGACTGCCACCTGATGATCGAAAACCCGGACGCGTTTATCGCCGACTTCGCAAAGGCGGGGGCCGATATCCTGTGCGTGCACCAGGAGGTCTGCCGGCATCTGCACCGGACGCTGCAGCAGATCGAGGGGCACGGGATGCGGGCGGCGGTGGCGATCAATCCGGCGACGCCGGTCGAGACGCTGATCGAGGTGCTGCCGATGCTGCACCATGTGCTGGTGATGAGCGTTAACCCGGGCTTTGGCGGGCAGCGGTTTCTGCCGCTCGCGCTCGACAAGATCGCGCACCTGGTCGAGCTGCGGGAGGAGATGGGGCTGAATTTCCGGATCGAAGTGGATGGCGGTGTGGCTAACGATACGGTGGCGAGCGTGGTCGAAGCAGGAGCGGATATGCTGGTTGCGGGGTCGGCGATCTTTGCGCCGGGGGATCGGGCGCGGACGGTTGCCAATGGGCAGGAGTTTTTGCGGATTGTTGGGACTGTGCGGCGAGATGAGGATCATCCGCATTCATGACGGTGAAGCCGTCATGAATGCGGCACCCGGTTGGTTTGGATCGCCGGTGAGCGGGTTGGTAGAATTAGGTCAGTTGAGGTTTCTATGGTTCTGATGTCGATGAAGCGTTCTTTCTTGCCTCCGCTGCTGGCGGGCGTATGCGTGATGGTGGCGGTAAGCGCGAGGGCGCAGGAGCCTACGCCGGCGACTTCGCCGACGACGCAGGCGCCGTCGGCTACGGCGAACGGCGCTACCCGGACGGCGACTCCGCAGGCGGAAGGGAGCACCGGAACCGCTACGGGCGACACCGTTGGCAAGGGCCTCGGCGTCGCTCCGGCTGCAGGCACCGCTCCAGCGACCGCGACCGGGATCGCCGCGCCGGCCGCCCCGCGTAGCCGTGGCAAGAAGAAGACGGACAAGGACGACAAGATTCAGCAGACCAAGGACGCGCGCAAGGCCGAGGCCAAGGCGCGCAGTGCGGAGGCGCTGGTCGGGGTGGACGCTCGGCTGCCCGACAAGCAGCTGTATGACAAGGCCGTCGTCGCGATGAACAAGGGCCACTTCGACGTCGCGCGGCTGGACCTGCAGACGATGCTGAACACGTATCCTGACTCGCAGTACCAGATGCGGGCGAAGCTGGCGATCGCCGACAGTTGGTACAAGGAAGGTGGCACGGCGGCGCTGACGCAGGCCGAGCAGGAGTACGCGGACTTCCGCGTCTTCTTCCCGAACGCGCCCGAGGCGGCCGAGGCGCAGATGCGCATCGGCGACATCTACTTCCGGCAGATGGATCGGCCGGATCGCGACTACGGCAAGGCCGTGCATGCCGAGGAAGAGTACCGGCGCATGCTGACGGACTACCCGGACTCCGTGCTGATCGGCCAGGCCAAGCAGCGGCTGCGCGAGGTGCAGGAGGTGATGGCGTCGCGCGAGGCGGATATTGCCAGCTTCTACGCAACGCGCGGCAACGTGGCGGCGGAGATAGCGCGGTACGAGACCGTGATGGCGACCTACCCGCTCTACAGCCACATGGACGACGTGCTGATCGGCGTGGGCGACGCGTATGAGGTGGAAGCGAAGTACATCCGGACGCTGCCGAATCTGCCGGAGGCCGGCCGGGCGAAGCTCGAGAAGGAGTACGACGGGCTGGCGGCGGATGCGTATCGCAAGGTGGTGCTTGAGCACTCGGCCGCGCAGCATGTGGAGGATGCGCGTGAGCGGCTGCAGGCGATGAACCTGCCCGTTCCCGAGCCTACGAAGGAGCAGGTTGCGGCCAGCCAGGACCTTGAAAACAGCCGCGCGACCTACAAGCTGGCGAATCGTGTCGAGCTGCTGTTCCTGCACAAGCCGGACACGGTGCTGACGGCCGGTAACGGCGATCCGACCCTGACGGACCCCGCGGCGGTTTCAGCGCCCACCGTGGTGCGGCAGTTTATGGGGGATTTCGGCGGGGCCTTTGCTCCTCCGGGCGCGGTCGCGGCGATCCCGGCGAACACGGCCGCCGTGCCGACCCCGAAAGACACGCCTACCGGGGCAATCCCGGTGGTCTCCTCAGCGCCGTTGACGCTGAACAACATTCCCGCGGCTGAGGACAGCGGTACGGCACCCGCCGCGAGCCTTGCTGCCCCGGCGGGTTCGGGCGCACCGAGCAGTGGCGGTGTCGGGATTGAGGTGCTTCCGCCGGATTCTACGAAGCCGGTACCGACCGGGCTCGAGACGGTGCGACCGGCGAACTCGTCCACGCTGGCCCCGGTGGAGGCTGCCGCTCCGGCGCCGGACCAGGTGAACGACGCGGCGGGCAAGCCGACGGCTGCCGCGCAGGTGGTCGCGCCGGGAACCAAGACGCCGAAGCCTGAGTTCGATAAGGCGGATGAAAGCTCGAGCAAGCACAAACCGAAGAAGGGGATCAAGAAGGTGATTCCGCCGAATCCTTTCTAAGGTTGAACACAGAGGGCACGGAGAGAAGCCACACGGAGGGCACGGAGAACAACCTGTGTTCTCGGTGTGTTTTTCGTGTTGCGCTGTTGCTGCTAGGCTTGAGGAGATGAGCGACCAACTGGAACTGGCGAAGGCGTACGATCCGTCCGCGATCGAAGAGAAGTGGGCACGGTACTGGGTGGAGCAGGACGTGTTCGACACGCCGGCGGCGGGCAAGGCGTTTACGCTGCTGCTGCCACCGCCGAACGTGACCGGCCGCCTGCACATGGGGCACATGCTCAACCAGACCGAGATGGACATCCTGACACGCTGGCACAGGATGCGGGGAGCGCGCGCGCTGTGGGTTCCGGGCACCGATCATGCGGGCATTGCGACGCAGATGATGGTCGAAAAACAGCTTGCCGCCGAGGGTACGACGAGCCGAGTGGAGATGGGCCGCGAGGCGTTTACCGAGCGCGTTTGGGATTGGAAGCGGCAGTATGGCGGGGCGATCACGGACCAGATGCGGCGGCTGGGAGCGTCGGTGGACTGGTCGCGTGAGTACTTCACGATGGATGACGACCTGTCGCTCGCGGTAAACGAGGCGTTTGTGCGGTTGTGGAAGCAGGGCCTGGTGTACCGGGGCGCGTATATCGTGAATTGGGACCCGGCGCTGGGGACGGCGGTGTCGGATCTGGAGGTGGAGTCGGAAGAGCGGATGGGCAAGCTGTACTCGATTCGCTATCCGCTGGCCGGTGGCAGCGGGTCGATTGTGATTGCGACGACGCGGCCGGAGACGATGCTGGGCGACGTAGCCGTGGCCGTAAACCCCTCCGATGAGCGCTACCAGGCACTGATCGGGAAGATGCTGGTACTTCCGCTGACCGGGCGCGAGATCCCGATTGTGGCCGACGAGTGGGCCAATCCGGAGTTCGGCACGGGCGCGGTGAAGGTGACGCCGGCGCACGACCCGAACGACTTTGCGATCGGGCAGCGGCACGGGCTACCGAACCTGACGGTGCTGGACAAGGCGGCGCGCATTGACCTGCCGGCTGGCGCTACCGGCGACAACGCGGAGGGGCGCGCGGCGCGCGAGGCCTACCAGGGACTAGACCGGTTTGAGGCGCGGAAGCTGATCCTGCACGACTTGGAGGCGCAGGGGCTGCTGGTCGAGACCAAGGACCACCCCATGACGGTGCCGGTCTCGCAGCGGTCGGGGTCGGTGATCGAGCCGCGGCTTTCGGACCAGTGGTTTGTCCGGATTCAGCCGCTGGCGGACAAGGCGATTGCGGCTGTGCGCGACGGCCACATCCGGTTCACGCCGGAGATGTACGAGAAGACCTACTTCGAGTGGATGGGCAACATCCATGACTGGTGCATCAGCCGGCAGCTCTGGTGGGGGCACCGGATCCCGGCCTGGCACTGTGGCGCGTGCAAGGGCATCACGGTGGCGCGGAGCGTGCCAGCCGCGTGCCAGCAGTGCGGCGCGGCGGAGTTGACGCAGGAGACGGACGTGCTGGACACGTGGTTTTCCTCTGGGCTGCTGCCGTTTACGGTCTTTGGCTGGCCGTCGAAAGACGGCAAGCTGACCGCCGACATGGCCGCGTTCTACCCGACCGACGTGCTGGTGACGGGCTTCGACATCCTGTTTTTCTGGGTGGCGCGGATGATCATGCTGGGCACGCACTTCATGCTCGACGTGCCGATGCCGGACGGTTCGGCTCGTGAGCTCAAGAACGCGGTGCCGTTTCGCGAGGTGTACATCCACGCGCTGGTGCGGGATGCGGACCGGCAGAAGATGTCGAAGACGAAGGGCAATGTGATCGATCCGATCTCGATTATCGAGCGGTTTGGGACGGATGCGGTGCGGTTTACGCTGGCGAGCATGGCCTCGCCCGGGACCGATATCGCGTTCAATGAGGAGCGCACGGACGGCTACCGGGCGTTCGCGAACAAGGTGTGGAACGCGGCACGCTTCCTGTTCATGAACCTGGACCGGGCGCGCGAGTTCGACATTGTGCCGGACTTTACGGAGCTTTCGAGTTCGCTTGCCGGGGCCCAGGGGGGCTCGCTTGAGACCAGGTGGGTCTTGTCGCGGCTGAGCGCGGCGGCGGGCGCGGTGGACAAGGCGCTGGCGACGTATCGCTTCGACGACGCGGCGAACGCGGTCTATCAGTTCTTCTGGGGCGAGCTTTGCGACTGGTATCTCGAGGTAGTGAAGTTGCGGCTGAACTTTGTGGAAGACGCGGATAAGGAGGCGACCAGGGCGGCGCTGACGACGTTTGTGGCGGTGTTTGAGGCGGCGTTGCGCCTGCTGTCACCGTTTATGCCGTTCATTACAGAGGAGATCTGGCACGCGCTTTGGGCGAAGACCTCGGGCGGCAGCGCGCCGGGTGCGCTGAAATCGATCGCGCTGACGCGGTACCCGCAGGCGGCGGATGTAGCTTCGGACGCGGCGAGCGTGACCGCGATGGAGGCCCTGCAGGAGCTGATCGTCGCGGTGCGCGGCGTGCGCAAGGAGATGGGCGTGCCGGAGAAGGAAGCTGCGCCAATCCGGGTTTACGGTGCCGCGGGGGTAATCGCGAGCGCGAACAAGGATGTGCTGGCGAAGATGGCGCGGGTGAGCGGCGTGACGGTGGCCGAGGCGGCGCTGTCCGGCAATGGCGTTCGCAGCGCGCCGGGGTTCGACGTGCAGGTGATCTATGAGCGGGTGCTGAGCGCCGAAGATATCGCCGCCGAGCGGGAGAAGCTGATGAAGGACCTGGCGAAGTATGAGAAGGGCATGGCGGCGGCTGAGAAGCAACTCGGGAATGAAGGCTTTATGGGCCGGGCGCCGGTGCATATCGTTGAGGGGCTGCGGAAACAGGCGGCGGAGACCGGGGCGATGCTCGAGAAGACGCGCGCGGCGCTTGCGGAGCTGGGATGATTTTGTGAGCTATGAGCTATGAGCTATGAGCTATGAGCTATGAGCT
>CAXUDC010000132.1:0-8051 GCA_964249685.1 uncultured Acidobacteriaceae bacterium
GGCGCGGGTGAGGAAGGCTTCGACGGCGTTGGCGCTGGTGAAGAGGAGGTAGTCGTAGGTTTGTAGTTGGTGCAGGGCCTGGTCGAGGGTTTGCCAGGAGGCGGGGGGGGAGAGCTCGATGGTGGGGATCTGGATGGGGGTGGCGCCGCGTTCGGCCAGGAGGGTGGCGAGGGGGGAGGATTGGTGGGCGGCTCGGGTGATGAGGATGCGGCGAGATTGGAGTGGGTGCATGGGGGTTTCTCTTTGATTCCTCGGCTGTGAGGGACTTACCCCACGATCACCGCGGTGAAGCTGCGGTGATCATGGGGCACCCCTTGGCGGGAGTGCGGGGGCTTGGTTTGTGTAGTTGCTAGTTTTTAGTTTCGGGTGTCAGGGCCAGGCCCTGGGCTACGCTGGTGAATTCGTTGCCGGTCTGGATGCGGCCTGGGAAGCGTTGCTCGAAGAGCTGGCGGACGGCGGGGACGAAGCTGGTGCCGCCGGTGAGAAAGACGCGGTCTACCTTGGCGGTGACAAGAGCGTCGACGGTGGCGGCGATCTGGGCGAGCTCGGGGGCGATCCATTGCTCGAAGTCGGAGCGGGTGACGGTGGTGCGGAGGTCGAGGGTGCCTTCGGTGAAGGTGAACTCGGCGACTTTCTGGGTAGAGAGGGCGGATTTGGTACGCTGGACGGCCTGGTGGAGCTGGTAGCCGAGGTCTTCTTCGATGAGGGCTTGCAGGGCGGCGATCTTTTCCGGTTCGACGGCTCGCTTGTGCGCGGCTTTGAGGAGCTCGACGACGTTGCGGGTGCGCAGGAAGGAGAGATAGTGCCAGCGCTCGAGGTTGGCGTAGATCCAGGCGGGGACGGCGGGGACGGACTGGGTGTCGCGGGCGAAGGTCTCGGAGCCGAGCGCGGGCGAGATGAGGCGGCGGACGATGCGGGCGTCGAAGGCGTCACCGGCGAAGGGGAGGCCGGCGTTGCCGAGGACTTCCCTTTTATTGCCTGGGCCTACGTTCAGGAGCGAGAAGTCGCTGGTGCCGCCGCCGAAGTCGCCAATCAGGATGGTCTCGTCGCGGGTGAGGGTGGATTGGTAGGCGCTGGCGGCGGCGAGGGGTTCGAGCTCGAAGCGGATGTGCTCGAAGCCGGCGCGGTGGAAGGCGGCGGAGAGGCGCTCGAGGGCGTACTGCTCGTCGGCTTCGGTTTCGGCGCCGACGAACTTTACCGGCCGGCCTACGGTGGCGGAGGTGATCGGCTGGCCGAACTGCTGCTCGGCGTGGAGGCGGAGGTCGAGCAGGATGCGGGAGATGAGGTCTTCTAGGGTGTAGTTGCGGCCGAAGACCTCGGTGCCGGTGAGGGTGCGGGCGGGCAGGTAGGATTTGAGGGACTGGATGAGGCGGCCGGGCGATAAGCCTTCGGCGTGGGCGGTGAGATAGCGCTCGATGGCGCGCGGGCCAGAGCTTGAGAGGATGCCCTTGGGGGCGCGCTCGAGATAGAGGATGGAGCGGGAGGTCTGGGCGGGGCCGAACTGCAGGAGGTCTACGCCGGTTGCGGTGCGGCGTGCGATGGAGGAATTGGTCGTGCCGAAGTCGAGGCCGATGGGGCAGTTTGGGGCAGGGTCAGGCGGTGTGAGGCCGTGAGGGGCAGTGGGTTGATTTGGGCTGACCTTGATGACGTTTGCCTCGGCTCCGGGGATCATGGGGGTTGGATGCGAGTTAGGCGAGGAGTTCCAGGGCACCCTGGTCGATGAGAATCTGGGCGGCGCGCTGGCCCAGGGCGGCGGCGGGCTCCTGGGGGGTGGAGGTTTGGGTGACCTGGACGGATTGCTCGCCGTCGGGAGCGAGGACCTGGGCGTGGAGGGTCCAGCGGGTGGCGAAGGCGTCAGCCGAAAAAGCGTGGGCGCCGAGCGGGAGCTCGCAGCCTCCGCCCATGGCGGCGAGGAAGGCGCGCTCGGCGTCGGTGGCGTAGCGGGTTAGTGCGTGGTCGAGGGCGGCGATGGCGGCGAAGAGTTCGGGGTCGCGGCCGGGGTCGAGTGGGTGCTCGGGTGCGCGGGTTTCGAGCGCGAGGGCGCCCTGGCCGGGGGCAGGGGTCATCTGGTCGAGGTCGAAACGCTGATGGACGGACTCGGTGCGGCCGATGCGGTCGAGGCCGGCGCAGGCGAGGACGAGGGCGGCGGCCTGGCCTTCTTCGAGCTTGCGCAGGCGGGTGTCGATGTTTCCTCTTAGTTCTACGAAGGTCAGGTCGGGGCGGAGGGCGAGGAGCTGGGCGCGGCGGCGGGGGGAGTTGGTACCGATGAGGGCGTCGGGCGGGAGCATGTGGAGGCCCCAGAACTGCTCGCAGACGAAGGCGTCGCGCGCGTCGGCGCGGGGGGGGATGGCGGCGAGGGTGAAGCGGGGGTCTAGCTGGGTGGGGAGGTCTTTGAGGGAGTGGACGGCGAGGTCGATCTGGCCCTGGGCGAGGGCGTCTTCAATCTCCTTGATGAAGATTCCTTTGCCGTCGAGACCGGCAGGGGGAACGAAGCCGGGTTGCTGCATACGGTCGCCGGTGGTGCGGATGACCTGGATTTCGACGGTGTGGCCGTGCGCGCGGAGCTGGTCTGCGATGTGGTTGGCCTGCCAGAGTGCGAGCTGGGAGCCTCGGGAGCCGATGCGGATTGTCATGTCTTGAGTAGGATAACGCGGCTGAGAACATCCCCACGATAACCTTCGCCTGCGGCTCAGGTGATCATGGGGCACCCCCTACTCTTTGGGTTCGCGGAGGGCTATGAGCTGGGGATGGAGGAGTTTGTTGGTGAGGGAGCGGGTGAGGGCTTCGACGGCTTCGCGCTGCGTGGGCGTGAGGGTGGCGAGGAGTCTTTCGCTGCGGGCGAGCTCGGTCTGGCGGGTCTGTTCGGCGGTGGCCTGGAGGGCCTTGATGGCGGGGACCTGGTCGAGCTGCTGGAGGCGCTGGTGGTAGCGGGCGACCTCCTGGGCTACGATCTGTTCGGCGTGCTCGGCCTCGCGGTTGCGGTTGGTGAGGTGGGTGGCGGCGACCTGCTGGAGGTCGTCGATGTCGTAGACGAAGCAGCCTTCGACGGTGTTCATACGGGGGTCGACGTCGCGAGGGACGGCGATGTCGATGAAGAACATGGGGCGGCCGCGGCGGTACTGGAGTAACTGGCGGCCGTGGGCGTGGTTGAAGAGCTGCTGCTGCGCGCCGGTAGAGGTGATGACGATGTCGGCGCGGGCGGCTTCGGCGTAGAGGGATTCAAAGGGGAGGACCTCCGTGGTGCAGCCAGGTTGCTGGAAGTTGGCCGCGATGCGGCGGGCGCGCTCCTGGGTCCGGTTGCAGATCAAGATGCGCGTGGCACCGTGCTGGATGAGGTGGCGGACGGCGAGCTCGGACATCTTGCCGGCGCCGACGAGCAGGACCTGCTTGCCGGCGAGCGAGCCGAAGATCTTGCGGGCGAGATCGACGGCCACGGAGGCGATGGAGACGGAGGAGGAACCGATGTGGGTTTCGGTGCGAACTTTTTTGGCTGCTGTGAAGGCGGATTGCAGGAGCCGGTCTAAGCCTGGGCCGCGGGCGCTTTGGCCGCCCTCTTTGCCGATGGCGCCGACTTCCTGGGCTACGGCGTAGGATTCCTTGACCTGGCCGAGGATCTGGGGCTCGCCGACGACCATGGAGTCGAGCGAGGAGGCGACGCGGAAGAGGTGGCGGACGGCGTCGCGCTCGCGGAACTCGTACAGGTGCGGGCGGATGGTGGCGGCGGGGACGGCGAAGTAGGTTTGCAGGAAGTCGGTGAGGGTGTTGGGGCTGCCAGGGTCTTGCAGGGTGAGGAGCTCGACACGGTTGCAGGTGGAGAGGATGAGGCCTTCGCGGATGCCGGGGGAGCCGGCGAGCGAGCGTGTAGCGTCGGCGAGGGTGCCGGCGGGGATGGCGAGGCGCTCGCGGATGTCGATGGGCGCGGTGTTGTGGTTGATGCCGAGGAGCACGAGTTCGCTCATAGGGTCGGGAACCTGTGGACGGCGGAGAACTGGTTCGAGACCCAGACGGCGAGGATGACGATGAAGGTGAAGGAGGAAAGGTAGACGGCGCGGCGTCCGCGCAGGCCGGAGGCGCGTCGGATGTAGATCATGCCGATGTAGGCGAGCCACATGGCGAAGGCGAGCAGGATTTTGGGGTCGCGGAAGTAGGCGGCACCGTAGGTGATCTGGGCCAGGAGCGAGCCGATGAGCAGGCCGGTGGTCATGCAGGGGAGCCCGGCGAGCAGCGCGCGGAGGGCGATGCGGTCGAGGGTGTCGAGCGGGGGGAGCTTGATGGGGGCGGGGCCGCGGGACTTCTGCTTGAGGCGGCGCTCCTGCACGAGGTAGAGCAGACTGGCGACCAGCGAGACGAACAATGCGGCGTAGGCGGCGAGCAGGCAGCCAATGTGGAGATAGAGCCAGCCGGTGTGGAGGCCGGGGAGCGTGGAGGACTCGAGGCCGGGGCGGAAAGCGGGGACCAGGCCGAGCAGCGCGGCCAAGGGGAGCAGGAAGATGCCCAGGGCTGCCGTGCGATAGAGCCAGAAGACGAGCAGGAAGGCGAGGGCGAGGAGGAGGCCAAGGAAGGAGAGGGTCTCGTGGGTTTCTACGGGGAGCGCGTGGTGGGCGGCGGCGAGGGTTTCGGCAAGGGAGACGAAGTGGAAGAGGAGGCCGGCGACGGTCGCGGGGATGGCGACGTGACGCCAGCGGGGGCGATCGTAGAGGGCTACCGGCAGGATCGCAAGGGCGGCGATGCCGTAGAGGAGGACCGCGCATCTGAGCCAGAGGAGGGGCATGGAGGTGGCCGCCGAGTGCATTGGCGGGATTTCTTAGTATAACGGGTGTGCGACTGGGGATAACGACTGGCTTTGGTGGGATGAAGGACGCGAACGAAGGATCGCGCCCACGATGCCGCTGCCTGCGGCGCGGACATCATGGGGCACCCTGGGGCTAGAGGGCGGCTTGGGCGGTGGCGCGGGCTCGCCATCGCTTCCAGGGGTGGCGGGCGATGCTGGCGCCGGCTTGCCAGTTGAGGGGGAGCTCGAGCAGCACGTGCAGCAGGCTGAGCGCGTAGGTGGCGTAAAAGCCGAGGGCGAAGCTGAAGAAGTAGCTGCCGAGAAGCATCGCATAGACGCACAGGACCGTGGCCCAGCTGCGGCGCGAGACCTTGTGCCAAGCGAGCAACTCGGTTTTGGCGAACCAGTTGAGATAGTGATGGAGATAGATGAAGGCGAGGAAGCGGAAGATCAGGATGGCGTTGGGCGAGAGCGCGCTGCCGGCGTTGAAGTGCATGCCGAGCCCGAGCAGGCCGGCGATGTACTCATGCACGGGGGCGAAGAGGGTCTCGGAGTTCATCCAGGCGTGGCCGGGGAGGCCCATCGGCAGGGTTGCCGGCAGGCGCAACAGCGCGACCGGCAGGGCGAGGAGCAGCACGGAGTTGACGGCGCCGAAGCGGCTGGCGTGCTTGCCTCGCAGCGCGCCCGAGACCAGGAACAGCAACGTGAAGACGTAGACGTGGAGGACCGTTGGGACGAAGGCCGCGAGGAACAGGCCGTAGCCATGGATGAAGAAGCGCGTGGCAGCGACGAGCGCCAGCATCCCGACCAGCACCGGTATGCTGCGGACGAGCGCGGAGAACGACAGAACGAGGAGTCCGCCGACCGCGTAGGCAGTCCAGCCGCGGTGCAGGCGCAGGTCGAGCGCGGCGAGACCGCAGAGCACGACGGCCGTGACCAGGTAGGCGGTGGGCGAGATAAGGCCGGAGGTAAAGTAGAACTGCTTCTTGCGCAGCCAGGCGATCTCGGTCAGGTAGTGGAATGGGCCGATGACGACGCCGGCGATAAGGAAGGTTTCAAGCGGAAAGAGCCAGGCCGCGAGCGCGCTGAAGAGTAGTACGGCCAGGTTGGCGGCGTGCTGGTGGTGCAGGATGCTGGTGGTAGGCGGTTGCATTGCTGCAACGATGCTATAACGTGGGTTGCTTGTCGCGGGGTTTGGGATTGATAGGGACCAACCCCACGATAACCTTTGCTTCGCTCAGGTGATCATGGGGCACCCTTGGTGGTTAGGCGCCCAGGAAGGATTTTAGTTGCTCTTCGCAGTAGTCGGTGGAGACGAAGAAGGGTTTGTCGAGGATGGTTACTTTCAGGATGCCTTCGGCGTACTGGTAGCCGGCGGTGACGCCCATCTTGCTGATCTTGCCCTCTGGGCCTTCGAGCGTGATGCCCTGCTGCTCCTGGAGTTGCTTTCGCTTGGCCTCGAACTGGTCGGGGGTGAGGGGTATCTGGATCATCGGTCGTTCTCCTGGTGGGTTGGATGCAGGGTTGGGGTGGGGCAGGCGGGTTGTTTTCAGCTGACAGCTCAGAGCTGTCAGCTGACTGCAGCGGGCCGAAGGGGTGAGGTTGAGAGAGGTGGGGTATTCTGGACTCCTGCGATGCAAGACGCCCCCTTCCCTTCCAGCCAGAACGATCCGAGCCTGACGCCTGTGATGCGGCAGTACTTTGCCGCCAAGGAGGCGCACCCGGATTGCCTGATGTTCTGCCGGATTGGGGATTTCTACGAACTGTTTTATGAGGACGCGATCCTGGTGGCGCGCGAGCTGCAGCTTACCCTGACCGCTCGCGACAAGGAAAAGAAGCAGCCGATGTGTGGCGTGCCCTACCATGCGGCCGAGGTCTATATCCAGCGGCTGCTGCGCAAGGGGTACCGGATCGCGCTGTGCGAGCAGATGGAGGATCCAAAGACGGTCAAGGGCATCGTGAAGCGCGAGGTGACGCGGGTGCTGACGCCGGGGACGGCGGTCGACCCGGGGCTGGCAGCCGGGGAGTCCTGCTGGCTGGCGTGCGTAGTCGTGATGAAGGAGACCGTGGGGGTGGGGCTGGCGGACCTGTCTACCGGGGACTTTCGGGCGACGGAGTTTACGGGCAAGGATGCGTGGGCGCTGGCGGTGGATGAACTGAACCGGGTTCGGCCGGTGGAGCTGGTGTATGCGCAGGGAGGCTTACCAGGGGCCACGTCGAAGAGTCTGCTTCCCACTCTTCCCGATAAAGCCGGGATACCTGGGGCACGGACCGGTTCGGGGACAGTCGAAGAAGGTTCGGGTGAGGGGTTGGAAGGGATTCGGACGAAGACGGTGGTGGAGGATTGGGTGCTGACGGCGGAGCATGCGCTGCCTTTGCTGCGGCAGCAGTTTCGGGTGCTGTCGCTCGATGGGCTGGGGCTGGCGGGGCATGAGGCGGCGGGCGTGGCGGCGGGCGGGCTGGTACATTATCTGCGGCAGACCAAGCAGGGGGCGCTGGAACACCTGGAGGCGGTCCGCTTTTATGAGCGCTCGGGGTGCCTGGAGCTCGATGCGGTTTCGGTGCGGAACCTGGAGCTGGTGGACCCGCTGTTTTCTGGTGAAACGGCGCAGACTACGTTGCTCTACACGCTCGATGCCTGCTGTACGCCGATGGGCAAACGGCTGCTGCGGGCTACGCTGCTGCGGCCGGCGATGGGATTGGCGGGGATTTCGGCGCGGCTGGATGCGGTGGGGGAGGCGACGGGGGATCTGCGCAAGCGGGAAGGGGTTCGGCGCGCGATGGATGGGGTGCTGGACCTGGAGCGGTTGCTGGGGCGGGTGGCGATGGATTCTGCGGGGCCGCGGGAGGTGTTGGCGCTGGCCGGGACGCTGGGGTGTTTGCCTGGGTTGCGGGGGGCGGTTCGGGCGTTTGAGAGTGCGAAGTGGGGCGAGTTGGGGGGTGGACCAACACGGGTTGTTTCCTCTTCCGCGGAGTTGGGAGGCCGTCCAACCCAGGTCTCAGAAGTGAGACCTGGGGCACCCGATTCTGTGAAGAGAGAGGGAGAGCAACACGGGTTCGATGCGCTCGAGGATTTGCATGAGCTGATTGTGGGGACGATTGTTGATGAGCCGCCGGTTACGTTTGCCGATGGCGGCGTGGTGCGGGCGGGCATCCATGCGGAGCTGGATGAGCTGCGGGAGCTGAGCCGGAGCGGGCGGCAGGCGCTGGTCGCGATCGAGGAGCGGGAGCGCGCGCGGACCGGGATTGCGTCGTTGAAGGTGCGGTACAACAGCGTGTT
>CAXUDC010000132.1:8151-9709 GCA_964249685.1 uncultured Acidobacteriaceae bacterium
GGGTGGCGGAGATCGACCTGCTGGCGAACTTTGCGCACCTGGCGGCGCTGCGCGGGTGGACCCGGCCGGTGGTCGAGGACGGCACGGCGCTTGAGTTCGTGCAGGCCCGGCACCCGGTCGTGGAGCGGCGGATGGAGGAGTCCGGGGTGGGGCGGTTTATTCCCAATTCCCTGTTCTTGGACGCGACGCCGGACGCAGCGGCCGGGCCTTCGATCCTGCTCATGACGGGGCCGAACATGGGCGGCAAGAGCACGTATCTGCGCATGGCGGCGCTGCTGGTGGTGATGGCGCAGTGCGGATGTTTTGTGCCGGCGGAGCGGATGCGGGTGGGGCTGGTGGACCGGATCTATACACGCATCGGGGCGAGCGACAACGTGGCGCGGGGGCGGTCGACGTTTATGGTCGAGATGACCGAAACGGCGGCCATCCTCAACACGGCGACGGCGCGCTCGCTGGTGCTGCTGGACGAGATGGGACGCGGTACGGCGACCTACGATGGGCTGTCGCTCGCGTGGGCTACGGTCGAGCACCTGCACAACAAGATCGGCGCGCGCAGCCTGTTTGCGACGCACTACCATGAGCTGACGCTGCTGGCCGAGCGGCTGACGAAGTTGCGCAATGTGCGGGTGACGGTGAAGGAAAACGCGGGGGGAATCGTGTTTCTCCACAGCGTGGAGGCAGGCGCGGCGAGCAAGAGCTACGGGATCGAGGTGGCTCGGCTGGCGGGGTTGCCGCAAGCGGTGATTGCGCGGGCGCGCGAGGTGTTGAAGGTACATGAGCGGGCCGAAACCCAGCAGGTCAGAGAGGCCGCGCCGACCGCGGCGAAGGTGCAGATGACGATGTTCACGCCGCTTTCGCAGAGGATCGTGGACCGGATCGAGGCCGCGGAGGTGGACTCGCTGACGCCGCTCGAGGCGCTGAATTTGCTGGCGGAGTTAAAGCGGGAGCTGCGGGCATGAGCCGGTTCGCTTCAAAAGCTCAAATTGTAGCGGGGGTGATGAGCGGGACCTCGGCGGACGGGGTGGATGTGGCGTTTGCCCGGATCCTGCCGCCAGCCGCGAGCGCTGAGGTGCCTCGGGTGAAGGTGCTCGGGTACCGGAGTTTTGCTTATCCGAAGGCGGTGCGGGCGGCGGTGCTGGCGGCGATGGATGCTTCGGCGATGCCGGTCGCGGAGATAAGCCGGCTACACTGGCGGCTGGGCGAGGTGTATGCGGACTGCGTCGCCAAGGCTGCCGGCGCGCTGGGCGTGAAGCCGGCGCTGGTCGGAATGCATGGGCAGACGATCTACCACCAGGCTTCTGCTGGAAAGTATCTTGGCGCGGAGGTGCGGGCGACGTGGCAGATCGGCGAGGCGGCCGTGGTTGCCGAGCGCCTGCGGGTGCCGGTGGTGAGCGACTTCCGGCCGGCGGATCTGGCGGCCGGCGGGCAGGGCGCGCCGCTGGTGCCCATGCTCGACTACTGCCTGTTTCGCCATGCGAAGAAGAGCCGCGTGCTGCTGAACCTGGGGGGCATCGCGAATGTGACGGCGCTGCCGGCGGGGGGTGGAATTGGGGAGGTG
>CAXUDC010000133.1:0-9413 GCA_964249685.1 uncultured Acidobacteriaceae bacterium
TCCCCAAGGCGTTCTTCAACGGCATCCTGTTTGCGGTGTATGCCCGCTATGGGTTGGCGAATCTTCTCGTTTACGCCATCCTGGCTCCCGCATGCTGGGCGGCCGCGGAGACGATCTGGAGCGGAGGGTCCGGTGCGAGACGTCCGGCGGTTCTGCTCGGCGCAGGTTCCATGCTGGTCGGTGCCCTCGGCATGGGAACAAACTTCGATTTCAAGCTGACCGACACGCCACTGGTCGTGATGGGTCTGGCAGTTCTGTCCGTCTCGGCTCTGTCCTCGCGGGCACTGCGTTTCCGCACGCTGGTTGCGAGCGGCACGCTGCTTCTGCTGGCGCTGTACTTCGGGCGCACGCGCCTGCGGATGCAGATTATCGGGAGCTGGGCTGACGATAAGTGTCCTGCCCAGGTCACCTTTGACGATAGATTTCTGGGGCGGTTCACCGCCTGTCCCGTTGTGCCGGAAACACTGGCAGAGGTCGATGCGACGCTGGCTGCCAGCTCCGCCAAGCGCATCTTCTTTGGGCCGGGTCTGGAATTTCTGTATGCGGCGCGCGCGATACCTTCCCCGCTGCACCTACCGAACTGGTGGGATCCCGGAAGCTCGTACCCCTTGCGGAAGACGGCGCAGGTAACGGGGGCGTGGAAGGACGATCGCTTCGATCTTTTGATCCTGGCAAAGGATGAAGATCGCGCCCAGCTGACGCCGGGGATTGCCGAGGACCTGGAGCAACACTACGTCCCCGTTCCCGGAATGAAATGGATCCACGTCTTCCGACTGCGGTAGTGCTTTGCGACGCGAGGCTGGGGGAACAAAAGAGAGAGGGCACACCAAGCTTCGGTGTGCCCCTAGTCCTTCGTGATTACAGTTCCTTGACGCCGTCCACAAAGGCCTTCAGCTTGCGGCTGCGGCTGGGGTGGCGGAGTTTGCGGAGGGCTTTGGCTTCGATCTGCCGGATGCGCTCGCGCGTTACCTGGAAGCTCTGGCCTACCTCTTCCAGCGTGTGCTCGGAGCCGTCTTCGAGGCCGAAACGCATCTTGATCACACGCTCTTCGCGTGGGGTCAGCGTGCGCAGCACCTGCGAGGTGTACTCCTTCAAATTGACCGAGATCACCGCATCGGACGGCGAAACCGCCATACGATCTTCGATGAAGTCGCCGAGGTGCGAGTCTTCCTCTTCGCCGATCGGTGTTTCGAGCGAGATGGGCTCCTGCGCGATCTTCAGGACCTTGCGGACCTTCGCGACCGGGATGTCCATGCGCTTGGCAATCTCTTCCGAGGAGGCCTCACGCCCAAGCTCCTGCACCAGCTGGCGGCTGGTACGGATGAGCTTGTTGATGGTCTCGATCATGTGCACCGGGATGCGGATGGTGCGCGCCTGATCGGCGATTGCGCGGGTGATGGCCTGACGAATCCACCACGTAGCGTAGGTGGAGAACTTGTAGCCACGGCGGTACTCGAACTTGTCCACGGCCTTCATCAGGCCGATGTTGCCTTCCTGGATCAGGTCGAGGAACTGCAGGCCGCGGTTGGTGTACTTCTTGGCGATCGAAACGACGAGGCGCAGGTTGGCTTCGATGAGCTCGCGCTTGGCCTTTTCGGCGTCCATGTCGCCCTGGATCATCTCGCGCTGGGTGCGCTTCAGATCGTTCAGGTCGATGCCGGCGTCCTGCTCGACGCGCTCGAGGTCGAGCTTGCAGTTCTTCTGCTGGCGGCGGTACTCCTTCTTCAACTCCTCAGACTTCGAGGCTTCGAACTTTGCGTCAAGCGACTTGATCTGGCGCTCGAGCGTGCGCATCGCGTCGACGGTCTTGTTGACCTTGTCGAGCAGGCGCTTCTTTTCGCCGTTGGTGTACTTGAACTCACGCACGACGCGGTTGATGTAGACGTGCTCACGGCCGATGAGCCAGCGCAGTTTGCGCGTCTCCTTGACCTTGAGCTTGGCGTCCTTTCCCTGGCTTGCCAGCTCAAGCTTTTCTTCGAGACCGGTCACTTTCTTCTGGTGCTTCACGATCACGTCGATGCGGGCGACGGTGGCGCGGACGCGCGACTGCAGGATCTCTTCGGTGAGCTCTTCCTCGTCGAAGGTGACGATTTCCTTGATGTTGCGCACGCCGCGGCGCAGGTCTTCGCCGAGCCCGGTGATCTCGCGAATGACGATGGGCGAGCGCGAGATGGCCTTCATGACGCGGATCTGCCCGCGCTCGATGCGCTTCGCGATTTCAACTTCGCCCTCGCGAGTGAGCAGGGGAACGGTACCCATCTCGCGGAGGTACATGCGGACAGGATCGTTGGTCTTTTCGAGCGTTCCGGGCGAGAGGTCGAGCTCTACGTCCTCGGACTCTTCGCCGGCCTCAGGCTCGTACTTGTCGCGCCGGCCGCGGCCGTTGTCATCGTCGCCGCCGAGCTCAATGCCCTGTGTGTTGATGGTGGTGAGCAGGTCGTCGAGGTCGTCGGGCGAGGTGATGTCGCCGGGCAGCAGGTCGTTGACCTCGCCGAACGTGAGATAACCCTTTTCCTTGCCTACTTCGATGATCTCGTCTTCGTTATTGTCGAATTCTTCAGCCACGGTCTTGCGCACTCCTGCGTCGAAATTTCCGGGTTTGGGGCAGCCACCCGTGCGGCAGCGAGTGTCGTCCAATGTCAATAGAGGACGGAACTCTTCCCTTGGTTGTTTCACTGGGTCTATTTCAAGTCGCGGGGCACATGTTGCGGTAAAAACCGCGTTGGCGCAAGCCATTGGACTTCATGCTCTACGGTCGGGACCATAAGGCAAAATCCGGCATTCATAGGCGCACGTCCCCAGCGAATCACAGAATACCACAGTAGAATAGACGGCCCAACGGCTAAAAAGATGCAACTTGCGAGGAACCTGCATCAGAACAAGCGACGGGCAGACGCCCCGAGAGGATGGACGACTATGAATCGCAGCGCAAGCGCAGTCTGGCATGGCGGGTTGAAGGACGGCAAAGGCACGATTTCGACGCAGAGCGGCACGTTGAAGGAGGCGCAGTACAGCTTCGGGACTCGCTTTGAGAACGGCGTGGGCACGAACCCGGAAGAGCTGATTGCGGCGGCGCACGCGGGCTGCTTCACGATGGCGCTGTCGAACCAGTTAACGACCGGCGGGATGACGGTGGAGTCGCTCGAGACCGAGGCGATCGTGACGCTCGAGACGACCGACGATGGGCCGACCGTGACCAAGATCCACCTGGTGACGAAGGCGAAGGTTCCGGGCGCGGAGAAGGAGAAGTTCGACGAGCTGGCGAAAAAGGCGAAGGAAGGCTGCCCGATCTCGCGGCTGCTGAAGGCGGCGGAGATTACGCTGGACGCGCAGTTGGCATAAGAGCAAGGCGTAACCAGGAAAGTACGGAGAGGACGGGGTAAGAGGGGCGTAAAGAGTCATGCTCCTCTTATCCCGTTTTTCCGCTTTGATCCTGGTTACGCCTTGCTTTGTTCTTCGTCCAAGACGAAACACAACAGCGAAGTGCCAGACACGTTCGGACACAGGCGCGGGGCCCGGATTGGACTTTTTCTGAGGACAGAGGCGCGAGAGTTCCGTTTGAGGGAGATTCGCCTTGGTGCAGAGACGATGTTTGAGGTGGCGGCGTGCCGGCCGGGTTGGGGCCGGCTGCTCGCTGGCAGTGGCGGCGTTTTGCGGTGGGTCGCTGGTGGCTCAGGAGAGCAGCTCAACCGCGACCGGGATGGATGCGGCGGCGAGCCAGGCGGCGGGGGCTCAGCCGGGGAGGCAGGCGGGCGGGTTCTTCCGCTATGACCCGGACAAGATCGATATCTCGCTCGGCGTGTTGGCGCAGTTGACCAGCACGCGGACTACGCTTTCGACCGTGGGGCCGGTGTACCAGCAGAATACCGCCGGCGCTACGCCTTCGGCCGGCGTGCTAGGGGTGTTTCACCAGCAGTTTCGCGGATGGGCCGGGTACGACCTCAACGCCGGGTACAGCCGGACGGCTTATAACTACACGGCGGCTGCGACGGGTGAGGCCGCGCCGAGCTTTACTCGGTATGCCGTAGGGACGAACATGTATGAGCTGACGGTGGCGTACGTGGCCAAGGCGCCGGCTTCTTCTCGGCGGTTGCAGGCGTTTGTGCAGGGAGGGGGCGGGGCGCTGGCGTTTCTGCCGACGCAGAAACTGTTTCCGGGCGCGGTGAACCTTCGCGCGGCGGCGCTGTTTGGTGCCGGTGGGGATTACCGGGTGAGTGACCACCTGGGATTGCGGGTGGAGTATCGTGGGTTGTTCTTCAAGACGCCGGATTTTGTGCAGTACACGCCGGCTACGCCTACGAGTAAGTTGTTCACGGTCAGTAGCCAGCCAGCGGTTAGTCTGGTTTACCGGTTTGGATCGTTTAAGAAGATGCAGTGAGGGGGAGGGAGTATCCCCCTTCATCACGATGAAGCCGTGGTGAAGGGGGCACCCAGAGTAGAGGATATTGCTGCGGCGCTGGCTAGTGGGCGTGGCTGTGGTCGTGCCCGTGGTGATGATGGGCGTGGGCGGTGGCTTCCTCTAACGCGGGCGGGGCGGAGCAGCCGTGGGTGGTTTCGCAGCCCTTTGTCTCGAACTGGATGGTGGTGTGGGCGATGTGGAACTTGTCCCAAAGGGTGGTGGTGATGCCTTCGAGGATGACCGAGCACTCGGTCATGGTCATCTCGTCGATGGTGACGTGCGAGGCGAGCGCGACGGAGTTCGAGCCGAGGTTCCAGACGTGCAGGTCGTGCACGTTGGCGACGCCGAGGACGGCGCTCATGGCGGCGCGGACTTCCGGCAGCTTTAACCGTTTGGGCGTGCCTTCGAGCAGGATGTTGAGGGTCTCGCGCACGATGCCCCAGGACGACCAGAGGATCATGCCGGCGATGATGAGCGACAGGACCGGGTCGATCCACTGCAGGTGCGTGAGCAGGATGCCGAAGCCGCCGGCGATGACGGCCGCGGTCGAGAGCGTGTCGCCGAGCATGTGCAGGAAGACGGAGCGGATGTTGACGTCGCCCGAGAACTTCCACAGCATGAGCGCGATGCCGCCATTCATCAGCACGCCGGCGGCGGCGACCATCATCATCAGTTTGGGCTCGACCGTGACGGGAGCGTAGAGGCGATGGAAGGCAGAGATCGCGATCCAGGCGGACAGCACCATGAGCGTGAGGGCGTTGACGAAGGCGGCGAGGACGCCCGCGCGCTGGTAGCCGAAGGTCTTGGAGTCGTTTGCCGGGCGCGCCTGGAAGTAGACGGCGACAAAGGAGAGGATGATGGCGAGCATATCGGAGGCGTTGTGGCCGGCCTCCGAGATGAGCGCGAGCGAGTGCGAACGGACGCCGAAATAGAGCGTCGCGACGACGTAGAGGAAGGTCGCCGAGAGCGAGATCTTGAGGATGCGTTGCATCGTCCGGTTGTTCGACGCGACCATGTGCATGGCTTTCAGTATAGGCGCGCGGTAATGCTATTGAGTTTTTGCTCGCGCGCCGGCGTCGTGGCGGTAGGGCGTACGGTCGATGTGCCCGATGCTCCAGAGCCCATTCCATTCTTCCGCGATGACGATGCTGTCGGCGGCGTTGGCGGGGTCGTAGCGGACCTGGATGGGGAACTCGAGGTGCAGCTCGCGCGGCGGGGAAGCGAGGGCGGAGACATCCTGGGCGCACTCGTAGGTGACACCGGCGACGCGGTAGCGGTAGAGGATGACGGCAGGTGCGAGCTCGTCGGGGTGCGCGCCGATGAGCGAGCCATCGATGATGCGGCCGACGGAGGTAAGGTGTTGGCGGCGGCGCGCTTCCAGCTCCTCCGGCGAGGGTTGCTTGCGCAGCGCGGCCCATACGCCCAGCGCTACCAGCGACAAGGCAGCCACTGCTGCGCCACCGGCCAGGGTCGCGGCGTGCCTTGGGAGATGAAGCGTTGGGACCATGCGCCTGCTCTCAGCATAGCGCGGTTATACTGAGGAGTGCGAAAAACAGAACGAAACGTGACGACAGTGGGGCATCCACTGGATTTGGGCGAGGGCCGGCGCATCCGGTCGACGACGGTGATCTGCGTCCGGCGCGGCGACCGGGTAGTGATGGCGGCCGACGGGCAGGTGTCGTTGGGGTCGACGATCATGAAGGGCTCGGCGAAGAAGATACGGCTGCTGTACAACGGCAAGGTGATGGCGGGGTTCGCGGGGTCGACGGCGGATGCGTTCTCGCTATTTAGCCGGTTCGAGGCCAAGCTGGAGCAGTACGCGGGCAACCTGAACCGGTCCGCGGTCGAGCTCGCCAAGGATTGGCGGACGGACAAGATGCTGCGCCAGCTGGAGGCGCTGCTGATCGTAGCCGATGCGCAGTACACGCTGATGCTCTCGGGCACGGGCGACGTGATCGAGCCCGACCGGTCTGAGAAAGACGGGGGCATCATGACGATCGGGTCGGGCGGCAGCTACGCGCTCGCCGCGGCGCGCGCGCTGATGGCGAATACGGACATGTCCGCGCGCGAGATCGCAGAGAAGAGCATGAAGATCGCCGGCGAGATCTGCATCTATACCAATGAGAACGTGATGTTTGAGGAACTGGCGACGACTGCCTGACGGTCGTGAACGGAGGAGAGATGGGCCCCTGGGTGATCCTGCTGATCGGTCTCGGCATTGGGCTGGTGCTTACCTTTCTGCTGCGCCGTAACACGGTTGTGCGCCCGCAGGTTTCAGACTGGCAGCAGCCTGAATCCCAGATTCAGGCTGCGGCGAGTTGCAGTGCGTCGGCCGCGCGTTGAATCTATGGTGATGTGGCCCGTGCGCAGCAACCGCTCAAAGGCACTGGGCGCCGACACCTGGGTCGTTTTGGCGTGTACACGCAAGCTGGCCGCGCACCTTACCGTGGTCGGGCAGAAGACAAGCGATGATTCATGGCGAAGTCTCCAGCTCATCCTTCACCGTTTCTTCACGTATTCAAATCGACGACACTGAATCTGAGTTGCTTTGCGGCTTCCAGTAGTTGCAGTTCGCTCGATATAAAGGTGCGACGATGACAAATGCCTGAGCACCACGTGAAAGCTGCTGCAAGTTGCAGAGCATCCGCTGCCTTTAGTTGATAGGTCGTGAGAAATGTTTCCGATTGCGCGCGCAGAGTGTCTGTCGGTCGCACTTCACGCCACCCTCGTTGCATATGCTGCAAGCGCCTTCCAGCCGCTCCGTACCCCGCATCGTTCAGTTGTCCTGTACGCACCAGTCGCTCGATCGCACTTCGGATCTCGACTGAGGTAGACCACCAGACGACAAGATCAAAGCTTTCACCAGTTGACGGGCGAGGATGCTTGAGGGCTGTTCGACACAGAGCAGGACCAGGCCACTTGCATCCCAAAATGCGGCGCTCAACGGTCTCCCCGCCCTTCGATCACGGCAGCCACGGCCACGTCCTGTGGGACGTCACCTGCCGGAATACTGAAGAACGCATCCCAGTCCATCTCCTCTTCCGGCATCTTCATCGCACCGGAAGCTACAAGTTCCGCTTCCTGATCCCCAATCCGCGCCGTGCCGAAAGGGCAAGATGCGCGCAACCGGAACGTTGCGATCTCGTATGACAACCTCCTCGCCATTCTTGACGAGTTGGAGGTAGCTGCTGAGTTGGTTTTTCAGTTCCCCTATATTGACGCTTTTCATAGGCCTATACTATGCCTGGTTGGCTAAGTTAGCTATCCAAAGCAACGTAGCTGCAAGCTGTCTATCAAGGACTAAACAGAATGGCAATATACCTACCCGGAGCCGCTGAAGACCAGGCTCTTTCGCTCGATGAGATGACCCCGCGCGAGATCGTCGCGGAGCTGGACAAGTATGTCGTCGGCCAGGCCGCGGCCAAGCGCGCTGTCGCGATTGCGCTGCGCAACCGCATGCGCCGGCAGAAGCTCGCGCCCGAGATGGCCGAGGACATCATGCCCAAGAACATCATCATGATTGGCCCGACGGGCGTGGGCAAGACCGAGATCGCCAGGCGCTTGGCCAAGCTGACCGGCTCGCCCTTCCTGAAGGTGGAGGCGAGCAAGTTTACCGAGGTCGGCTACGTGGGCCGCGACGTGGAATCGATGATCCGCGACCTCGTCGAGATCGCGATCGACCTGGTGCGCGAGGAGAAGCTGGACGAGGTGGAGGACAAAGCCGAGTTGAACGCCGAGGACCGCCTGCTCGACCTGCTGCTGCCGCCCACACAGGCCGCCGCCACGCAGGTCCACGCGGCCGAGGCGACCGAGGTTCCCGGCACCAACGTCATCCAGCTGCCGCAATCCATGGATACGGAGTCGCCCGAGTACATGACGCCGGTGGTCGAGGTTCCTCGCAACGACGCGGCCGAGCCGACGCCCTACGAGCGCAATCGCGAGAAGCTGCGGCAGCAGTTTCGCGAGGGCAAGCTGGACGAGCGTACGGTCGAGCTCGACGTGCGCGACCGCAACCAGCCTACGTTTGAGTTCGTCGCGGCGCCGGGCCAGGAGGACGCCGACATGAGCATCAAGGATGTGCTCCCAGGCCTGTTCGGGCAGCGCACGCGCAAGCGCAAGATGAAGGTCGCCGAGGCCTTCGACTACCTGGTCCAGGAGGAGGAGGGCCGGCTGATCGACATGGACCAGGTGACGCGGCTGGCGGTCGAGCGCGTCGAGGACTCGGGCATCGTGTTCCTCGACGAGATCGACAAGATTGCCGGGCGCGAGGGCTCGCACGGGCCCGACGTGAGCCGCGAGGGCGTGCAGCGCGACATCCTGCCCATCGTCGAAGGCACGACCGTGAGCACGAAGTATGGCATGGTCCGGACGGACCATATCCTGTTCATCGCGGCGGGCGCGTTCCACGTGTCCAAGCCGAGCGACCTGATCCCGGAGCTGCAGGGCCGCTTTCCCATCCGCGTCGAGCTGCAGTCGCTGACCGTGGGCGATTTCGTCCGCATCCTGACCGAGCCGAAGTCGTCGTTGGTCAAGCAGTCCGTCGCACTGCTCGAGACCGAAGGGCTGCGCCTCGAGTTCACCCCGGAGGCCCTGAGCGAGATGGCGGAGTTCGCCTTCCGGGTCAACGAGACGACCGAAAACATCGGCGCGCGGCGGCTGCATACGATCATGGAGCGGGTGCTGGACGAGATCAGCTACCAGGCGCCGGACCTGATGAAGTCCGCTCGCACTGAGCCTTCTCAGGAGGGCGTGGTCGGCTCGATTGGCGTCTCCGCGCCGCTCGGCGAGCCGAGCGGCGCGGAGACGGCGCCGCTGCCCGTGATCGAGCGCCGGAAGGAAGATGGGACGGTCGAGAAGGTGGTCGTGGTCGACCCGGAGTATGTGCGGCAGCAGGTGGCAGGGATCGTCAAGAGCCAGGATCTGAGCCGCTATATCTTGTAGTACTCGGGCCTGCTAGAGCCTTTGGGGCAGGCGCAGCATCAGTCGAACCGCAGATCCCTACGGGATGACAACA
>CAXUDC010000134.1:0-9368 GCA_964249685.1 uncultured Acidobacteriaceae bacterium
GACTACCTGAAGGCACTGGGGATCGACGGTAGCCGGTTAACCGGAGCGGGGTTTGGACCGGAGAAGCCGGTCGACACCAATGCGACCGCGGCTGGCAAGGCTGATAATCGCCGAGTTGAGTTGTTTTCGCAGCAGTAGGTTGAGCGCTGGTTCTAACCACAGATTCCTCCGCTTCGCTACGGAATAACAACAAAAGGCGGTTATGCTTTCGGTGTGGTCCCCGTGCCGCTTCGAGAGACGGCGCGAGGTTCTTGCGTTTACACTAGCCTGCATCTGGCTTAAGGACGATCATGGCGACGAAGAAGGCTGAAGACGCGGAGTTGCTGGAGATCGACGGGCACGAGGTGCGGGTTTCACATCCGGGCAAGCTCTACTTTTCGCAGCAGGTGCAGCTGACCAAGATCGACCTGGTGCGCTACTTCGTGGCGGTTGCGCCGGGTGCGCTGGGCGGCATCGCCGACCGGCCGATTGTGCTGAAGCGTTTCGTTAACGGCGCGCACGAGGAGCCGTTTTACCAGAAGCGCGCGCCGGCGGACCTGCCTTCTTACCTGCGCACGGCCACGCTCTCCTTCCCTTCCGGACGCACGGCGGAGGAGGTCGTGGTCGACGACGCGGCGGGCCTCGCCTGGGTGGTCAACCTGGGTTGCATTGAGCTGCATCCGCACCCCGTGCGTACCGGCGATCTCGATCATCCAGACCAGCTTCGCGTGGACCTGGACCCTGGGCCTGGGGTGGGGTTTGCCGATGTCCGGAAGGTCGCGATGGAGGTAAAGGCAGTGCTCGAGGAGGCTGGGCTGACCGGCTTTGTGAAGACGTCCGGCTCGCGCGGGATCCACATCAACGCGCCCATCCATCCGCGGTGGACGTTTACGGAGGTGCGCCGGGCGGCCCTGGCGCTGGCGCGCGCCGTTGAGCGCAGAGCACCCGCGCTGGCCAGCAGCAAATGGTGGAAGGAGGAGCGTCACGGAGTTTTTCTGGACTACAACCAGAACGCCAAGGACCGGACGACCGCGTCCGCGTACTCCGTTCGGCCCCTGCCGGATGCCCGTGTGTCCGCGCCGCTGACCTGGGCGGAGGTCCCGGAGTGCGACCCCGCGGAGTTCACGGTGGCGACGATGCCGGCGCGCTTTGCCGCGCTGGGTGATCCGCATGCTGGGATGGCGGGCAGCGCGGGCTCGCTCGAGGCATTGCTGGAACTCGCAGCGCGCGATGAAGCCGAGGGTCTGGGCGACGCGCCCTGGCCGCCGCACTTCGCCAAGGGCGCGAACGAGCCGGCGCGCGTAGCTCCTTCGCGCGCCCGCAAGGCGGCCAGCGAGGTACCTGCA
Source organism: uncultured Acidobacteriaceae bacterium (assembly GCA_964249685.1). Taxonomy (GTDB): domain Bacteria; phylum Acidobacteriota; class Terriglobia; order Terriglobales; family Acidobacteriaceae; genus Edaphobacter. The sequence continues at coordinate 1,326 of CAXUDC010000134.1, forward strand.
AAAGCGCCGCGCAAGGCTCCGGCCCGGCGCGCGGTCCATCCGCTGATCACGGTGGCAAACTCTCCCAGCAAGGCGGAAGCGATGGCCGGGCTGGAGCGCTGGAAGGCCGCGCACCCGGAGGCCGCGGCTCTCCTCGCAGTGGATGATGTGCTGGTCGACCGCATGCGCGGGGCGGCGTATCTCTGGTACCGCATCCGCGTGAACCTGCGCAGCGTGCCGGAGGAGCAGCGGCCCGCGCAGGCCACGCCCGATCCGGACGATGACCCGACACACTAGAACTCAGTTGGCTGACCTACTCCAGCGTAGTTACGGCTTGTCCATCTCGATGTCGATCGTGAACTTCACGTCGTCGCCGAGCACGGGCGCGCCGTATTTCTGGCCGAAGTTGAAGTCCTTGCGGGAAAGCGTGCCGGTTGCGGAGAAGCCGCTGACCATGCCGCCGCGCATGCCCTTCTGCGGGGCCGCGGGGCCGTCCAGGTCGAGCGTGACCGGCTTCGTGACGCCGGAGATGGTCAGGTCGCCGGTCATCTTCAGCTTGCCGCCTTCCTTGAACACAGAGGTCGATTTGAAGGTCAACGTGGGGTATTTGGTGAGGTCGAAGAACTCCGGCGTGGCGAGGTGCTTGTCGCGTGCGGCGTCGTTTGTGTTGACCGTCGTGGCGTCGATGACGGCTTCCACCTTCGACTTCGTGATGTCCTTGTCATCGAGGTAGACGGTGCCGGCGACCTTCGAGAAGGAGCCGTTCACGTTCGACACACCCAGGTGGCGGATTTTGAACTCGACGCCAGAGTGCGCGGAGTCGATCTTCCAGGCGGTGGCCTGGGCGTGGGCGGCCACGCCAACAAAGGCCAGGAGCGACAGGGCGGAGCGCCGGACGATGCACGGAATGTTCATGAAACCTCTTTCGTAAGTGACCTGTATGGACACGATGAAATAGTAGCGGTCTTGGTTCAATGTTGCAACGAGTAAAAACGATTCGTGGACATCCTCACTGTTTGCGCGCCGGATGTAGACTGCATAGGCGGGCCCAAGGAGTCACCATGGCAGTTGCGGAGCGAGTCGAAACCCAGCAGGACCTGAGCGGCGGACGGTTGCACGTGGCACGGCCGTTCCTCATCGAGCAGGATTATGCCGCGTACACGCCGGAGCAGCAGTCGGTCTGGAGCGAGCTCGTCGCGCGCCGCATGCCGCAGCTGCACGAGCACGCCTGCGCCGAGTACCTGGACGGCTTCGCGCAGATCGGGCTCGAACCCGACCGCCTGCCCAACCTGAAGTCGGTCAGCGCGCGGCTGAACCCGCGCACCGGCTGGGCGTCCTCGCCGGTGAGCGGCTTTCTGCCGGCCGACGCGTTTTTCGAGATGCTCGCCGCGCGCATGTTCCCCACCACCACCTGGCTGCGCAGCCGCGAGTCCATGGACTACACGCCCGAGCCCGACATCTTCCACGACGTCTTCGGCCACGTGCCCATGCACGCGCACCCGGTGTTTGCGGACTTCCTGGAGCACTATGGTAAGGTTTGCGCCGCGGCCATCGACCGGCCGGAGGTGCTCGAGCGGCTGGGCCGGCTGTTCTGGTTCACGGTCGAGTTCGGCCTGATCCGACAGCAGGGCGAGATCAAGGTCTACGGAAGCGGCCTGATCAGCTCGCACGGCGAGTGTACGCGCGTGCTGGGCGGCGGCTGCGAGATCCGCGACTTCGATGTCGACGCCGTGCTGAATCAGCCGGTGGATACGGGCGCGATGCAGCCGGTGCTGTTTGCGGTTGAGTCCTTCGAACAGATCTACGAGGCTACGAAGACGGCGGAAGCCAGATTCACCTAACCAGATCGACAGGGGGCTATTTGCGCGGATGGACGCTTATTCTGCTACTGCTCATGTCCATGGCCTGCCGCGGCCAGACGATGCCTGTTGTCATGCTGAGCGACCTGCACTTCGATCCGCTGCGCGACCCGGCCAAGGCAGAACGGCTGGCGGCGGCGCCCACGAGCCAGTGGCCCGGCATCCTGCGCGAGCCCGCGACCCCAACCCAGGCGGCCGACTTTGCCGCGATGCAAGCCAGGTGCGGCAGCAAGAACGGCCTGGACTCCGACTACGCGTTGCTGAGCTCGGCCCTGCATGCGGCTTCGGCCCAGGCCGCGGGCGTCGGGTTTGTCACGGTCAGTGGCGACCTGGTCGTGCACCAGTTCGAGTGCCGCTGGAAGCAGGCGACCGGGCACAGCAAGGGCTATGAAGACTTCCACGAGAAGACCGCCGAGTTCGTCATCCGGCAGGTCGAGGCGGTGTTTCCCGGCGTTCCGGTCTACCTGGCGCTGGGTAATAACGACAGCAGCTGCGGCGACTACCGCATGGACCTGCACGACCGCTACTTTCAGGCAACCAGCGGCGCGGTCCTCGCCGGACTGGTGGGCGCGTCGAAGGCGGAGCGTGTGCAGGCGGAACGGGACTATCTTGCCGGCGGCTACTTCAGCGTGGCGCTGCCCGGTCTGGCCAAAACGCGCCTGCTGGTGGTGGACGATATTTACCTGTCGCGCAAGTACCAGACCTGCGCGGGCAAGCAGGACAGGAGCGAAGGCGAGGCCGTGCTGCAGTGGCTCGGCGGCCAGCTCGACGAAGCCAGACGGCGCGGCGAGGCGGTCTGGGTCCTGGCCCACATTCCGCCGGGCGTGGACGTCTACAACACGGTTGCGAAGCAGCGCAACGTCTGCGGCGGCGACGCGCCGGAGAGCTTTCTGGCCGACGACGCGTTCGGAACGCTGATCGCGAAGTCCCAGGAAACGGTGCGGCTGACCCTGCTGGGCCACACCCACAGCGATGAGGTGCGCCTGCTCGGCGACGTTCCCGCGAAGCTGGTCGGGTCGGTCACGCCGGTCAACGGCAACCTGCCGACGTTCACCGTCGGCCAGGTGAACCGCAGGACCTCGGCGCTGGCCGACTACGCCGTCTATATGGCGGCCGACAAGGCGGGCGCGGGCCCGTGGTTGAAGGAGTACGACTTCGACCAGACGTTCGGTGCGGAGGCGTTCTCGACTGCGGTGCTGCGCGCGCAGATCGCCGAGTTTCGTAAGGATCCGGATTCGAACGACGCTGCCAGCAAGGCGTATGAGCAGGATTTCTTTCCTGGGTCGCCTTCGCCGCTGGTCCTGGTGTGGCCGCAAGCGGTTTGTGCGCTTGGTGATTTTAGCGCGGCGGCTTACCGCAGCTGCGCTTGCAAGCCCTAGCTGGAGTAGTTCTCCGCTGACGGGTCATTGGAGTCAGGCGACACGCAGATCCCTACGGGATGACAACCAAATGCAAAGACAAGGCCGCTTCCTTGTTATGGGTCCGTGGCAAAGCGGATTACCTACCCCTGGATCGCCTGGCCGATCAGCAGGATCAATGGTGCTGGCCCGGGTGAGGACTCCGGCAGCTCTCCCAGCGTCGTTCGCGTTACCTGCTGGTCGGGTGTGGATGCCTTCGACACGGCCGCGACGGGCGTCTCGGGCGCGATGCCGGACTCGAGCAGCGAGGCCGTCAGCGCGCCGAAGTCGCGGCCTGGCATGTAGAGCACCAGGGTCGAGTCGCGCGGGAACGCACCCTCCCACGCGACCGGGTGCGCCTTGTCCGCGGCATGGTGCGCGGTGGCAAGGATCAACTTCGAGGCCGTGTTGCGGTCCGTGAGCGGCGTCTGCAGGGACGCCGCGACTGCGAACGCGGCCGTGATGCCGGGCACGATCTCGAACGGAACGCCGCCCGCCCGCAGCGCGGCGATCTCCTCGTTGGCGCGGCCGAAGACCATGGGATCGCCGGATTTGAGCCGCAGCACGGACCTGCCCAGCCCGGCTTGGAGCAGCATCAGATCGTGAATTCCCTGCTGCGTGACCCTGGGCTGGCCGCAGCGCTTGCCCACCGGGATCATGACTGCGGCAGGGTTAGCCAGCGCCAGGATCTCGTCCGAGACCAGGTCGTCCGGCAGGATGACGTCGCACTGCCGCAGCAGCGTGTGCGCGCGCAGGGTGAGCAGCTGCGGGTCGCCGGGGCCCGCACCGACCAGGTAGACTCGGCCGGGCTCAGCCATGGTCTTCCGGCGCGGTGCGGGGGTTCGTCAGGGCATGCTGGCGGGCGTAGGCACGCGACGGGCAGGCGTCATATCCGCAGACCTCCCGCGTCGCCAGCGTGTGCAGCAGCTGCTTACGCGCGTCGTTCAGCGGCTCCAGCTGCAGCACCTCGCGGCGCAGGTTGCCGAGCTCGGCCAGCCACGCGCCCATATCCTTCGGCAGCGCCGCGTTGATCTCCTTGCGCAGCCGCTGGGCCAGCGCGGGCGAATCGCCGGCGGTCGAGATGGCAATCTGCAGGTCGCCCCGCTTTACGATCGACGGGAAATAGAAGTCGCAGTACGGTGGGTCGTCGACCGCGTTGCACAGGATGTCCTTGGACGTCGCCTCCAGGTACACGGCGCGATTGACGGCCGGGACGTCGGTTGCGGTCACGACGAGGAAGGTTCCGGGCAGGATGTCGCCGTCGGCAAACGGCCGCTGGTGCCAGGTCACCTCGCCGCACGCGGCCAGGTTCTGGATCGCGGGTGAAGCGTAGGGCGCGATCACGGTCACGGCCGCCTCCGCATTGCGCAGGGACTCGATCTTCGACTCCGCCAGGTTGCCGGCGCCGATGACGATGCAGGGTCGCGCGGTGAGCTTGAGAAAGATGGGAAAAAGGCTCATACCGTATTCTACGAGGTCTCCGGCAAACCGTTCCGCTCGCGCATCCATTCGCCCGCAGTTTGCTTCTAAGTTCTATTGATACGAAAGCACGAGGGTCTGGTTTGGATCAAGTGGAAACGGCAACGCAGGCCGAGGCAGTGGGGTTGGCTACCCTGAAGTCGAAGATCGCCATCCTGGTGAGCAGCGGTACCAGCCGGCGCCTGGCGGAGACGGCGTCGGCTCACCTGGAGCTCGTGCCCGAGCTGCTGACGGAGGCGGAGCTGCCGCGGCACAACCTTCACCAGTTCGAGTTCATCCTGGCCGATGAGCCGGTCGCGGCGCGCCTGCGGCACCTGATCGACGCGCAGGAGCATGCGGCCGATGAGGTGAAGCCGGCGCTGATCGCGGTTATGGACCGGCGCTCCAGCCAGTCCGCCGAGCAACGTGAAAAGCCGGAGCAGCCGTACGAAGGCGTTCTGCTGCTGCCGCAGGAGCCGGCCGCCATCGTCGCGCAGCTTGGGCTGATCCTGTACGCGCATCGTGCCTTTGCGCGCCGGTACCAGTCCGCGCTTGAGGAACTGCATCTGAACCGACGCATCTTCCGCTCTGTCACCAGCGGCATTTCGGTTTCGAACGCTCGCCTGCCCGACCTCCCGCTGGTCTACGTCAATCCTGCGTTCGAGGTCATGACCGGCTATAGCCTGGAAGAGGTGCAAGGCATCAACTGCCGCTTCCTGCAGCGTGAGGAGCACGACCAGCCCGGCGTTACGCTCATCCGGGAGGCCATCAAGGACGAGCGCGAAGTCGTCGCTATCATCAAGAACTATCGTAAGGACGGCACCAGCTTCTGGAACGAGCTCTCGCTGTCGCCGATTCGCAACCGCGACGGCGTTCTGACGCATTTTGTCGGCATCCAGTCCGACGTTACAGCCCGCGTGGAGTTCGAGGCCGCGCTGCGCGAGAGTGAGAAGCTGGCCGCGGTTGGGCGGCTGGCCGCGTCGATCGCACATGAGATCAACAACCCGCTCGAAAGCGTCATGAACCTGCTCTACCTGGCGCGCGAGAGCGAGATGCAGGTGGAGAGCCGGCAGTACCTCGACCAGGCCGATAAGGAGCTGCAGCGGGTCGCGCAGATCACCACGCAGTCGCTACGGTTCTACAAGCAATCTACCCGGCCGCAAGCTGTGCTCTGCACGGAGCTGATCGAGTCCGTGCTCGATCTGTACCACGGCCGCTTCCTCAACTTCGGCGTGCGGCTGGAGCGCCGCGAGCGCATGGCGCAGTCCATCGTCTGCCTGGAAAGCGAGATCCGCCAGGTACTGAGCAACCTTGTCCGCAACGCGATCGACGCCATGCAGAGCCGCGGCGGACGCCTCCTGGTGCGCACGCGCGAGGCCACCGAATGGCGGCTCGGCACCAGGGGCGTGCTGATCACGCTGGCCGATACCGGCTCCGGCATCAGCCCGGAGACGATGGCGCGGCTCTACAAGGCCTTCTTCACGACGAAAGGTATCGGCGGCACCGGCCTGGGCCTGTGGGTCTCGGCAGAGATCGTCGAGCGGCACCATGGCCGGCTGCTCGTGCGCAGCAGTGCTACGCCGGGCCGCAGCTGGACCGTCTTTGAGCTCTTCCTGCCCTATCAGGGCCTGTAAACCATCGCAGCCATAAAGGACCTCTCCCGTGAACCTCGCTGTACAGCCGCCCATCCTGCCCATGCTCGCCAAGCGCGTCGACGCTATCCCCACGACCGGCGACTGGATCTTCGAGCCCAAGTGGGACGGCTTTCGCGTGCTCGTTTTCCGGGACGGCGATGAGATCCTGCTGCAAAGCCGCGACAGCAAATCGCTGAACCGCTACTTCCCCGAGGTCGCGGCCTTCATGCTCGAGCAGCTGCCCGGCCGGTGCGTGCTCGATGGCGAGATCGTCATCGCCGCCAACGGCCAGCTGGACTTCGACGCGCTCCAGCTTCGCGTGCACCCCGCCGCGTCGCGGGTCAAGCTCCTCGCCGGACAGACGCCCGCCTCCGTCATCTTCTTCGACCTGCTCGCCCTGGGCGACGAAGACCTGACCGGCACGCCTTTCAGCGCACGCCGCGCGCGCCTGGAAGCTGTTCTGGCGCACAGCGCCGCGCCGGTCCACCTGACCCCCGCCACGCAGGACCGCGCGCAAGCCGAGGACTGGTTCAAACGCTTCGAAGGCGCGGGCCTGGACGGCGTGATGGCCAAGCTCGCCGGCAGTCCCTACGCGCCCGACAAGCGGACCATGCTCAAGGTCAAGCATGAGCGCGACTGCGACTGCGTGGTCGCCGGCTTCCGCTGGCATAAGGACGGTGAGGGTATCGCCATCGGCTCGCTCCTGCTGGGCCTGTACGATGGAGCCGGAAAGCTGCAAAACGTCGGCACCTGCGCCAGCTTCCCCATGGCCGAACGCAAGGAGCTCGTAGGCTTCCTGGCCCCGTATCGCGAAGACGCCGAGGCCAACCATCCCTGGGCTCAGTGGGGTACGGCCGCCGCCGACGGCCGCATGCCGGGGGCCACGAGCCGCTGGAACGCCGGCAAGGATCTGTCGTGGGTGTTGCTCCGGCCGGAGTTGGTCCTTGAGGTAGCGTACGAGCACATGCAGGGCGACCGCTTCCGCCACCTGGCCCAGTTCCGCCGCTGGCGCACGGACAAGGCCCCCGCCGCCTGCACTTACACTCAGCTTGAAGTGGTCCCGCCTGAGGAGCTGCAGGAAGTCTTTGCTGGTGCCTGAAGCAGATAGGTTTGCCCCATGATCGTGGGCGTAATCTCTTTAGAAGCGGTACTCTGGACCCATGCCCTACCTGCTGAGAACCGAACCGAACAAGTATTCCTATGACGACCTCGTCCGCGACGAAGAGACTGTCTGGGATGGCATCGCCAACAACCAGGCGTTGATGTACCTTCGCGGTATGAAGAAGGGTGAAAAGCTCGTGATCTATCACTCGAATGAAGGGAAAGCTGCGGTTGGTACCGCCAAGGTAGTTTCGGTGGATGCGGCCGACCCGAAGAACCCGCAGGTGAGGATCGCGCCGTCTAAGCGCTTGAAGACTGAGAAGCCCCTGGCGGAGATCAGGGCGGCGGCTGTTTTTCAGGACTCTATTCTCTTTCGTCAGTTCCGGCTGTCCGTCGTGCCGTTGACGGAGGAACAGTACGATTTTCTAACGGGATAGGGTGTCTTCGCTTTAGTTATCGAGCAGGCTGGCCGCGGAGCTTGAGCCCGTGTAAGCCGTATCGCCGCCGTAGGTTGCGGTTACGGTCTGCGATCCCAGCGGGAGCGAGCCTGCCATAAAGCTGGCCGAGCCCGCGCTGAGCGTCGGTGCGCTTGCGACGGGGCGGGCAATGCGGACA
>CAXUDC010000135.1:0-9320 GCA_964249685.1 uncultured Acidobacteriaceae bacterium
AGTTTATCCATCGCCTGCCCATTAGAGCGCCGGGGCTAAGCCCCCTAAATCATTGAGCTTGTTCGTGGGACTAAAGTCCTACGCTTCCACCCAAGTACTAATCAGAGACTCCCTAGACCCTTTGCTTGAGGTGTAGCCGCGGCAACAATGCGGGGGTCCTTCGCTCCGCTCAGGATGACGGCGAAAGAAGAACAGCAGCTACAGTTAGAGGTGAATGGGCATTAGGCGGAGCTTTGGGGGTAGAATGGGCGCAACCTCTTCATGCGATCTCTTCCCCGCCTTTTGCCGCGCGTTGCCGCCTTGTTGACCCTGCTGGCCGGCCTGGCTGCCCTTGCGGCGCCGGGAACGAAGCTGCCCAGGGGCGATCCCGCGCCGGAGGTGGTGCGGACCGCGGCCGGAACGACCGAGGTAGGCACGCTCGGCGGGGTGCCGTACCGGATCGACCTGCCGGCGAACTGGAATCACGGGCTGGTGATGTACTTTCACGGCTACTCGGAAGGGCCCGTGACGTACCGGACGAGCGCTCCGCTGAACGAGCAGACCGAGCCGATCTTCGAGCGCGGCTACGCGATTGCGCAGTCCGGCTTCAGCACGACGGGCTGGGCGCTGGCCGAGGCTTATCCCGAGTCCGAGCTGCTGCGGCTCTACTTTCTAAAGCGCTACGGCCAGCCGGCCGAAGGCAAGGCCGCGGCGAAGTCCATGGAGACGATCGCCGCGGGCGGCAGCATGGGCGGCGCACTGGTGGTGGCGGAGCTCGAGCTGAACGCGAAGCCCTACAGCGGAGGGCTGGATCTGTGCGGCTCCGTGGGCCCGACGGACCTTGCGTTCCAGCGCCGATTTGCGTGGCGGGCGGCGTTCGACTTCTACTTTCCCAGGGTGATGCCGTCGCTGGTCCCGGTTCCGCCGGAGTTCCGCGAGACGTTTGTGTTGAAGCAGCGGGCCTTCGATGCGCTGCACGCAAACCCCGCTGGCGCGGGCGCGATGCGCGGGCTGACGGGCCTGCACACGGACCACGAGGTCGCCGATGCGATGGTGTACTTCACCTACGTGATCGGGGACCTGCAGCAGCGCGCGGGGGGTAATCCGTTCGACAACCGGAACTTTCTTTACGCCGGGACGGCGGCGGGTACCACCTCCGGCGACAACAGCCTGAACGATGGCGTCCGGCGCTATGCCGCGGACTCGAAGGCGCGCGAGTACCTGCTGCACCACTACACGCCGAGCGGACGGCTGAACCACCCGATGCTCTCGCTGCATACGACGTATGACCCGCGCATTCCGGGCTCGACCCTGGCGGTGTACGGCGAGCAGGTGGCGGTGGCCGGGTTTGCGGAAAACCTGGTGCAGCAGTACGTTCGTCGCGACGGACATTGCACGTTCACGGCGGAGGAGGTGGGACGGACGTTCGACGAACTGCTGCAGTGGATTCATGCGGGGAGACGTCCGCTGCCGGGACTGTTGCCGGGGAGCTTGGGGCGGGAACGGTGAGCGCTTTGAGCTGTGAGCTGACAGCTCATAGCTGACAGTTTGAGACGATCGGCGAAGGCGGAGGGCGGTTGTACCGCTATACTCTTCTCACTGCATTTGGAAAGGAACTACCTTGCACCCTGCCAAGCTCCTCAGCGCGTTTGTGCTTGCCTTTACTGTCCTGAGCGCCTCCGCGCAGGATACGTCCAAGGGCAAAAAGACCGAAAAGGTCGTCGTCGAAGGCAAGCCAGAGATGCCCGCGACGCTGCCCTCGCCGCCTGATTCCTCGACCGATCATACGGTTACGGTCGGCGGCAAGCCGATCGCTTACACGGCGGTCGCGGGCACGATCACGGTGGGCGGCACGGACCAGTTCGACGCGATGCTGGGGCTCGACGGCAAGATGCTGGCGGACACGGGGATGAACCCGCCGGACGCTGCCAAGCCGGAGGAAGAGCCCGCGACCGCGCGGATGTTCTACACGGCCTACTTCGCCAAGGGTGCCGCGGCGGGGACGCGTCCGGTGATGTTCCTCTACAACGGCGGGCCGGGCTCGGCGACCATGTGGCTGCATATGGGCTCGTTCGGCCCGCGCCGCGTGGTGACGCCCGATACCGAGCACCAGGCCGCCGCGCCCTACACGCTGGTCGACAACCAGTACAGCCTGCTCGACACGACCGACCTGGTCTTTATCGACGCGCCGGGCACGGGCTTCAGCCGCATCATGGGCAAGGACGCTGCGAAGTCTTTCTGGGGCATCGACCCTGACGCTCATGCGTTCGACCGCTTCATTCGGCGCTTTCTGACGAAGTACGACCGCTGGAACTCGCCCAAGTACCTCTTCGGCGAGAGCTACGGCACGCCGCGCTCGGCGGTGCTTTCGGCGGCGCTGCAGAACGTCGACCTGAACGGGATCGTGCTGCTGTCCGCCATTCTCAGCTTCGACAACTCGATCGACGGCCCGAAGAACAATCCTGGCGTCGACCAGGCCTACGCGCTCGGGCTGCCGACGTTTGCGGCCACCGCGTACTACCACCACAAGCTGCCCACGCAGCCGGCCGCGCTCGAGCCGTTTCTGGCCGAGGTGGAGCAGTTCGCGCTCGGCGAGTACATGGCCGCGCTGCTGCAGGGCTCGCTGCTGCCGGACGCGCAGCGCGACGCGATTGCCGCGAAGCTGCACAACTATACCGGCCTGCCGGTAGCCTACCTGGTCAAGTCGAACCTGCGCGTCAACGGCGGCGCGTTCACCAAGAACCTGCTCGGGCCGGACGAGTACACCACCGGCCGGCTCGACACGCGGTACAAGGGGCCGGATGTCGACCCGCTCGCGCAGGAGGCCCAGTACGATCCGCAGTCGAACGCGATCTCCTCGGCCTACACCGCGGCCATCAACTTCTACCTGCGGGACGAGCTGAAGTACGGCAAGGACCAGACCTACAAGCCGGGAGCGTATGGCGACCCCAGCTTCTCCTGGGATCTGCGCCACCAGTTTCCGGGCGGACCGCCGATCGGCCAGGGCGAAGGCGGGCCCAACGTGATGCCGGACCTGGCGCAGACCATGATCGGCAACCCGAAGATGAAGGTGATGCTCGCCGGCGGGTACTACGACCTGGCGACGCCGTATTTCGAGGGCAAGTACGAGATGCACCACCTGCCGATGCCCAACCGGCTGCAGGCCAATATCAGCTATCACTACTACGAGAGCGGACACATGGTGTACGTGAACGAGGGCGTGCTGGCGAAGTTCCATGACGATGTGGCCGCGTTTATCCGGGGGACGGAGGGCGGGAAGTAGGCTCTGTTTTTGTTCATTGCCGTTTACCCGAGAGGGGAGTGCTGGTTCAAACCGCAGATTCCTCCGCTTCGCTAGGAATGACAACAAAAGCAAGGGGATGACACCCTGGGGCACGCCCAAGCTAGTATAAGTCGGGCCTTCAGCCTCAAAAACCAAGGGCTACCTCCAAGAGCTACGTTCAAAGGAAATGGTCTAGTTTGCAGCTTCCACCAGCAGCTGCTCCAGCTTTCCGTCCGGCATCGTGTAGGTAGAAACTCGCACGCTCTTGCCGCCTGAGAACGCAACCTCGTAGCCGCGGTAGATCATCCCGCCGCGCAGCTCTTCCGACTTCTTCGTCACCGCGCCGAGTGTGCCCAGCGGCTTCAGGCTGGACGCGAAATCCCCCAGCGTTTCCTGCGAGAAGTAGAAGTTGGCATCCGGCGTAAACAGCGTCCGGTCGATCGTTCCCGACTGCAGCCCGGCCAGGATCGCGCTGAGCGGCTCGCTCGTCGCGACAGGCTTCGGTGTGGACGACAGCAGCACGCCGCCTATGGCCCTCGCGATCAGCCCCGCCGCGGAGCTTGCCTCCTGGTTCGTCAGCACGGCGATGGCGATGCCGTGGTCCGGCAGCACGATGTTTTCGGCGACAAAGCCGCCCACCTCGCCCGAGTGCTCGAGCACCCGCCGGCCGTTCTGCACCTGGACCTGCAGGCCCAGGCTGTAGTCGGTCGGCTTGCCGTCCTTGAGCTTCGTGGGCGTCTCAAACGCCGCGTAGGACGCGGGTTTGAGCAGCGTCTGCTTCATGATCGACAGGTCCCACGTCAGCAGCGAGCTCACGGGCATCGCCAGCGACGCGTCGCCGAAGTACCAGCCGGGTGCCTCGAGCACGGCCGGCCGCAACGGCGCCAGCGCGCGCCGCTCGTAGCCCTGCACCTGCAGGCGGTTGCGCTCCGTATCGAGGTTGAGCGCCGCATCCGCGATCCCGACCGGCCGCAGCACGCGCTCGCGCAGAAAGTCGAAGTACGGCAGGCCGCTCGCCTTCTGGACGATCAGCGCGGCGAGCACGAAGTTGGTGTTGCTGTACTGCCACTCGGTCCCAGGCTCGAAATCGAGCGGCTTGCCGGCCCACTCGCGTACGAGCCGCGCGGGATCGGTCGGCTGCATCCAGGCCGGAATGGTGTAGTCCTGCGGGGCGTAATCCTCGTACCCGCTGGTGTGCGAGAGCAGCTCGCGCAGGGTGACGTCGTGGGCCCGCGTGAGCTCCGGAAACCAGCGCGAGACTAGGTCGTCGAGGGTGAGCTTGCCGTCTTCGGCCAGCAGCAGGAGGCATGTGGCGGTGAACTGCTTCGAGATCGACCCGATCGGGTAGGCCATGGCCGCGGTGGCTTTCAGTTGTGGCTTGAGCCGTGCTTCGCCAAAGGCTTGCGTGTAGACGATCCTGCCGCCGGCCACGATCCCGACCGACGCGCTGGGTACGCCGGTCTGGGCGACGACCTGCTCGATGGCGGCCTCGACTTTGGCCCTGGTGGCGGGGGGAAAATCCTGGGCGGAGGCGGCCAACGGAAGCAGAGCGGCAAGCAGAAGAAGACGAAAAAACATGAAGCGATTTTACCTTGCGGGGGTGCCCATGATCACCGAAGCGGAGCGGAGGTTATCGTGGAGTGAGTCTCCGGCGAGCGCCTAACCCCACGATCACCGCGATAAAAGCCGCGGTGATCATGGGGCACCAGTTAGTTTTCTTCTCGCGGCAGGAACAGTGAGAAGATCGTCCCGTGATGCACCGGGTTCTCGCTCGAGCGCACCGCGAGCCGGCCCTGGTGGCGGTCCACGATGTCCTTCGAGATCCAGAGGCCGAGCCCGGTCCCCTGCAAGTCCTTGGTGGTGTAGAACGGCTCGAAGATGCGTTCGAGCACCTGCGGGCTCATGCCGTGGCCGGTGTCGGCGATCGTGATGCGGATGCCCGCGCGCATCTGGATTGCGCCGCGGCTGCAGGCGCTGTGCGCGCGCACGATCAGCCAGCCGCCGGAGCGCATGGCATCGATCGCGTTGGCGATCAGGTTGTTGAGCACCTGGCGGATGTCATTTTCAAAGCACAGGATCCTGGCCTGCGTGTTATAGCGCGCGTCCACCCTGATGTTCGAGTTGGCGAGTCTGCCGGTGTAAAGCCGCAGCACCGCGCCCACCAGCTCCTCGGCCGTGACCTCGGTCGCCCTGACCGCCTGGCGATGGAAACGCAGGGTCTGTGTCGCGATCTGCGAGACGCGGGAGAGCTCCGACTGCGCCATGTGGACGTAGAGCTTCAGCGGCTCCGGCAATTCCTCGTCCATGGCAACCAGGTAGAGCAGGTTGGTGATGGCCTCGAGCGGGTTGTTAATCTCGTGTGAGATGGAGCTGGCGAGCCGCCCGACCGCGGCCAGCTTTTCGCTCTGGATCAGCGCCGCCTCCGACCGCTTCTGGTTCGTGATCTCGATCAACGCCGCTGAAATGGCGCGGACCGTGCCGTCCTCATTCCGGACCGGCGAATAGTTGAGGCTCCAGGCACGCTTCTCGCCAGGCCGGTCCGCAAGCTCACCCTCGAGCAGGTAATCCTTCACGACGCCACCCGCAGCCACCGATCGCAGCAACTCGAGCAGGACGGGCACCTTGTCCGGCGGCGCGATCTCCAACAGGCGGCGGCCGAGGAGCTCCGATCGAGGACGGCCAAGCATCGCGGCCTCCTGATCGTTGCAGTTCAGGAAGCGGAACTCGACGGGATCGAAGAGCGCCAAGCCGACCGGCGTCGTGGCATAGAGCGTTTCGAGTTCGGCCCGCTTGCGCTCTGTCTCCATCTGCTCGGCGCGCAGAGAGGCCGCGTAGGTCTTGGCCTCGTGAATGTTGTTGGCGACGCCGAGCCAGTGCAGGATCTGCCCGGACATATCGCGGACCGGTGCGGCGCGCAGATGCCAGTAGCAGTACTCGCCGGTGGAGGCCTGGCGCAGCTTGGCTTCTACATCATAGTCAACGCCGGTCGCGACGGAGGCGAGCCAGACGCGCAGGACGCGCTCGCGCTCAAACGGCGCAAAGCCGTTCAGCCAGCCGGCGGCGCCCAGCTCCTCCGGGGCCAGACCCAGGTATTGCAAAAAGCCCTGGTTGGCGTAGGTGATGTTGCCCTGCGCATCGCCCATCCAGATGGCCTGCGGGTTCAGGTCGGCGAGCACGCGGTAGCGCTCTTCACTCGCGACGAGCTCCGCCTGATCGAGCTTGCGCTTGGTCACATCGATCGACATGCCGCGTATGCGCGTGCCGCCGTCGGCCACCGTGACGGCCTGGGCGCGCGACTCCAGCCACACCAGCGCGCCGTCGACCGCGTGTACGGGGAACTCGACCACGACCATCTCGCCGGTGGCCAGGGCCTCCGCGATCTTTTCGCGCACTACCCAAGCGTGCTCCGCGTGGACGATCTTCTCGATCTTCGCGATCGTGTTCAGCTCGCTGCGCGGGTGGCCGGAGATGGAAAACGAGCCCGGGCCGAAGCTGATCTGCTCGGTCACGGGATCGAGATCCCAGGTCACGAGCCGCGCCGCGCGCTGCACCACCGCGAGCAGATCCTGCTGGCCGCGCACGATGTCGTCATGCGTCTTCTGCTCGGTGACGTCGCGGAAGAAGACCACGATGCCTTCAGGCGCCGGCTGCGCCTGCACGGACAGCCACGCGTCCACCGGCGCGGGATAGAAGACCTCCACGGAACCGGATTTGCCCTGGTCCATGGCGCGCAGCAGCACGTCGCCGGTGGGGCTCGCGATCAGGAGCGGAAACTCCTCCCACATGTTCAACCCGAGCAGCCTGTGCTCCGGGTCGATCAGCTTGTGCGCGTTCTCATTCAAAAACGTGTAACGCCAGTCGCGGTCGAGCGCGATGACTGCGTCCGAGGTGACGGCAAGCACCTCCGCCAGGCGTTGAGCGGCGGTCTGCTCGCGCAGCTCGGCTTGCTTGCGCTCGGTGACGTCCGAGAAGAAGACGATGATGCCGTCGCCCTCGTGCGGGCGCGCCTCCACCTTTAGCCACAGGTTGAGCGGCTGCGTGTGGAAGGCCTCGAAGCTGCCCTCGATACGCCGCTCCATGGCGTTCTTGTAGGTGCTGTAAAAGGGCTCGTCGCGGTTGCCGGGGAAGAGCTCGAAGATGTTGTGGCCGACGATGATGTCGCGGCTGACGATCTCGAGCGCGCGCCGGTTGGCGAACGTAAATGTCCAGTCCAGGCCGACGGTCACTACGCCGTCGGGCATCGCGTCGAAGATCTGGCGCATGCGCTCGACCACACTCAACTGGGCCGGATCACGAGGGACGGATTGTGCAGCGGGATCGGACACTTTACGAATTTTACAGGTGATCCGGCGCAATCAAGGTTGCGTAGCGATCTTCCAGGGCGCGAACCCGCTCGGTCAATGACCGGACCGCATCGCGAAGGTCGGAAACTTCATCCGGTGCGGCGGCAGGCTGGGGCTCAGGCGTCCCGGCGGCCGTGTCGCCGAGCAGGTGTATCGTGCGGATCTCGCGGGAGCCCGGCGCACGGGGCAGCGCCACGGCCAGCGGCTGCTCGCGTGCCGCCAGGCGGTCGAGCGTGGACTGCACCGCGCCGAGATCGTCGAAGCTGTGCATGCGGTCGGCGCGGCTGCGGAGCTCGCCCGGCGTCTGCGCGCCGCGCAGCAGCAGCAGGCAGAGGACGGCGGTCTCGTCGCGGCGCAGGTTCAATACGGTGCGGATGCGGTGCTCGTAGCGCGGGACGCGGCCGCCGTCGCGCGTTTGCGCGACCAACTCGTGGGCGGAGAGTGTGTCGAGCGCGGTGCGCACGTCGTCCTCCGTGAGCGTCATGACGGGCTCGCGGCTGGAGCGCTGGTTCGCCGCCGCAACCAGCGCGTTCACCGACAGCGGATAGAGGTCCGGCGTCGTCATCTCTTTTTCCATCAGCGCGCCGAGCACGCGCAGGCTTTGGGGGTTGAGGGTCATGCTCCCACGTTAGCGGGCTTGGACTCGTTGTGACAAATCCCTTACACAACAAACTGTCGCGGGCCGGGTTGAATCGGGTAGAATGATCTTGGCGAATGACGATCGGCAACTGCGATTGATCGCGCCAGATTCAGCAACAAAGACCCCGGGAGTGTGGATGCGGATTTCGCAAATTCTAACTGGTACCAGGCGTTGGAAGCAGATTGTAGCCGTTTCAGCAGCAGCGGCCATACTGTTCAGCATAAGCGGCGAGTCCCGGGCAAGTGAGGGCAAGGCCGACGAGGGTGAAGGGACCAGCAGCCTCTCGAGCGGCCTGCAGAAGTACAGCCTTCACCTGCACCACCTGCACACGGGCGAGTCGATCGACGTGGTGTACCGCGTGGGCGACAACTACGTTCCGGGCGCGCTCGAGAAGCTGAACCACTTCCTGCGCGACCATCGCACCAACGACGCCAGCCACTACGACCCGAAGGAGTTCGACCTGCTGCACTCCGTGATGGCGAAGCTGGGCAAGCCGGAGGGCGTGATTGACATCGTGTGCGGCTACCGGACGCCTTGGAGCAACAATTTTCTGCGCACGCGCTCGGCAGTGACCGGCGTTGCGAAGAATAGCCAGCATACGCAGGCCAAGGCGATCGACATCCGGGTTCCGGGCGTGGCGACGAACAAGCTGCGCGACATCGCCCTCTCGCTGCACGGCGGCGGTGTGGGCTACTATCCGATCTCGCAGTTTGTGCATGTTGACGTGGGCCCGGTGCGGCAGTGGACGTTTGCCGGCGCGGGCGATTGAGCTGTTAGGCCTGACTCGGGATCCCTACGGGATGACAAGAAATACAATGCGGTTTGGTTTCCTGTAGAAAGCGAACCGGCCCACCTCATCGGTGGGCCGGTTCGTTTTGTGCGATCGGAGCTACAGCGGTCAAACTGCGGACATACGTCGCTGCTTGGACATCTTGTCGGAAGCGCGGAGCATGATCTCGATCTCGGCGGGAGCGAACATTTCTGGAATCACCTCGCCGATGGCGACGAAGCCAGGCTCGTCGCCGAGAACCTGCGATATCTGGTTCCAGCGGAGGAACGGCGAGGTCGTGGGAAG
>CAXUDC010000136.1:0-9279 GCA_964249685.1 uncultured Acidobacteriaceae bacterium
GTATACGCTGCGTCCGGACCGTGTGTTTGCGCGGCCGATTGGAGGAACCGGGTCGCTGCGCTCGTACTTTAACGCGGCGGCGTTTGCGTATCCGGTGAGTCCCACCGGGTACGGGACGGCCTCGCGCTATTCGATCGAAGGGCCGGGCCAAGTGCTGGTGTCGGCGGCGCTTTCGCGCACGGTGCAGATGGGCGAGACGCGGTCGTTTGAAGGGCGCGTCACGGCGACCAACGTGTTCAACACGGTGCAGTACAACGGCATCAATACGACGCTGGATTCGGCCACGTTTGGGCAGGTCACCGGCGCGGCGACGATGCGGCAGATCAACTTTGTGGGCCGGTTTCGGTTTTGAGATTCCGTAGAGAGTCAACGATGCGTGGATGGTGGATAGCAGCGGCGATGTTGGGGCTTGTTGGACTCGCGGGTGCGTCGCGTAGCCTCGGGCAAGGCACGGCCGCGCCCCCAGTCGCCCAGCAGTCTGGAAGCGAGCAAACAGCGACGTCCGCCGCGCGAGGCAGCGGCTACACCTTGACCGTGAACGCAAACATCGTGCTGACCAACGTTGTGGTGCGCGACAAGAAGACCGGCGCGGTGGCGAAAGGCCTGAAGGCCAGCGATTTTCAGATCTTCGAGAATGGCAAGGCGCAGCGCGTTGCGAGCTTCGACTACCAGAACGTCGACCAAGCCGCGGCACTGGCGGAAAAGAACACCGTCAACGGCAAGGCCAGTGTGGCCGACCTGCTGGAGCGGAACTTTGCGGCCAATCCGCAGCAGCTGCGGGATCATCGGCTGATCGTCATGTTCTTCGACCTGAGCACGTTGCAGGATGACGATACGGATCGTGCAGTCGAAGCAGCCCAGAAGTATGTCAACACGCAGATGCAGCCGGCAGACCTGGTGGCCCTGGTGAGCTTCTCCACGGCACTCACGCTGGACCAGGATTTCACCGCGGACAAAGCAGCGCTGCTGCGAGGGCTCGGCAAATACAACGGAACGGATCAGACCTCGTTCACCAACGGCGGCACCGGAGGCACGACGAACGGAACGAGCGATGATGCGTCGAGCTTTGTCGCCGATGACACCGAGTACAACAACCTGAACACCGATCGCGAACTGTACGCGGTTCGGCAGATTGCGCAGTCGCTCGAGAAGGTGGAGCAGCGCAAGAGCCTGCTGTATTTTTCGGGTGGGTTGTCGCGCAACGGCATCGAGAATCAGGCCAGCCTGCGTGCGGCTACCAATGAGGCGGCCAAGGCAAACATGGCGATCTATGCCGTCGACGCACGCGGTCTGCAGGCGCTGCCACCTGTCGGCGACGCCACGCAGGGCAGTCTGCGCGGAACGGCGGCGTATACGGGCACCGCAGTGGCCAATCAGTTCAGCAGCAACTTCAGTTCGCAGGAGCTGTTGAGCACGCTGGCTACGGACACGGGCGGCAAGGCCTTCTTCGATTCCAACGATTTCGGGCCGGCGTTTCAACAGGTGCAGCACGATACCGAGGCGTACTACATCCTTGGCTTCCACTCCACCGATCAGCGCAGAGACGGCCTGTTCCGTCACCTGACGATCAAGGTGACTCGCCCTGATTTGAAGCTCGAATACAGACCTGGTTATTACGCGCCGGCAGATTTCCAGCACCAGAAAACAGAGGATCGGGAGCAGGCACTCGCCGATCAGTTGCGCAGCGATCTGCCTGCGCTCGACGTGGCGGTGTACCTGCAGGCGTTCTACTTCCGCGACAACGCGAACAGCTTCTATGTGCCGGTGAGTCTGCTCGTGCCCGGGTCGCAGGTGCCGTTTACCAAGAGCAAGGACCAGGACAAGGCCACGCTGGATGTGCTGGGGCAAGTAAAGAATGCGCAAGGGATTACCGTTGGGAACATTCGCGACACGGTGAAGCTGGCGGTGGATCAGAGCCAGCAGGTGGCACGCAAAAACATTCAGTATTCCACTGGATTTACGTTGGCCCCAGGGCGGTATCACCTGAAGTTTGTGGTGCGCGAGAACGAGACGGGCAACATGGGCTCGTTTGAAACCGATCTCGCGGTGCCGGACCTGAAGAAGGTGCCGGTGAAGCTGAGCTCAGTGTTGCTGGCGAGCCAGCGCTCGCCCAACAGCATAAAGAACTCACCCAACCTGCTGGTGCGCGATGGCCAGGAGTATGTGCCCAACATCGCACATGTGTTTCGCCAGGACGGTCACCTGTACCTGCTGTATGAGCTTTATGAGCCAGCGAAGAGCAAGCCTGGCGCACAGCCCGCGCCGTCTCCTGCACCCTCGCCAGGGCTGGGACGGCGTGCGGGTGGACCCGTGCGGGTGCTGACCTCGATCGAGTTTCTCTCGGGCGGTACCAAGGTCTACGAGACGGGCCTGGTGACGGCGGATGCGATCAATGTGCCGGACCGGGATGCGGTGGCGTTTCAGTTCGACGTGCCACTGGCCGGGCTGAAGCCGGGCAGCTACATCTGCCAGGTGAATGTGATCGACGATGCGGGCGGTGCGTTCGCGTTTCCGCGGCTTGCGTTGCGCGTGCAGGGGGCTGGTCTCACAACCGTTCCCGCGCCGTCATCAGGGAGTGTGTCTCTGTCTCAGCCGAGTGCATCGCACTAGCCGTTGAGGTCCAAAGCAAATCGTCACCTGCATCGATTGCGGGTGATGCTGTGTTCGCTCACGCGATGGCATCTACTCTCGCAGAGGGCGCGAGCGTAGACTCGGTGCGTTCCCGTTCCTGAATGGAGTTCCATGCCCCTCGCAAAGTACGTTTCTCTTCGGGTACTCGCGTTCATGATGCCCCTGGTCGCATGGGCACAGAATGCGACGCCGCTTCCCGTTGGGACCGCCCATTCCGTTGCGCTCAGCGTGGTCGTGACCGGCTCGTCAAAGGCGCCGGTATCCGGGCTGCCACAAAGCGCGTTCACGCTGCTGGACAACGGTAAGCCCCAGGCGCTGACATCGTTCCGTGCCGTTGACAGCAAGTCTGAGCCGGTGAAGGTGCTGATCGTGGTGGACGCCGTGAATATCGGCTTTTCACGGTTGAGCTATGCGCGCGACCAGATCGAGTCGTTTCTGCAACTGAACGACGGCCAGTTGGCCCAACCAACCTCACTGGCCATCTTCACGGACACCAGCACGCAAGCATTGCCGGGGTATACAACCGACGGCAACGCGTTGGGTGCGAATTTAAAAAAGCAGACCATCGGGTTGCGCGATCTACGGCGCAGCTCCGGCTTTGAAGGCGCGGAGGAGCGGCTTGAGCTCTCGCTGCGAACGCTGCGCGCACTGCTCGCCGAGCAAGCGAACGTTCCCGGGCGCAAGGTCATTTTGTGGGTCTCCCCCGGTTGGCCTCTTCTCTCCGGGCCGGGCGTTCAACTGTCCTCGAAGGAGTCGACTGGCTTGTTTGGAGAGGTCGTCGCTTTGTCCACACAGATGCGAAACGCTGGCGTGACTCTCTATGCTGTGGATCCGCTGGGCGCTGAACAGAGCCCTGCCAGCATCTTTTACTACCAGGTCTTTGTGAAAGGCGCACGAACGCCAGGTGACGTTGCACCTGGCGATCTGGGGCTGCAGGTTTTGGCCGTGCAAAGTGGCGGCCTGGCGCTAAGTGGCAGCAATGACGTTCGTGGCCTGCTGCAAAAAGCGGTCGACGATACAAAGAACTTCTACGAGCTGTCGTATACCCCGCCGCCCTCCGAGGCTCCGGGGGAGTATCACCGGATCGAAGTGCAGGTAGCCGGGCCAAGGGTGACGGCACGCACACGTCAGGGCTTCTACTCGGAGTAGATCCGGGTCCGCTGCCTGTAACGGATGGGGACTTGACGCCCTGCCGACGCGGGCGCAGTATGGTGGCCAACTCCCAGAGGAGGTCACGTCATGCGCCTTGCCGCAGTCGCCCTCGTTCTTCTTCCCATGTGCCTCAGCGCCCGTACGCGCTGCGCTGCGCAGGGCTTCCATGACCCTGCCTCCCCCGATGCGCGCCACAGTACCGCTGAGTGGGCCAACGTCGCGGAACACCTGCCGGACATCACCACAGCATCTGCGGCAAAGCTGGAATTGACCGGGGACGTGCTGCGTGCGCGCCGCTACCAGAGCGATGCCATGATGTTTTATACGGCAGCCATGGAGCGCGGTGGCGACCCGGGCGTGCTGCTGAAGAAGATGGGAATCACGTGCCTGGAGATGCAGCAGGCCGGCGTAGCGCGGACCTACTTCCAACGTGCGGTACAGCTGCGCCGGACGGACGAGAGTGCATGGAACGATCTGGGCGCGGCGGAGTTTACGTTGCACAATGTCGGAAGTGCGATCGCGGACTACAAGCATGCGTTGAAGCTCGCCAGATCGTCGGCGGTGTTTCACTCCAACCTAGCGCTGGCGTACTTCGAGGATGGCAGTGCAGTGAAGGGCCGTCGCGAGCTGGCCAGGGCGATGCAGCTGGATCCGGAGCTGCTGCACCGGGCGCAGACGGGCGGGTACAACGCGCAGATGCTGGCGTCCACGCGCTACTCGGAGATTTGCTTCGAGATGGCGCGGATCTATGCGGCGCAGGGGGATGTCGAGGTGATGCTGGACTGGCTCACCAAGGCCAGTGACCGCGGCTATGACGTGCGTGCGGCGATGGATCGCGACGCGGGGCTGCGGCCGTTTCTGGCGGACGCGCGTGTGTTGACGATTCTGCAGAATACCAAGCAGTTGCGGGCCGGGGCGGTGGTTCCGGCCAAGCCGCCGGCCCTGGACAGCGCGGCTCGGTGAGGCTTCCCTCCACCCGTCAGGGTTCGCGGTAGGGACAGTGGCGGCAATCCGAGTTGCAACAGTAGCCGCGACGCAGATGGTATTGCGCGGTAAAGACGACGTACGGGCCTTCCATGTAGGCGTCGCCGGGGAGCAGGCCGTCGCCTGTGACCCAGGCGCGATTGGGCGGCGAGTCCTGTGCGGCTGAGGCGCTCATGAGAAAAGCTCCAGGTTCCGTCCGGGGCCAGCCGTTGCGGACGGGGTCGGTGCCACGCCGCGGAGCAGGGCGGCGATGGAGCGCCTGGGCACCCCACGGCTCGCTTCCCCGCGGTGCGGTGTTCCGGGATCAGCGGCCTCCGGTTCTGGCACGGCGCCGTTGTGAAAGACAACTTCGCGGCCCGGAATGGCCGGGGTTCGATCACCTGGGACCAGAATGCCGGCCAGATTCAAAGGATCGGCGGCGGCGACCGTGACCGGCGGCTCGGCGCTGCGCAGGGGGTGCTGGCGGCGCGCGTCGCGCAGACCTTCGACAGCCTCCGGAAGGGCGAACTGCTCGCCAAAGGGACCGCTGACAAAGCGGCCGCCACGTATCTCGCCCCGCGCCTCAAGACGGCGAAGGACGGGGACGAGGTCGCGCCACTTGGGGGCATTGGCCTCACGCGTGAGGAGTTCGCGGAAGAGCACACCGTAGCGGCAGAGCAGGATGCGGGCGTGCGATTCGAGCGAAAGCTGCTGGCGTTTGGCGTTGGCGGCAGCGCTGGCCTGAGTCGGCTTCCCCAAGGGCTCGCCAGGTTGCGCTTCCGTGTCGAGCAGAAGGGACCAGCGGCCGGCGGTGGTGCGAGCGGCGGCGCGCTTGCGCAGGCTTACGGCCGGCGTTTGCTCAAGGTGGACGGACTTGCGGCGCGGGTCCATGAGCGCGCGGAGCTGGTCGAAGCCATCGGCGGAGGCAAGACCGGCGGTGGCGAGCTCCCAAAGGCCGGTGGTGGTGGCCTGCTTGCTGAGGCCGCCGAGGCGTTGCAGGTCGGCGGTGAAGGCGGCGCCGCGTTCTGCAAGGAGGGTGCGGAGCTGCTGCGCCTCGGGCGAGAGCGCGGCGGCCAGGGTGCGCTCGTCGACCTGCTTGGCGGCGAGCGCTTCCGGGAGCCAGTCGGCGGATTCACGGAGGAAAAAGGTGATGGGCGCGACGCCGGTGGGGATGACGCGGCGCGGGGGGACGGCATCGTCCGTTCGCTGTGCTTCCGCCCAGGCCGGGTGCGGCGAGATGCGACCCCAGCCGACGATGCCGGCAAGGCAGAGGTTGTCGAGCCAACGTGGGTCGTAGTGCTCGACACGTGCGGGGAGCAGGATGCGTTCCCACTCGATGGCCGGCGCTTCGAAGCCTTCGAGTTGCTCCAGCGCGGCGAGTAGGCCTTCTTCGCCGGTCAGCTTTGATTCCGGAGCGACGTGGTGCCAATCCTGCAGCCAGCGATTGAAGACCGCGGGCGCGACGGGTTCGACCGATTTGCGCAGGCCGGCGAGCGTGAGGCGGTGGATACGCTGCAGGATGCGGCGTTCGCACCACTCGATGGCGTGCGGGGCGTCGGCCGCGGGCCCGGGGCGCTCGTAGACGCCGCGCATCGCCAGGCCTTGCATCTCCATCGCCATGAGCGCCTGAAAAAGTGGTGCGGGTGGCAGCTTCAGGAGCCCCGCAAGGTGCTCGGCGGTGAGAGGGCCGAGCACCTGGAGCCAGCCCTGGACGAGGGTGGAGGCGGCGCCATCGCGCGGCGAGACGGGCTGGACGGGTCGGTATTCGGTGCCGGCCAGGACAGTCTCGTCACGTGCGGGGATAGCGGTGGTGACGGCCGAGGGCAAGGCCGCCTCAGGCCAAAGAAGGGCGATGTCCCCGAGCGACTCTGTGGCGCTCCAAACCGTCGCTCCGCCCAGTTCGAGGCAGTGTGCTCTTCCCTGCCGTTCGAGGCGGGTGAAAAACTCCGGCCAGTGTTGCGCCGTTCGTGGTTTTGCCCCGGCGCTGACTTCCAGGAAGGCCAAGGGCAGAGCGGTGAGTTGCAGGAGCAGGTCATGCAGCTCGTGCTCGTCGCGGATGTCGGGCCAGAGGGTGTCGCGCACGCTGTCGATCGCGGCTTGGTCGAGCCGGCCGGCGCCCTCGGTGACGGCGTCGGGCAGGGTGCGGCGGAGTTGGACGGCGCGGGCGCGGCGGGCCGCAAGATCGGCCTCGTCGAGATAGGCGTAGGGCATGGCGTTGAGCAGCTCATGCGCAAAGAGCGAGGGCACGGGGGTGTCGACCGCCAAACAAGTGATTGCGCCGGTCCCGATGCCGCGCAGCAGGGCTTCGAGGCCGTCAATGTCCATGGCCTCGGTGAGGGTGTCGCGCATGACCTCGCGGACCAGCGGGTGATCGGGGATCTCGATGTCGCCGGTCATGGTTTCGGGGCAGGCGGAGGCGTGCGGAAAGACGCTGGCGAGGAGGTCGTCGGAGCGGGTACGCTGCACCTGCGGAGCGACCCGCTTGCCCTTCTGCATGCGCAGCAGCTGCAGGCTGCGGCCGGCGGCCCAGCGCCAACGGTTTTTGAAGAGCGGCGAGGGGATGGAGGCCTGTTCGAGCAGATCGCGCGCGGTGAGCTCAGTGAGGTACTGGAAGACGTCGGCGAGCGGGAAGCTGTGCTGCTCGGCGAGCGAGATATTGATGCCGTTGTCGGTGGCGGCAGCCTGCAGCTCAAAGTTGAAGCCGCGGCAGAAACGCTTGCGAAGAGCTAGGCCCCAGGCCTTGTTCAGGCGTCCACCGAAGGGTGCGTGCAGGATGAGCTGCTGCCCACCGCCCTCGTCGAAGAAACGCTCGGCGATGATGGTGGTCTTGGTGGGCACGGCGCCGAGCACGCTGCGGCCGCCGACGACGTAAGCCACCAGCTGCAGCGCGGCGGAGTCGCAGACAAAGCATTCGCGGCAGAGCCAGGCGATGCAGGCGGCGACCTCGGGCTCGAGCGGATGGACGGCGCTGGGCTTGACGGTGCGGGTGCGAGCGTCGATTTCGGCGCGCAGATCGCTGACGCCATCGCAGAGCTCGGCGGTGCGTTGCGGGGCTTCGCCCTCCCAGAACGGGATGCTGGGCGGGGCGCCGTGGGCGTCTTCGACGAGCACTTTGCCCGCGGGATCCACGCGCTGGATGCGCCAGCTCGTGTTGCCGAGCAGAACGACGTCGCCGGCGTGCGAGTCAACGGCGAAGTGCTCGTCGAGCGTGGCGATCTGCACGTTTTCGGGCTGCAGCATGACGGCGAAGGAGGAGGTGTCGGGGATGGCACCGCCGTTGGCGATGGCAATCATGCGCGCTCCACGGCGGGCATGCAGATGGCCCTGCACCCGGTCGCGCAGCAGGTAGGCGCCATAGCGGCCGCGGCTGCTTTCGATGCCGTTGTGAAGCAGGACGAGCAGCTCGTCGAAGTGCGCGCGGGTGAGCGAGCGGTAGGGCCAGGCGCGACGGACGACGTCGTAGAGGCCGTCCTCTTCCCAGCTCTCCGCGCCGCAGATGGCGACGATCTGCTGCATGAGGACGTCGACGGGTGACTCGGGGATGTCGAGCTGATCGAGTTCGCCGGCAATCATCTTGCGCATGAGCGCGGCCTGCTCGAGGAGATCGTCGCGAGTCAGCGCAAAGAAGCGGCCCTTGGGGACGGCGCCGCGCCAATGGCCCGCACGGCCGACGCGTTGCATCGCGACAGAGACGGCGCGGGTGGACTGGATCTGGCAGACGAGATCGACGGTGCCGATATCAATGCCGAGCTCGAGCGAGGCGGTGGCGATGAGGATCTTGATCTCGCCGTCCTTGAGGCGCTGTTCGGCATCGAGGCGCAGCGTGCGGGAGAGCGAGCCGTGGTGGCCGGCGACGGCGTCGGGGCCTAGGCGTTCGGAGAGCTCGAAGCTGATCTTTTCGACCAGCCGGCGGGTATTGACGAAGACCAGCGTGGAGCGATGCTGTTGCGCGAAAAGGGCGAGCTTGTCATAGAGCTCGGTCCACATCGCGGTGGAGGCGACGGAGCTGAGCTCGTCGGAAGGGACCTCAATGGCGAGGTCGAGGGTGCGGCGCTGGCCCACCTGGATGATCGAGGCGCGCTGACGGCAGGGGTGGGCGCCGGTGAGGAAGTCGGCGACGAGCTCGATGGGGTTCTGCGTGGCGGAGAGGCCGATGCGCTGCGGGCATTTTGCGGCGCCCGGGAGCATGGCCCCGGGGGTGAGGCGGTTTTCGCCACAGACCAAGGCTTCGAGGCGCTCGAGCGATATCGCGAGATGGGCGCCGCGCTTGTCGTCGGCGACGGCGTGGATCTCGTCCACGATGACCGTGTGCACGGAGCGGAGTTTTTCGCGGGCTTTGCCGGCGGTGAGCAGCAGGTAGAGCGATTCGGGCGTGGTAACGAGGATGTGCGGCGGGTGCCGGAGCATGGCCGCGCGGTCCTTCATGGGGGTATCGCCGGTACGGACGCCGGTGCGGATCTCGGGGCTTAGATAGCCACGGTCCAGGGCTAATTGCTGAATCTCGGCGAGGGGCCCGTCGAGGTTCTTCTGCAC
>CAXUDC010000137.1:0-9238 GCA_964249685.1 uncultured Acidobacteriaceae bacterium
GTGTATGGGATCGCGTTTTCACTTTCCGATATTCCGCGCAGCGTGATCGGCGCGTTCAGCTACAAAGTCGGCTACCCGTTTATTGCCAAGATTATTCACCTGCCGCTGGCGGAGTTTCGAGTCCAATACCTGAAATATCGCGGATATACGCTGATGGTGGGCGGATTGCTGCTGGCGTCGATGGTGGTGTTTGGCGGCGACGTGGTGCGGCTGGTCTACAAGCCCGCCTACCATGACGCGGCGTGGATGGTGCCGATCCTGGCCGCCGGGCTGTGGCACACGCTGCTCTACCAGACGACCAGCCCGGTCCTGTTCTCGCTCGGAAAAAGCAAGTACAACGCGGCAGGCAATGCGGCGTACTGCGCGGCGATCCTGGTCGGCATCCCGGTCGCGTTTCACTTCTACGGGCTGCTGGGCGCGGTGGTGGCAGTGGCGGTGGGCGATTTTCCGCTATATCTGGTCACGGAGTTCGGCGCGGTGCGCGAGGGCATGCGGCCGCTGAAGCAGGACGGGCTGATGACGCTGGCGTTCCTGGCCACGCTGGCGGCGATGTATGGCCTGCGACGGATATTTTAGAGAACCTCCGACCAAGTAGTTGGGTGAAAGCGTGAACTTTAATCCCACGAATAAGCTCAATGGAAAGAAGGCTTTAGCCCTGGCGCTCAAAAGGAAGGCCGATGGATAAACCGGATCAGACCCTCCTTTAGCGCGCACGCGACGTTAGTAGGAGGAGTCGTCCCCCTGAAGATGTATTGTCTCCGGAGGTCGATACGATGAGACTTGGAAGGATCGAGAATGGATTCTGAGGGGCTCATGCAGGGAGTGCAGCCGGTGACTTGGGAAGAGCGTGCGGAGCTGTCTGCGGAGACGCTCGCCGGGCGGTTTGCACGGGTGTGCGCGGCGGGGCCAGAGCGGGTGGCGGTGACGTTCGGCGGGCGCCAGGTGAGCTACTATGAGCTCGATTCGCTGAGCGACGCATATGCGCAGGAGCTGGCGGCGCTGGGCGCGGGTCCGGGGCGGCTGGTCGCGATCGAGCTCGAACGTGGCGTAGAAATGGTGGCCGCGATGCTGGGCGTAGCCAAAACCGGAGCGGCGTACCTGCCGGTGGACCCTTCGTACCCAGCCGCGCGGATTGCTGAAACGCTCGAAGATGCGTGCCCGCTGGCGGTGGTGGGGCGCGAGGGCGTGCGTGGGCGCGAGGGCTGGCAGGCCCTCGATGAGCGCGCGGCATATGTAATCTATACATCGGGGTCGACGGGGCGGCCAAAGGGCGTGGTGGTCTCGCGCGAGAACGTACTGCGGTTGCTCGATGAGACCGCCGGCTGGTTCGGCTTTGGGCCGGAAGATGTGTGGACGATGTTCCACTCGTTCGCGTTTGATTTTTCGGTGTGGGAGCTGTGGGGATCGCTGCTGACGGGCGGGCGGCTGTTGGTAGTGCCGTACACAGTGTCTCGGGATCCAGACGCGTTCTGGGCGCTGCTGCGGAACGAGGGTGTGACGGTGCTGAACCAGACGCCGAGCGCGTTCGGGCTGCTGGATGCGGTGGATGCGGCGAAGGCGACGGGTGCCCAACCCCACGATAACGCTTCGCCTTCGGCTGGCGTGATCGTGGGGCACCCCGGACTTTGCCTGCGCGTGGTGATCTTTGGTGGAGAGGCGCTGGCGCTGGGATCGCTGCGCGGGTGGGTCGGCCGGCATGGCGACGCGCGGCCGGAGCTGGTGAACATGTACGGGATCACCGAGACCACCGTGCACGTGACCTACCGGCGCGTGCGGGCCTGCGACCTGGACGAGCGTGAGAGCCTGATCGGAGAGCCGATCCGGGACCTTCGTCTTGAGCTACTGGATGAGTCGTTGCAGCCAGTCGATGCGGGTTGCGAAGGGGAGATTTGCATCAGCGGCGGAGGCGTCGCGCTGGGGTACCTGCGGCGGCCGGAGCTTACGGTGGAGCGCTTTGTGGGCGGCCGGCTGTATCGCTCGGGAGACAGGGCGCGGCGGCGCGCGGATGGCGAGCTGGTCTACCTGGGCCGGCGGGATGGGCAGGTGAAGATCGCCGGCTTTCGCATCGAGTTGGGCGAGGTGGAGGCGACGCTGCTGGGCTGTGCAGGCGTGGCGCGGGCGGGCGTGGTGGCCTGGGAGGAGCGGTTGGTGGCGTTTGTGGTGGGGACCGAGCTGTCGGGGCTGAGTGCTTCCATTGCGGCCCGGCTGCCGATGCATCTGCGGCCTTCGTTGTACCGGGTGGTGGAGAGTCTGCCGCTGACAGTGAACGGGAAGGTGGACCGGGCGGAGTTGGTGCGGAGCCTCGAAACCCAGGTCTCAGATGCGAGACCTGGGGCACCCGTTTCGTTCTCGATGGAGAGCGTGGTGGCTTCAGTTTGGCGGCGCGTGCTGGGCTTGGAGGCGGTTGGGGTGTACGAGAATTTCTTCGATGTGGGCGGAACTTCCCTGCTGCTGGTACGGGTGCGGGCGGCGCTGCAGGCAGAGCTCGGCCGGGAGCTTCCAGTGGTCTGGATGTTCGAATGCACGACCGTCAAAGCGTTGGCGGCAAAGCTTTCCGGGGCCGATGAGAGCCGGCAGGATGCGGTCGCGGAGAACGCGCGCAAGGCCCGCGCGGCGTTTGGGCGGGCGAAGGCGATGCGAGGTGCGAAGTGAGTAGCGAAGAGCAAGGGCTGGAGGGCGTGGCGATCGTCGGGATGGCGGGGCGCTTTCCAGGCGCGAGCGATGTTGCGGCGTTCTGGCAGAATCTCGTCGAGGGCAAGGATACGATCACGCGCTTCGGCGCGGCAGCGGTGGAGGCTCGCACGAAGACCGCGGCCGGCGAGGACTACGTCACGGCGCGCGGCGTGCTCGAGGACGTCGGGGTGTTCGACGCGGAGTACTTCGGCATCGCTCCACGCGAAGCCGAGCGCTTAGACCCGCAGCACCGCATTTTCCTGGAGGCATGCGTGCAGGCGCTCGAGGATGGCGGGTACGGCGATGCCGGCGCGACCGTCGAGATCGGCTTATTTGCGGGCTGCTCGCTGAACACGTATCTGCTGGCGAACCTGGCGACGGGGCGCGAGTTCCTCGACGAGCTGACGGCGCAGTACCAGGTGGGCGAGTTCGCGACGGCGCTGGGCAACGACAAGGATTTCCTGACCACGCGCGCTGCTTACAAGCTGAACCTGCGCGGGCCCGTGGTGAGCGTGCAATCGGCGTGCGCGACGTCGCTCGTCGCGATCTGCCAGGCAGCGCAATCGCTGATGAACTACCAGTGCGAGATGGCGTTGGCCGGCGGCGTTTCGGCAACGTTCCCGCAGCATCGCGGCCATGTGTACACCGAAGGCGGCATCGTCTCGAGCGACGGCTATTGCCGGCCGTTCGACGCCGCGGCGACGGGTACCGTCTTCGGCCATGGCGTGGGCGTGGTGCTGCTGAAGCGCATGGAAGACGCCGTGCGCGATGGCGACCAGGTGTATGCCGTGCTGCGTGGCTTCGCGGTCAACAACGACGGCTCCGCGAAGGCCGGGTACATGGCCCCGGGGGTAGACGGGCAGGCCCGCGTGATCGCCGCGGCGCAGGCGATGGCCGGCGTGTCGCCGGACGAGATCAGCTACGTCGAGGCGCACGGGACGGGCACGCCGCTGGGCGATCCGATCGAGATCGCGGCGCTGACGAAGGTGTTTGCCGGGACCGCGGAAGGCCACTGCGCGGTGGGTACCGCAAAGGGCAACGTGGGCCATCTGGATGCGGCCGCGGGCGTGACGGGCGTGATCAAGACGGCACTCTCCTTACGCAACAAGACGCTGCCGGGGCTGCTGCACTTTGAGTCGTTGAACCCGAACATCGAAAGCGCGGGGTCGCCGTTCCGGTTTTCCAGCAAGACCTCCGCATGGGCTTCACACGACGTCCGCAGGGCCGGGGTGAGCGCTTTTGGCGTGGGCGGCGTGAACGCACATGTGGTGCTGGAAGAAGCGCCGGCGCGGGTCACGAGTGAGTCGGCTCGGCAGAAGCAGGTGCTGTGTGTTTCGGCGCGGACGGAGGCGGCGGCGCTGGCGGCGGCGGCTAACCTGGGCTCGTTCCTGGAGAGAAATCAAAGCGCGAACCTGGCCGATGTCGCGTATACGCTTGCCCTGGGACGCAAGGAGTTTGGATATCGCGCAGCGGTGGCGGTTGGTCCCACTCATCGCGGTGATGCTGCGATGGGTGGGGCACGGGTGGTGAAGGCTGCTGCGTGTAATGTGGCATTTGTGTTTTCCGGTCAAGGGACGCAGTGCGTTGGCATGGGCCGCGAGCTTTACGACGCAGAGCCGGTCTATCGCGACGTGATCGACGCGTGCGCGGGGTGCGTGGATTTCGATCTGCGCGCGCTGATGTTTGCAGGGCCCGCGGAGCATCTGGAACGTACCGAGTTTGCGCAGCCCGCGATCTTCGCCACCGAACTCGCGCTGGCGACACTGTGGAGGACCTGGGGCGTTGCGCCCTCGGCCATGCTGGGCCACAGCCTGGGCGAGTATGTCGCGGCGACGCTGGCGGGGGTCTTTTCTCGCGAAGACGCGGTGCGGCTGGTGGCCCTGCGTGGGCGATTGATGGGTGCGTTGCCGGCGGGCGCGATGCTGTCGGTCGCGCTAAGCGAGGCCGAGCTTCAGGCTTACGTGGCACCCACTCTAAGCGACGATGGAACCCTCGTTCAGGGCGGGGCACCCGCTTCGGTGGCTGCGATCAACTCGCCTGGAGCAGGGGTGATCTCCGGGACGCTGGATGCGATCAAGGCTATCGAGGCGCGGCTGACGAATGATGGCGTGGCGTTCTGCCGGCTCAGGACCTCGCATGCGTTTCACTCCGCGATGATGGCTCCAATGCTTGCGAAGTTCGAAACGGCGGTCCGGGCGGTAGCAAAATCCTTTCCTACCCTGCCCCTGGTTTCGAGCCTGACCGGTACCTGGATGACCGACGCCGAGGCGACCGACCCGGCGTACTGGGCGCGCCAGTGCAGGCTGCCGGTGCGCTTCGCGGATGCGCTCGAGACCTTGCAGGCGGACGTGCAGCTTGAGATCGGCGTGGGCGAAACCCTAACTGCGCTGGTACTGCAGCAGGGCTACAGGAAGGCCATTGCGTCCATGCAGAGGCCGGGTGGCAGGACCGTGCAGGACGCAGTCGCAAGCCTCTGGGCACTAGGTGTGAACGTTGACTGGGCAAAGTACTACGCGGGGGAGAAGCGCGGTCGTATATCGCTGCCGACATACCCGTTTGAACGCAAGCTGTACTGGGTAGAGCCGCCCGCCGCCGTAATGCCCACTGTGAAACCAGAACTAGAAGAGACCCCCATGACCACTGCTTCCCTGCCCGCCGTTGCTGCCGATCGCAAGGCGCTGCTGCGTACCGAAATCGCTGCCGAGTTCGCCGCGCTGAGCGGCATCGAGACCACGCCGGACGAGGCGACGCATGAGTTTGTCGAGCTCGGTTTCGACTCACTCTTCCTCACCCAGGCGACCGCGGCGTTGAGCAAAAAATTCAAAGTAAAGCTTACGTTTCGCCAGTTGATGGAGAGCTTCTCCACGATTGCGGCGCTGGCGGAGCACCTGGATGGTGTGCTGCCGGCGGAGGCGTTTGCTCCTGTTTTACCCGCGCTCGTGGCGGCTCCCACTCATCGCGGTGAGGCTGCGATGAATGAAGCACGGTCTGTGGACGAGCTGCTGGCGACGCAGCTTGCGGCGTTGTCGACGATGTTTGCCCAGCAGGTGGCGGCGCTTACGGCAGTTGCCGCGGGTCAGGCCCAGGTCTCGGAAGCGAAATCTGGGGCACCCATGGTTGCGGTCAAGCCCACGGTGGCGGCGGCTTCCGAGGTTCGCTTTGGGACGATCCAGCCCAAGGCGCAGCATGAACTCGACGGCGCGCAGGAGCGGTACATTCGTGAGCTGGTTGCACGCTACCAGGCGGAGACCCCTGGGTCGAAGCGATTGACGCAGGCCGGTCGCGCGCGCCTTGCGGACCCACGCGCGGTGAGCGGTTTTCGCCCGCAGTGGAAGGAGATGGTCTACCCGCTCATTACGGAGCGCGCGCGCGGCTCGCGGCTGTGGGATGTGGACGGCAATGAGTACATCGACATCGTGAACGGGTACGGCTGCATCCTGTTCGGACACAGCCCTGAGTTTGTGGTCGAGGCCGCCGTGGCGCAGCTCGAAAAGGGTATAGCCATCGGGCCGCAAAGCCCGCTCGCGGCAGAGGTCGCGGCGCTGATCTGCGAGCTCACCGGCAACGAGCGCGTCACGTTCTGCAACACCGGGTCCGAGGCCGTGATGGCCGCGATCCGCGTCGCGCGCACCGTCACCGGGCGCGACAAGATCGTCTACTTCGCGGGCGATTACCACGGCACGTTCGACGAGGTGCTGGTGCGTGCGACGCCACGCGGCACGGCCCCGGTGGCACCCGGGATCCCGCATGAAAATGTAAAGAACGTAGTCGTGCTGGAGTACGGCGCGGCTGCCTCGCTTGACTGGATCCGTACCAACGCGGAGGACATCGCGGCCGTGCTGGTAGAGCCCGTGCAGACGCGCAACCCGGGGCTGCAGCCAGCGGAGTTCATGCGTGAAGTGCGTGTGATTACAGCCGAGACAAGCTCGGCCATGATCCTCGACGAGGTCGTCACCGGCTTCCGTTTGGCTCCCGGCGGCGCGCAGGAGTTCTACGGCATCCGCGCCGATATGTGTACGTACGGCAAGGTCATCGGCGGTGGCCACCCCATCGGTGTGCTCTCCGGCAAGCGCGAGTATCTGGACGCGCTCGATGGTGGCGCGTGGCAGTTTGGCGACGACTCCGGGCCGGAGGTGGGCGTCACCTTTTTCGCCGGCACATTCGTTCGGCATCCGCTTGCCCTGGCTGCTGCCAAGGCCGTGTTGACGCACCTCAAATCCGCTGGGCCCGCGCTGCAGAAGGAGCTGAACGCGAAGACCGCCGCGCTTGCGGAGCGGCTGGATGCGTTCTTTCAGGAGCGCGGTGTGCCCTCGCAGATCCGCCACTTTGCGAGCTGGTTTTACTTCACGTTTCCGCACGACGCGAAGCTTGGCAGCCTGCTGTACTACGCCATGCGGGCGAAGGGGATTCACATCCAGGAGGGCTATCCGTGCTTTCTCACGACAGCCCATTCGGACGAGGATCTGGCCGCGGTGGAGGCGGCGTTTCGCGAGACCATCCTCGAGATGCAGGAGGGCAAGGTGTTGTCTTCCGTCGAGTCCGCCGCAGCTTCCTCCCAGGTCTCAGATGCGAGACCTGGGGCACCCGGCGCGGTGGCGGGGATGCATGAGAGTGCGCTTGCGGAGACGCCCGCGCGCGTGCCCTTGACGGAGCCCCAGCAGGAGATCTTTCTTGCGGCCGCGCTGAACGATGAGGCCAACTGCGCCTTCAATGAGACGCTCACCGTTACCATGCGTGGACCTCTGCGTGAAGATGCCCTGCGCGACGCGTTGGCCATGGTCTTTGCACGTCATGATGGTCTGCGCGGCACCGTGAGCGAGGACGGCGGCTGGCTCGAGATCGCGGCCGAACCCGCGTTTGCCGCGGAGTTTGTCGACCTGCGCGAGGTGGGCGAGCCTCCGCAGCGCGGCATGCTGGCCGACGCGATCGACCGCGAAGGCCGCACCGCGTTCGACCTGATGCACGGCCCGCTGGTGCGCGCAACCTGCTTCCGCATGGCCGATGATGAGGCAGTCTTGCTACTCAGCGCGCATCATCTTGTGCTCGATGGCTGGAGCGCAAACCAGCTGCTCGAAGAAGTCGGCGCGGCCTACGGCGGGCATCAGCTTGGCGCGCTGCTCCCGTTTTCAAGCTACGCAGTGCTCGAAAAACGCCGCGAGGAAGCGGGTGAGTTTACAGGCAACGAGGCCTACTGGATGGAGCTGTTCGCGGGCCGTTCGCCGCGGCTGGACCTACCGGTAGATCGTCCGCGCGGCCGCGAAAAAAGCTACAAGGGCAGCACGTTTTACGGACGCCTGGACGCAGCGTTGTATGCAGACCTGAAGCGGGCAAGCGCGGCCGCCGGATGCACGTTGTACGTCACGCTGCTAAGCGCATTTCAGCTGCTGCTGCATCGGCTGAGCGGGCAGGATGAGGTAGTCGTCGGCATCTCGACCGCGGGCCAGGCGCTGTATGACGGGGCCAGCCTGGTCGGGCACGCGGTCCACTTTCTGCCCATGCTCAGCGACCTGGGCGACGGCATGTCCGCGCGCGAACATCTGAAGGCGACGCGCACCGCGTTGCTCGACGCGTACGACCACCAGGAGTTCACCTACGGGAGCCTGGTGCGCAAGCTTAAGCTCGAGCGCGAGCCCGGCCGGCTGCCCTTGATCGAGGTGCAGTTCAACCTGGAAAAGGTGGGCGCGAACGTGCGCTTTGACGGACTCACAGTCGAGATCAAGGGCGCGGCAAAACAGTTTGTCAACACGGATCTTTTCCTGAACGTGATGGAGGATGCGACGGGCCTGGACTTCACCTGCGACTACAACACAAGCCTGTTCGATGAAGCGACGCTTGCGCGCTGGACCGCGGAGTGGGAGCAGTTGCTGCGCAGCATCGCGGCCAAGCTGGACACGCCCGCGCAGATGCTCCCGATGCTGCCCGCGCCGGAGCGCGAGATGGTGCTCCACCGGCACAACCGTACCCAGGTGGACTTCGGTACGTTCGAGCCGATGATCGCCACGTTCCTGCGCCGGGCCCAGGAGACCCCGGCACGCACGGCGCTCGAGTGCGGCGGCCAGGCATGGAGCTACGCGCAGCTTGCGCAGTATGCCCACGGGCTGGCCGCGCGACTACGGGCAGAGGGCGTGCAGCGTGGGGCGCTCGTGGGCATCTGCGTGGAGCGCTCGGCGGAGATGGTTGCGGCGATGCTCGGCGTGATGATCGCCGGCGCGGCGTATGTGCCCATGGACCCGCGACATCCCGTGGAGCGGCTACGCATGGTGGCGCAGGACTCGGGGCTACGCGTGATGCTGACCTCGCACGCGATTGGGCTTGGCGTCCTCGAGGTTTCCGTGAAGGATTACACCCACGATCCACGCGATGAAGCCGCGATGATCCTGGGGCACCCGGATGAGCTGGCGTATGTGATCTATACATCGGGTTCGACTGGCCGGCCCAAGGGCGTGGCCATCGAGCACGGCGCGCTGGTGAACTTGCTGCGCGCCATGGAACAGACGCTCGGGCTGACCGCGGACGACACCTGGGTCGCGGTCACGACGCTTGCCTTCGACATCGCGGCGCTCGA
>CAXUDC010000138.1:0-1574 GCA_964249685.1 uncultured Acidobacteriaceae bacterium
CGATCTTCTGCTGTTTTTCCGGCTTCAGGTGCTCGAGCGTGCGCATGTTGTGCAGACGGTCGGCGAGCTTGATAATGACCACGCGCACATCCGTGACCATGGCCAGGAGCATCTTGCGGATGTTCTCGGCCTGGTGCTCTTCGGAGCGCGCGAACTTGATCTTCTCAAGCTTCGTAACCCCTTCGACGATGTGCGCCACCTGCTCATTGAAGCGTTTCGCAATCTCAGGCGAGGTAACATCGGTGTCTTCGACTGCGTCATGCAGCAGCCCCGCGGCGATGGCGGTCGAGTCCATCTTCAGGTCGGCGAGAATCTGGCAGACCTCGAGCGGATGCACGATATAAGGCTCGCCCGAAGCGCGTTTCTGGCCGTCGTGCTGCTGGATGCAGAAGGCCCAGGCGCGCCGGATCAGGTCGAGATCGTCGTTGGGGCGGTTCTGGTGAACGGTGGCGAGCAGGTGGTCGAATCGCGCCTCGAGCGAGCCGGGGTCGGCGTCGGACGTGGGCTCCGGCGGATGGGCCGAAGGCACGGCGAAAGATCCCGCTGGCTCCGCAAGGGAGCGCAATGGCTGTTCCGTAGTGTCGTGAAGCTCTGACGGCAGGTGAGGCTTCTGCAACGCAGACTCGAGATCGATGCCGGCCACGTGTTCCACGGACTCCGTCGTCTGGAGCGGAGAAGGATGCGGTTTCGTGGGGGTCGGCGGAGTGCTTGCCATAGGACATTATAGGCCCAGCCGGCAGCGGAGTGCGAGGTTCGACCAACCTTCTGACCCTCGCAGCCCTCTGACTAAAAGCGGGATAGTAGCCCCAACTTCGTTGCACCGAGAGAAGATATTCATGAGCCTGCGTGACGTATTGCTGGACGAGTTGAAAGATCTATACAGCGCCGAAAATCAGTTGATCAAGTCGCTCCCCAAATGCGCCAAAGCAGCCGAAACCGCGGAGCTGAAGCAGGGTTTCCTGACCCATCTTGAAGACACAAAGAACCAGGTCGAGCGGCTGAAGCAGATTTTCGGCATCCTGGGCAAGAAGGCGACGGGCAAGCACTGCGACGGCATGGAAGGCGCGATCGACGAGATCAAGGACGCGCTCGATGAAGACTCCGAAGGTGCCGTGTTCGACTCCGGGATCGTCGGCGCGGCGATGCGGGTGGAGCACTACGAGATCGCCGGCTACTCGGCCGCGATCCTGATTGCGACGACGCTGGGCGAGAGCGAGATCGTCAGCCTGCTGAAGACCACGCTCGCTGAAGAGCAGACGATGTCGAAGCAGCTGATTGCGGTCGGCAAGGTGATCTTCAAGCAGGCTTACTCGGAAGAAGGTGACGACAAGAGCAAGCCCGAGAAGAAGCCGAAGGACGCCAAGCAGAAGCTGAGCGAGAAGGAGTCCGAGGATGACGAAAAGGACGCAGCGAAGGGCCTGAAGCAGAGCGCGCAGGACTCGATGGACGAGGAAGACGAGCCGGATGACGAAGAGGCGAAGTCGGAGGAGGACTCCGAGGATGCCGAGAAGTTGAGCAAGAAGGCGGCGGCGACCAAGCAGGCAGCGAAGAAGGCTGCGGCCAAGAAGACTGCG
>CAXUDC010000138.1:1674-9213 GCA_964249685.1 uncultured Acidobacteriaceae bacterium
AGAGCTCCAAGTAAGGGCTGAGGGTGCCCCATGATCACCGGAGCGTAGCGAAGGTTATCGTTGGGTTGGGCTCTTTGCGGTGCCTAACCCCACGATAACCTCGGCTCAGCCTTGGTGATCATGGGGCACCTTGTTGTTAGCTGAAGAGGCCACCGGAGCGGCGTGGCATCTCTAGGCCGAGGTGCTCGTATGCGGCTTTCGTTGCGACCCGGCCGCGTGGCGTGCGGTCCAGGAAGCCGATCTGGATCAGGTAGGGCTCGTAGACCTCTTCAAGCGCGTCCTGCTCTTCCGCCAGCGCCGCGGCGAGGGTGTTCAGGCCGACCGGACCCCCGTCAAACTTTTCGATGATCGTCCGCAACAGCCGGCGGTCGAGCTCGTCGAAGCCCAGGCCGTCGATCTCCAGCATATCGAGCGCCTTGTTCGCGATGGCGCGATTGATGGTTCCATCTGCCCGCACCTGGGCGTAGTCGCGCACGCGGCGCAGCAGCCGATTGGCGATGCGCGGGGTCCCGCGCGACCGCATGGCGATCTCGGACGCGCCGTCGCGGTCGATCTCGACGCCCATTACGTCGGCCGAGCGCTCGACGATGAATCGCAGCTCGTCGTCGGTGTAGAACTCCATGCGCAACAGGATTCCGAAGCGCGCGCGCATGGGGCCGGCAAGCATGTTCTGCCGCGTGGTCGCGGCCACAAACGTGAACGGCTTGATGTCCATTTCGAGCGTCTTCGCGGCGGGCCCGGACCCGATCATGATGTCGATCCGGTAGTCTTCAAGAGCCGTGTAGAGCTTCTCCTGGAGCACGGGCTGCAGGCGGTGAACCTCGTCGATGAAGAGGACCTGCTTGTCCTTGAGCCCGGTCAGGATGGCGACCATGTCGCCCTGAATCTGCAGCGTGGGTCCGGAGGTCTGCTGGTAGCGCACGCCGAGTTCGTTGGCGATGATGCTCGCGAGCGTGGTCTTGCCCAGGCCGGGGGGCCCGAAGAGCAGCACATGATCGAGCGCCTCGTTGCGCGCCTTGGCGGCGGCGAGCGCGATGGCGAGCTGCTCCTTCACCTTGCCCTGCCCGATAAACTCCGACAATTTGTGCGGGCGCAGCTTCAACTCGAGCGCGGAGTCGTCGTCGAGCGGTTCGCCAGTGATCAAGCGGCTGTTCAAGAGCCTGAGGCCTCTCTTGGCAACGTGTCCAGCAGTGCTTTCACTCGCATCAAGAACGGCGGTAAGTCGTTCTGGACAATATCCCACACGATTTCGCTGACGATCGTATCGTAACGATGTGCGATCTCGTTTCGGAAATCGATGATTGGCTGAATCTCACCAAGCTGCTCTACCTGCTCAGGAAAATGTCGTTTGCAGCGTGTCAGCGGCTCGCCTACGATCTCAAACTTTCTTTCCACCCCCGCCTGGACAAGCCCAACGCTCTCAAACATGTCTAGATTAAACCCAAGGGTGTTGAAGACAATTTCATCTCCTGCCCGGTAAATGTCTGGAAGGTAAGCTCGAAAGTCACGCTGCATACAGCAACTCCTTTTGAGCATTTACCTGACAGAGGAGAAAGGGATTTGTTAGTGACTTTTCGATGACAATATCCACGCTTCTGCCAAGCAGTGCTGTCAAGGCTGCTCGCAATGCAAAGTAGTTGGAAGCGTATCTCACCCCCGGCGGCAGGGCAAAGTCCACAAGAAGATCGATGTCGCTTCGCACTGGATCGAAGTCATCACGCACTGCGGATCCAAATGCGGAAACCCTCCGGACGTGATGATCCTTACACAGCTCGACAATGCGCTCCTGATTACCGGTAATGATCGCCTGCATCGCACGTCTCCTTGGCAAAGTATAGCGCGGCAAACTAGGCCTGATGCCAGTCTTCAAGCAGGATTCTGGCCTCGGCGACGAGCTCGGGGATGAGCTCTTCGACGACTCGCCAGACCTTCTCTTCGGACAGGATTGCGGCTGCGGTGCCGGTCTCGATCAGCCGGTTGCCGTTGCTGATTTTGGCAAACTCGTCTGGAAACTGGGCCTGCACCTGGCGCAGCGCGTCTGCGATGATTCTGAGCATACTGGCTATGACGGAACGCAGTAGTTTATTGCCGGCAAAGTCGGTGAAGTCGCGCCCGGTGGTGAACTCGACGATCTTCATGCCGGCTGCGTGGATGTCCCACAGGAGCTCGCCGAGCTTGACCTGCTCCTGCTCGCCGGCGCGCTCGAAACCCATCTTGGTGGCCATGCCGACTCCAAACAGAACGGCCCTACCGCGTGGGCAGGGCCGTTCAGATTACCTAAAAGCTACGCTGTGACAGGTTCCGCGGCGACAGCCGCCGGGACGACGATTGAAACGAAACGTCCCTGCTGGCCGCGATCCTGGAACTTGACTACACCCGAAACCTTCGCGAAGAGGGTGTCGTCCTTGCCGCGGCCGACGTTCAAGCCCGGCTTGAGCGGGGTGCCGCGCTGGCGAACCAGGATGGAGCCGCCGGTGACGGTCTCGCCGCCGAAGCGCTTGACGCCCAGCCGCTGGGCGTTCGAGTCGCGCCCGTTTTTGGATGAACCGAGTCCTTTTTTATGTGCCATCTGAATCCCTCATGCGCATCGGCCCCGCAGGCTCGCGTGCGCGTCTTGCCGCAGTTGTTAGGCGGTGAAGCTCTTGCCGTTGACCGAGATCTCGCCGATCTTGACTTCGGTAAAGCTCTGGCGATGACCCTGCATGCGCTTGTACTGCTTCTTGCGCTTGAACTTGAAGACGAGGATCTTGTCGCCGCGGCCCTGGCCGATGACGGTTCCCATCACCTTCGCGCCGCCAAGCTCCTGCTCGAACGAACCCGCTTCGCCGCTCACGGCCAGCACATCCGAGAACTCTACCGCGCCATCAACTGACGCGAGCTTCTCGATCTTCAATACATCGCCCGGGGCGACGCGGTACTGCTTTCCGCCTGTGCGGATCACTGCATACATGGTGTTTCCCTCATACGCGGTGGCGGTCGTCAGACGAGTCCGCTTCC
This sequence comes from uncultured Acidobacteriaceae bacterium, assembly GCA_964249685.1. Lineage (GTDB taxonomy): Bacteria > Acidobacteriota > Terriglobia > Terriglobales > Acidobacteriaceae > Edaphobacter. Next base: position 4,672 of record CAXUDC010000138.1, read on the forward strand.
CAGCGCGTTCTTCAAAGCTCTGCCCGGGGCCCAGACGCACCTGTGCCGAACCCTCTCAGTGTACCCTGATTTCCACCTCCGCGGCAACTAGAGCGGGGCGAGCGCGCGGTAGAGCCACCAGCAAACCAGCCCGCTTGCCGCGAGCATCATCACGCTGCGCAGGGCGCTGATCTGGATCAGTCGTCGCAGCCCGGGCTCGTCAGCCACTCCGGCGTGCTCGAAGCGTGAGTGGATCGGCCCTGCCCAGAAGGCGCTGACCGCGACCACGCCGGCGTCGAGCGCGAAGAGCCAGGCGGCTTCCGTGAACGAGACCCAGCCCGGCCGCCAGCGCAGCAGCGCGCCGCTCGCGAAGAACATGACGATGTGCGGAAATGTGATGACCGGGCTCAGCAGCCGCAGGTACGCCTTGTGGAGCGCGCCGAACTCCGCCCGGCCTACCCAGCGCCATAGCGGATACGCCAGCCGCAGCGTGTAGCAGTTGACCGCCGTGCAGAAGAAGGTCGCGAACGCGGCTGTCAGGACGAGCGCGATCATAGCGCCTTTTGCCGCGGCTCCGCGCTCTGGAAGAGGTAGACGCCGAGGACGCAGATGAGCGGCTCAAGCGGGTGGCGGAACCGCGCATGGACCGTCACGACGTAATACGGTAGAGGCAGCAGCACAAAGGCCCACATCCAGAGGCCTGCGCCTGGCACTCGGCGGATCAGCGCGAGCGCCAGGCCGAGCAGGCCGCAGAGGCTCAGGAACGCGAACGGGACTACGCGGAACCACTCGACCGCGGGATATTTTTCCTGCGCGTGGGGGACGCTCGACCAGAAGAAATCGACGCGCTTGAGCGTGTTGCGCAGGAAGAGGCCGGGGTCGGTCGCGATTGCTGCTTTCGCCGCCGTGCCGCGCATCTTTACGTACGCTACCTCGCCCATCTGGCGGTAGAGATAGGTCTGTTGCGACGATTGGAAGGGGTGGTCGTACTCCATCAAAAAGCCGTCCGCGCCGGGGCCGTTGCCCATATAGAGCTCCGCGCCGAAGTTGCCGCGCAGGGGGATGAACTGGCGGAAGACGCGCTCGTTGCGGAGGGTCCAGGGGGCGATGCAGACCAGGAAGATTACGCCGGCCAGGACTGCTCCCATAAGCGGTTTCGCCAGGTCCCCTTCATCGCGGTGAGGCTGCGATGAACGGGGCACGGAGTTGCTGCCCATCAGGATCCAGATCCCGCAAAAGGGCAGGAAGAGGAGCACGGTGGAGTTCGACAGCGCGATCAGCCCCCACGAGAGGCCGAACCAGGCCCAGCGCGACCAGACCCTCACCCCGGGCTCGGCGCGCATGCGCATGGCGAGCACGATCACCCAGGCAAACAGCGCGGTCGTGATCGTCATCTCCCAGAACCAGCGGACGGCGTACTGCATCGCTGCGGGATACAACGCCCAGAGCCAGCCGGCCCAGCGGGCATTCTTTAGCCCGGCAAAGCGTGCGCCGAGCTCCCAGACCGCCATCGCGGTCGACGCGGACAGGACGCAGTTGATCGCGAGCAGCACCCAGCCGGAGGCGTCCGTGTACACGCCGAACAGCTTGAAGACGGCCGCCATGAGCAGCGGGTAGAGCGGCGGCAGCCACGCCGTTGGCCCGGTATGCGCGGCGTAGACGTTGGCAAACGGGTCCGCGTAGCCGAAGCCGGTGACGAGCGCACGCGCGATGCGGCCCGCCTCGAAGCCGAAGGCAAAGTGGTCTTCGGTGGGCTTGACGTGGTAGGTGTGGGCCAGGGTCATGTAGAGCAGGCGCACGGCGAGGGCTACCCAGAAGAGCCGGAGAGGCGCTTTAGAGCCCAATCCACTAGCGCCGAAGAACTTCCTGATCCGCTCAGTCGCGGTCACGAGAGCGAGCTTCCAATTCGTCGAGTTCTGCAAACACTTCTGACAAGGGCAGAGTGAAGGCAAGCCCGGCTGCCGTTGAGTGCGGCCCGTCGCCCATGTTCCATTCCTTCAACTCGCCTTCGACCCAGTCACGATCCGGGTGGTAGCTGGTGTGGAGGTACTCCTCGAGTGGAACCAGAGTCGCAGTCGTCATCGCAAACACCTCACCACGATAGTAGAGCAAATCACATCGCGCGCATCCTTCCTGACCCGCGCTATCCGCGTTAGTTCTTGTCTTTGTTCCGCCGCAGAAACTCCCGGGCAGAGCGCAGCGCGAGCGCCATGATCGTCAGCGCGGGGTTTGCTGCGAGCGCTGCCGGAAAGGTGGAGTTGTCGCTGATCCACAGGTTCTCCACATCGTGGCTGCGGCCGAAGGCGTCGACTACGTTCGCGGAGGGATCGTCGCCCATGCGGCAGGTGCCGATGGTGTGGGCCGACCGCTGCAGGGTCCAGATGTCCTTTGCGCCGCCGGCTTGCCAGCAGGCGGTCATCAGCTTTTCGGCGTGCTCGCTCATGCGCAGTTCGTTTTCGCCGTAGCTGAAGTGGATGCGCGGCTTGGGGATGCCGTTTTCGTCGAGTTCGTCCGAGAGCTCGAGGTAGTTGTGCTCGTACGGCAGGCAGTCGCCGTTGGCACCGATGCCGGCGAAGTGGTTGTAGTCGTCGAGATAGTCGACCAGCGCCTTGCCCCACAGCCCGCGCCCGCGCGCCACGGCCTTGGCGAAGGTGACCGGCACCACGCCCAGGCTCTGCACCAGGTAGCCGCCTACGAAATCGGCGTCCGCGGGCCGCATGGTGTCCTCGGTGATGAGCGTGGCGGGAAAACCCTTGTTCATGCGCATCTCGTCCGGAAACGTGCCCCAGACCTGCGTCGCCATGTGCGCCATGAAATTCTTGCCCACCTGCTCGGAGCTGTTTGCGAGCCCCGCATGCAGCAGCAGACGCGGCGTCTCCACCGCGCCCGCGCACAGGAAGACGGCCTTGCACCGCTGCCGGTGCTCGACCCCGCCGGAGCGGTACACCACGGCGTTGATCCTACCGTCCGCGCCGGTCTCGAAGCCGGTGACGAAACTTTCCGCGCGGATCTCCGCCCCAGCCGCGACCGCACGCGGCAGATAGGTCACGTCCATGCTCGCCTTGGCCCCGTAGACGCAGCCCTGGTGGCAGAACCCGCAGCCGACACAGGCGGGACGGTCGCCGTAGCCGGGCTGCGCAAAGGTACGCGAGACGGCCGCGATGGGTGCAGGCGCGGTCGTAACCCCCATGGCCGCGAACCCCTTCTGCATCATCAGCCCGGGAGCGTTCTGCTCGATGGGCGGCAGCGGGTATCTGCGCGACGGGTCCCACGGGTAATCCGCCGGCCCGGCGACGCCCAGGAAACCTTCGACCTCTTCATAAAATGGCTTCAGATCCGCGTAATCCAGGGGGAAGTTCTCACCCTTGCCGGAGTCGGACTTCAGCTTCAGGTCGCGTTCGTCCGCGCGCGGAACGTACGCGCCCCAGTGCAGCATGGACCCGCCCACGCCGGTGCCGGAGTTGTTGCCGCCGAACGCCGTCGGCGTCTTGCCCGCGCTCAGCCGCTCGCTCAACCAGTAAAGCTCGCTCATCTGTGTCTCGTCCGCGGCGTACTCGGCCCCGGGGTCCCACCAGCGGCCGGCTTCGAGCGCCACCACGCTCAGCCCAGCCTCGGCGAGCGTCGCCATCACCGGCGCGCCGCCCGCCCCGGTCCCGATCACGACCACATCCACCACGTCGTCGGTCGAGAACGCCTTCATCTGCTTCGCCCAGCCTGGCCTCAACGTACTACCTCTTCCTTTACCGGCTCCCAGCTCTCGCGTGAGTTTACGCCGACATCCACAAATCCGCGGTACTTCGTAAACGCGCCGCCCACGCCCGGCCCGCTGAAGCCTAACCGGGCGGAGGTCTGCGGATGCGCCACATACGCCGCGGCCGCATCGCCGCGCAGCTCTTCAAACCAGTATGCCTCGGGCGAGCCCTTTTTCTGCGCCAGCGCCTGCAACGCCTCGTCCTGAGCGTCCGCATCCTGCTCCACAAACCTATCCTTCGCCAGCCGATCGAGCCCCTCGCGATAGGCCGTCAGGTCAGCCGGCAGCACATCGTAGCGCCAGCCATCGCCCTTGCCCGTCGCCAGCCGCGTCATCACGGCGCCGGCCAGGTCGATGCCCGTATCGGGCACCACGCGTGCCATCACCGCACGCAGTGTGCGCTCCTGGAGCGACGTCAGCAGGCCCTCCGGCCGCGCGGCGCCGGCCATGCGCTGCTCCAGCACCACACGGGTCCGCGCGGAGAGCCGCTCGCCTTCAATAAAGGAGACGTATTCCGCCGGCACCCTGGTCACCGGCAGGGCCGCGACGAACTCCCGCAGGATGGCCGCCATCTCCTCCGGCCGCTCCATCGGGACCAGGTGCGAGCAGCCTTCGACCGTGATCAGGCGATCGTGGCCGAGGTGGTTCAGGGTCGTCTCGCGCTGCTGCTTCGGCCCCAGCGACAGGTCCTTCTCGCCCGCCACGACCACCGCCGGCATGCTCAGCACGCCCACGCGCTCGGCCCAGTCTTCCTTGCTGCCGTGCTGCAGCCAGGCCACCCATGCGGTGCGATTCATGCGCAGCACCTCGGC
>CAXUDC010000139.1:0-5664 GCA_964249685.1 uncultured Acidobacteriaceae bacterium
TAGCTGTACTTCAGCCAACGCAGGATCTCCGGCAAGTTGGGCTTCTTGCCGTACATCAGGATGCCGACGCGATAGATGCGGCTCGCGATCCAGAGCACGAGCGCGATGAAGGCCGCCATCAGGACGAAGCTCAGCACGATCTCCCACGCCTGCGGGTTGCCGTGCGAGATGCGGAAGTCCATCAGCAACGGGGCACAAAACGGGATCTGCGAGACCACGCGCGCGAGGGTGGAATCAGGCGCCTTGATCATGGGCCCAAGCATGAGCATGCAAAGCGCGAGCGGCATCACGAGGAACATATTCAGCTGCTGCAGCTCCTGCTCGGAGTTCGTCATCGCGCCCAGTGCGGCGGCGATCGAAGAGTAGATGAGGAAGCCGAACAGGAAGTACGCGATGAAGAACGCGATCTGCCCCGGAGAGACGAAGATGTGCGCCGCAGCGCCGGAGGTGGCGATCGAGTAGGCCCCAATGCCGGCCGCAGCAAGCATCCAGATGCCAACCTGCGTGAGCCCGACCGAACCGACCCCGAGGATCTTGCCCGCGAGCATCTCCTCCGGCCGGATGGTGGCCAGCATGACCTCGAAGACGCGGCTGGTTTTCTCTTCGATGATCGAGCGTGCCGTGTTCATGCCGAACTGCATGATGACGAAGTACATCATGAAGAAGAGCGCGTACGCGGCACCAAAGGCCGCGGCCGTGCTGCCGGTCTTCGAGGTGTCGATCTCAACCGGCTTCAGCAGGTTGTCGACGTCTGTCTTCGAGAGGCCTTCATGGGTCAGGTGCTCGCGGTTGAGCGTGACCTTGATCCCCTGGCGCAGCGCGTCGATCGTGGTGATGTCGGACGCCGAACGCGGCGTGTACGCAAAGCCGGGACGAGCGCCGGCGATGGCAGGCGGAAGAACCTGCAGATAGCCCGAAAGGGTGTCCTTCTTGTCCTTCAGACGAAGGTCGAGCGTGGCGCGCTCAGCCGCTGTATTTACGGCCAGGCTCGCGCCGATCTGGCTCGCCTTGCCATCTTCGTCGGGCACCTGGAGCTCGCTCTGGAGGTCATGAACAAAGGTCTGGCCGGCGGCAGTGCCGTCGCTCAGCAGGAAAAGCTGCGCGGAGGCCTGGGTGCGCTGGCTCAGGTATCCGCCGCCCAGGATGATGCCGCCCAGGATGAGCGGGATCAGCAGCGTCGCAATGATGAAGGCCTTGGTGCGGACGCGCTCCAGGTACTCGCGTTTGGCAATCAGCAGAATGTTATGCATCGACGTTCTCCCCTACCGTCTCGATGAAGATCTCTTCAAGGGTCGGCTCCATGACGTCGAATTTGGTGAAGCGCGTGCCCGCGGCGACGGCGTGTGCGAGCACGGCCTGCGCGTCGCCGCCGTCGCGCAGCTTGAGTTCCGCCATGCCAGAGTAGTTCTTGGCCTCCGCGACGAGGGGATGCTGCAGGAACGAAGCGTCGCCGGTGAAGTGCGTCTGGATGCGGTTGGCCGGGTAGCGCGATTTGATCTCGCGCATGGCACCGCTCAGCACCAGCCTGCCCTTGTAGATGATGGCGATGGAGTCGCAAAGCTTCTCGACCTGGTCCATGCGATGCGTGCTGAACAGGATCGCCTTGCCCTGTTTGCGCAGGTCGACGAGCGTGTCCATCAGCAGCGTGGCGTTGACCGGGTCTAGGCCGCTGAAGGGCTCGTCCATGATGATCAGGTCGGGCTCATGGAGAAGCGAGGCAATGAACTGGATCTTCTGCTGCATACCCTTGCTCAACTCTTCGGTCTTCTTGTCCATCGCGTCCGAGATCTGCATGCGCTCGCACCAGATTTTGGCGCGGCTCAGCGCGACACCGGCGTCGAGTCCGTGGAGCTGGCCGAAGAAGACGAGCTGGTCGAGGACCTTCATCTTCTTGTACAGCCCGCGCTCTTCCGGCAGGTAGCCGACGCGGTGCAGCGCCTCGCGCTCGAACGGCCGGCCGAAGAGCTTGACGGTGCCCGCATCGGGGCGCGTGATGCCGATCATCATGCGGATGGAGCTGGATTTGCCGGAACCATTCGGGCCCAGCAGGCCGAACATGGTTCCGGGCTCGATGCGCAGCGACAGGCCCTCGACCGCAACCTTGGTGTCGTACGCCTTGCGGATGTTGTCAAGCTCTACGATCGCCATGAGATACCACCAGTTTAGCAGGCCGGCTTGCTACCATCAGGGTGTGGCTCTTGCGCTTTCTACTCCGGTCAAATTCGTCAAGCGCGTGGGCGAGCGCGTTGCGGAGAACCTCGCTAAACGCGGCGTCGAGACGGTCGAGGACCTGCTCTACCACCTTCCGTTCCGCTATGAAGACCGGCTGAACCCGCGGCCGATCGCGGAGATGCAGCCAGGCGAGATGGCGTCGCTGCTAGGCGACGTGCGCGGGTCGGCGCTGCTGACGACGAGCCGCGGCGCGCTGTTCGAGATGACGCTCGGGCTTGAGGCGCCGGGCGTCGACCTGAGCGAAGGCCGCGCGCGGCTGGGGCAATCGACGATCAAGTGCATCTGGTTCAATGGCAGCTACCTGCGCGAGCGCTTCAAGCTGGGCCAGCGCATTGCAGTTTACGGCAAGCTGGAGGCCTCGCGTTCCGGCGGCAACGGCCGCTTCAAGCTGCTGCAGCCGCAGTTTGAGATCCTGCCCGAGCCGGGCGTTACGGGGCCCGAAGCCGAGTTCGCCGAGCTCGAGATGAACCGCATCGTGCCCGTGTATGAGTCGCTGGGCGGCACGACGCCGTGGGGCTCGAAGCTGACGTCGAAGTGGACGCGGCGCGTGATGTGGTCGGTGTTCGAGGAGCTGGTCGAGGCTAACGCCGACCCGGATGAGACGATTCCGCTCTCGCTGCGGCGCAAGCTGCAGTTGCCCGGGCGCATGGACGCGTTGCGCGCGCTGCATTTTCCGCAAGCGGGAACACCGCTTGCGGAACTGCAGGCCGCAACGACACCGGCGCACAAGCGGCTGATCTTTGAAGAGTTCTTTTATCTCGAGCTTGGCCTGGAGCTGAAGCGCAACCGCATGCGCCAGCGGGCCGGGACGACGTTTGCGACCGGGCCCGAGGTGCGCGCTGCGCTGAAGCAGGTACTGCCGTTCCACCCGACCGCGGCGCAGAAGCGCGTGCTGGGCGAGATCGTCGGTGATATGCGCCAGCCGCAGCCGATGCGGCGTCTGCTGCAGGGCGATGTGGGCTCGGGCAAGACGATCGTGGCGATGCAGGCGGCGCTGGTGGCGATCGAAAACGGCTACCAGGCCGCGCTGATGGCGCCGACCGAAATCCTCGCCACGCAGCATTATCTGAGCGCGCGCAAGCTGCTGCGGGACCGGGTTTCGCCGACGACGGGCAAGGCTTACCGCGTCACGCTGCTGACCGGCTCGCTCGATCCGGCGAGCAAGCGGGAGAGCCGCGCGCGCATCTTTTCTGGCGAGACGCAGCTTGCGATCGGGACCCATGCGCTCATCGAGGAGAAGGTCGACTTCAGCAACCTGGGGCTAGTGATCGTCGATGAGCAGCACCGGTTTGGGGTGCAGCAGCGCTTCAAGTTGATGAAGAAAGAAGGTGCGGATCCCGATGTGCTGGTGATGACCGCGACGCCGATTCCGCGGACGCTGGCACTGACCGTTTATGGCGATATGGATGTGTCGGTGATCGACGAGCTGCCTCCGGGACGCACGCCGATTGTGACGCGTCGGACGACGGACGCGAAGGCCGATGAGGTGTGGGCGTTTGTGCGTAAGCAGGTGGAGCAGGGGCGTCAGGCTTACCTGGTTTATCCCGTGATTGAGGGCGCGAAGGACGATCAGCCGGAGCTGGATTTCGCAGCGGAAGAGCCTGCGCCCGAGCCCGCGAAGGGCAAGCGGAAGAAGACGGCTCCCTTGTTTCCGAAAACCAAGCTGCGGTCCGCGACCGAGATGTTTGAGGATCTGCGGCATGGGGCGCTGCATGGTTTGCGGCTGGACCTGCTGCATGGGCGGATGAACTCCGATGACAAGGAGGTGGCGATGGCGCGGTTTCAGCGCGGCGATACGCAGGTGCTGATCGCGACGACGGTGATCGAAGTGGGCGTCGATGTGCCGAACGCGACGGTGATGGTGGTCGAGCACGCGGAGCGGTTTGGGCTGGCGCAGATGCACCAGCTGCGTGGGCGCGTGGGGCGCGGGGCGGCGAAATCGTACTGCATTTTGATGACCGGTGGGCGGCCGAGTGAGGCGGCGGAGGCCCGGCTGGACGCGATGGTGCGGACGCAGAACGGGTTCGAGCTTGCCGAACTGGATCTGGCTCAGCGCGGGCCGGGGGAGTTTTTCGGCACCAAGCAGGCGGGCATGCCGGAGTTTCGGGTGGCGAACCTGCTGCGGGACCGCGCGGTGCTGGAGCTTGCGAAGGCGGAGGCGGCGCAGTTCGCGTCGGCTCCGGATCCGGCGATTCCGGAGGAGGAGCGGGCGGTGGTCAGGGCGCGGCTGAAGCAGCAGTGGCAGCGGCGGTATGGGTTGGTGGAGGCTTGATGGGTGACTGGCTACGGGATTGAAGGGATTCGCCCACGATGATCGTGATGAAACCGCGATACATCATGGGGCACCCCGTGGGGGTCTGGTAAACTGTTGTCAGTTCTAGAGCCAAGGAAGACCCCTACAACGTGCCTCACGAAATTACGAATCCCGAAAACAAGACGCGCCAGTCGCTCAAGCAGGACTCCTTTATAACGACGACGGGTGGCGGGCTGGCGTTTACGACTGAGAATCGCAGGTCGATTATCGTCACGACGGCGATTCTGCTTGCCGTGATCGTGCTGGCGGTGCTGGTTGGCGTGGCGTTCTACGCGCGGTCGAATGCCGCGGCGAACGCCTTTGGCGAGGCGATGGAAATCTACCAGTCGCCGGTGGACGTTGCGGGTCAGCCGCCGACGCCCGGCGTGAAGAGCTACCCGACGGTGGCCGCGCGGGCGAAAGAAGCAGGTGCGAAGTTTGCCTCGGTGGCGGACCACTACGGGTTGACTCAGGACGGACGCACGGCCCTGTATTTTGAGGGGCTGACGCAGCTGGATCAAGGGCAGACACAGTCGGCGGAGACTACGCTGCAGAAGGTGGCGGGCTCATGGAACAAGGAGCTTGCCTCGCTGGCAAAGTTTGCGCTGGCGGATTTGTATCGTCAGACGGGGCGCGATCCGAAGGCGATTGAGCTCTATAACGAGCTGACGGCGAAGCCGACGGATTCGGTCCCGGCGGCGAATGCGCAGATGCAGCTTGCGGAGCTTTACTCGTCTGAGGGCAAGCTGGACCTGGCGCATAAGATCTATGCACAGATCAAGGATAAGGACCCGAAGAGCTCGGCTGGGACATTGGCGGCGAAGAAGCTGAACCCGGCGGCGGCTCCTGAGCCTCAGTTGTAGTCCCCCCCGTGCTTTGATCCTAAGATCTTCATAGCGTTGGGGTTAGATCCAGATGGATCACTGCTGTGTAAAAGCCGCAACCCTGATGGGTTGCGGCTTTCTTGATTGCTGTTTATCGGATAGCAGGTGGGCCGGGGTTACTACGCAAACTAAATTTCGGATGTATGTGGTTTGATTTGTTGGAGTTGGTGGCTTTATGGTGCAGAGTTTGGCTTGACATGGTTTTTCTGGGTGGAGGTGGAAACTGTCAGCTATGAGCTATGAGCTATGAGCTAT
>CAXUDC010000139.1:5764-9184 GCA_964249685.1 uncultured Acidobacteriaceae bacterium
GTCGTGGAGGTGGCCGGCCGTGGATTGCTCACTTATGTGCTCGGCGGCCTGGAGGGCTCGTTCGCCTTCGGCGCTAAGGCCGGCTACGGTCTTCCACATGTCGGTTTTTCTGGGTTCGGGGATCCATAAGGGCAGGGACATGTGGAGGTAGGAGCTCAGGGCGAAGCCCTGGGGCTCGTAGAGCTGGCGGATGGCGGTAAGACGGCGCATGGCGGCGGGGTCGCCGCAGAGTTGGACCTGGAGGTCGCCGAGCTGCTCGCAGAGGATGCCGAAGACCTGCGGGGACAGGCGGTCGGGGTGGGCTTCAATGGCCTCGATGCGTTTGGACATGGAGAAGACGTGGCCGAGATCGATGAGGGCGTGGCGGGCCATGGCGAAGGTGAGCTGGGCCTGGCGGAGGGTGTCGCCTTCGATGGTGGTGATGAGCAGGGCGCAGGTATCGAGGATGGCGATCATGGCGGAGAGCCAGCTCTGGTTGTCGTGCTGCGAGCGGTAGTAGCAGAGGAGCGGGTAGGAGATGTGGGATTCGAGGATTTCGGCGGACCAGCGCTCCCACTCGGCGAGGAGCTTGATGAGCTCGAGGTGGCCGTTTTTGTAGCTGTGGCGGCGGATGAGCTCGGTGGCGGTGGGTGGCGAGCCGGCGCGGCTGTCGAGCAGCGCCACGGAGACCTCGCGGCGGCTGAAGGCCTGGTAGATGACGGGGACGTAGCCGATGACGAGGGCCATGAAGCCGAGGCCGGCGCCGGATTCGGTAGCGATGAGGACGCGGGCGAGCTGGCTTTTGGGGGTGACGTCGCCTAGGCCGAGGGTGAAGAGGGTGGTGCCGCTGACGTAGAAATTGGTGCGCAGGTTGGCGAGCCAGGTGCCGGTGGTGTTCATGGGGTCGGCGAAGTGGGATCCGAGGCCGGAGTAGAGGAAGCCGAAGCCGGTGACGAGCATGGTGGCCCAGAGGGCGAGCAGCAGCAGCAGCGACAGGGGGCCGTAGACGCTGTAGGCCTGCTCGCGGACGGTGGCATCTTTAATTTGCTGGGCCATGGCGCTCCAGGGGGTCCAGGTGGCAACGAAGAAGAGGCGCGTGATGCGGAGGCGCCGCGTGGGGCGTCGGGGAAGGACGATGGTCTGGAAGGCATCGAGCATGACGCCTGCGAGAAAGAGGATTCCGAGCACGAGACTGACGAGACGCATAGATTGCACTGCTCCACTGCTGTTCTTGTTGATTAGACACTTTGGGGGAGCGGATGACGCGGAATTTGCTTGACAGCGGCTTGCGGGTGGGCTCTTCTAGGGTCACTCCTGCGACTCGGTCGCGTACGCCCTTCTCCTTCTTCGCATTCTTGACCTATGGAGTTTTCCATGCGGATTCTGGTTGTGGACGATGAACCGCTGGTAGCCCGGACGCTTGGCCTGATCTTTACCAGGCACGGCTTTGAGGCGGAGCTGCATGCGCGCGCGGACGATGCGCTGGCGGCGGCGATGGCAAGACCGCCGGACCTGGTGGTATGCGATATCGACATGCCGGGGCGGGATGGGGTTTTGCTGATGCAGGACCTGGGGCGAGAGCTGCCGGGGTGCCCGATCCTGGTGCTGACGGGGCTGTATGGGAGCCTGGGACGAGTGCGGGAGTGTGCGCGGAAGCTGCCGCAGCGGGTGTCGATTGTGACGAAGCCGGCGCCGCCGATGGAGTTGCTGGATGCGGCGGAAGTTTTGTTGCGGGTGGGTTAGGGGTGGGTCAGATAGAGACTATCCCCACGATCACCGCGATGGAGCCTGCGGTGATCATGGGGCACCCTGGTGGCGGTAAGATTTAGATATGGATGATGCAGTTCCGAGTGCGCGGGCTATGTTTGGGGCGAAGCGTCGAGGTAAGGGCTTTCAGGGGACTCCACAGCTGGCGTTCGACCTGAGGCCTGCGACGCCAGTGCAGGTCTATGCGCCGATTGTGCTGGAGCCGGAGAAGCCTGTTGTGTCGGCACGGCCGGCGCTGTACAAGATTTCACAGCTGATTGCGGAGATCCGGCAGCTGGTGGAGGGGGCCTACCTGGGGACGGTCCATGTAGAAGGCGAGGTTTCGAACTGCCGGCCGGCGGCTTCCGGGCATGTTTACTTCACGCTGAAGGATGGTGAGGCGCAGCTGCCGGTGGTGCTGTTTCGGCGGCAGGCGCAGCTGCTTGGGTTCAAGCCGAAGGACGGGCTGGCGGTGGAGGTGAAGGGACGCGTTGCGGTGTATGAGACGCGGGGGCAGGTGCAGCTGATCGCCGAGACGCTGCGGCCGCGGGGGACGGGGGCGCTGCAGCTTGCGTTTGAACAGCTGCGCGACAGGCTGCGGCGGGAGGGGCTGTTCGACCGCGTGAAGCGGCCGCTGCCGGCGTTTCCGCACTGCGTGGGGATCGTGACGAGCGCGCACGGGGCGGCGCTGCGGGATGTGATCCAGGTGGTGCGGCGGCGGCATGCGCGGCTTAACCTGGTGGTGTATCCGGCGGCGATGCAGGGGCCGCAGTGCGCGCGGCAGGTGGCGGCGGGGGTGCGCTGGTTCAACGCGCAGGCTGGTGCGATGTGCGTGGATTTGATTCTGGTGACGCGGGGGGGCGGGTCGTTCGAGGACCTGAACGGGTTCAACGACGAGGGGCTGGCGCGGGCGATTGTGGCGTCACGGCTGCCGGTGGTGGCGGCGATCGGGCATGAGGTGGACCATACGATCGCCGACTATGTGGCCGACCTGCGGGCGCCTACGCCTTCGGCCGCGGCGGAGTTGATTACGGCGGCACAGCACCGGATCGAGGAGCGGGTGCTGGCGCTCGAGCGACGCGTGCTGCGGGCAGGCGAGCTGCAGATGCTGCGGGCGCGGCGGCGGCTGGAGAGGCTTTCGGCGGCGCAGGTGCTGGCGAGACTGCGGGACGGGATCTCGCTACGGTCGCAGAAGGTGGATGAGCTTGGGTTCCGGTTGCGGGCGGCTTCGGCGCGGCGGTCGCGGGGGCTGGCGGTGCGGGCGGCGGGGCTGGAGGCGCGGCTGCGCCGGCAGGATCCGGCGGTGCGGGTAGCGGGGGCTCGGGCTCGGCTGACGGCGCTGGAGGGGCGGCTGGAGCGGGTGGCGCGGGAGATTGTGGCGCGGCGGCGTTTGCGGGTGGAGCGGGTAGGGCTGCAGCTGGAGGCGCTGAGTCCGCTGGCGGTGCTTGGTCGGGGGTATACGATCGTTTATCTGGAGAATGGGGAGATTTTGAAGGGGGTTGGGGAGGCTCGGGTGGGGGAGAGGTTGAGGACGCGGGTGGCGGATGGGGTGGTGCGGTCGGTGGTGGTGGCGGGGTAATGTTTCAGCTGACAGCTGCGAGCTAACAGCTCTCAGCTCTCAGCTCTCGGCTCCCGGCTCTCGGCTCTCGGCTCTCGGCTCTCGGCTCTCGGCTCTCGGCTCTCGGCTCTCGGCTC